>JAYUEN010000387.1:0-91517 GCA_043739185.1 Bdellovibrionales bacterium
AGTCCAAAACCAGACCCGAAAAACTCCCAAATAACGCAAAAGCTTAAAAATACTTATCCACAGGAATTCAACTATAAGAAGAAAGAACCCAGGTCAATGCATAAGTATGTTTTTGTTTATTATAGAATTCAAATCAGTTTTTGCGGCAGCAGCAGCGGTCAACAGTTTTGCTGTTTCAGTGTTCAGTTGCAGTAACTGAATGCGGTTTGCCAGCGCCTGAAGTAATCAATAGCTTATCAACAATTTGGAAACTCAGAGCGACTGACAGAGTGATTTTCGCGAAAAGGTTTGAGCTGGGAGTTGGTGCCGCGATGGTACTTTTGCCAACTGACTTGTTGAGCTTTGAGCCCTTCCGCTAAAAAATCAATTAAGCTTTGAATTTTTAAATCAAATTGAGAAGTGAAGATTTCAAGCCCTACATATTTTAAATCCGTATTCGAGTGAAGATTAAAGTGTGAATCAGCTCCCAAGGCTACTCCCGAAACATTTGTATGGTGAACTTGAAAGAAATCGTGAACAATTTTAACTCCGGCAATACGGCATGCCTCAAGCATCAATTCTTTCATTTGATTCAGATTATTTACGAGGTCTTTTTCGCAATTTGTATATTCAACATGATAACTGAGACCTAACTGCCTAATCGCCATTTTCAATCCATTTGTAAGAGGTGGACTTAAAAAGATATCATAAGGTCTTTGAGTAAAATCTTAAGTTTATGTAAATTAATCGGACGCCTTGCGTCCTGCTCAATGAAGAATATAATTTAGAATGTAAAACCCAATTAAATTTGAATAGGTGAGTAATCCACAAACCAGAAGACAATAAAAAAAATACAATTTGACGTTGTGGTTGAGCATTCTAATTTCTCCCCTTTAGCCTTTTTAAGTTTCGCTTTCGCCGAATCTCAAAGTTTTGATCAATTGCCAAAAGAACAAAACTTGGCATGCTGATGAGAAGGACTGCGAGAAAAAAGTTACTCCACGATTTGGCTCCATAGACAACCGCTACTTTTAAATCAAAGCTTTCGCTCTTTGACTCAAGATTATTCAAAATTTTGAAGTTTAAAAGGTAAAGCCCGCTCGGAACACTTGAAACGAATTGAGACTCATGATTGTTCATTAAGGGAAATTTGAATTTCCTTTTATCTTGAAGGTCCAAAAGCTGGGCTTCAAATCGTAGTGGTAAAGATTTGAGACTATCGATTGAAAAACTAAGTGCCTGAGTTGCGCCCCTTAATTCAAACGGCTCGGTGCTTTGACTTGTTTCGTCCGAATCTTTAGAAAAATGAAGTTGACTCTGATGAATAGTGCTTCCTGAGTTCTGTATGCTTCTCAATTGTACAAAAAAACAGACAGTCAAAAAAAGAATTTGAATAAATAGAATCTCTTTAACTAAATGATGAAAAGGCGAAACTTGATGCGGAATAGAGCCCATTGGCTCGGGTAGGGTTTTAGTCAATTTAAAAGCCGAGGAAACTTGGCTTGGGTTCAAATAGCGCCCGAGGTAGATTTTTGTTTCAGATGCAAAAATTTCTTGGCTCAATTCGAAAGGTCGAAAGATAAAATGCCGCATTTTAAAAAGCTCATCCTTTTGTAATGGCCAAAAAAATTCGCCAGTTGCAAAAACCAAGCGCCATTCGGACTGGTGGCTATAATTGTATTTTTGCCCTCGGTAGGTGATGGGCAAGTCTTTGTTTGTTGGCTGTAAATCCGAAACACTACGGTTTATGCTCCAGTGGCCATGTTCACAGTCTAGCCAACGATATGAATTCGTCGGACTAAACAAAAGATAGCGAATCATTTCGGTCTGTGGTGATTCAGCTTGAAGAAAGCGGACACATCCAATCACTTCGAAAAGCTCACCTAGTATTTTGCCTTTAGTACCGAGTGAAATGAGGGGGGTGAATTTATACTGAAGATCAAATTGCTTTAAGCTCATGTGATCATCTGAAGCAATATCAACAATAAAATAACAAGAATGGCAAACCGCCCGAAAAGAAAAGCTTTTAAAGCGTACTAAGAAATTACCTGAACAGTTGGGGCAAATAATCTTCTGTATACGGCCAGCGCCGTCTAAAGCTTTTAAGTTCTTGGCGTGAAGTTTTGCGAACTCTAAAATCTGCCCTCGTGAAATCATGGGCGGAAATTCAAATCTTGGGTCCTCTGTATATTCAAATTGATACAATATTGTTTTGGCGTCAGTACGATCTATCTCTTCGGCCCATAAGATCTGAGAGCGTTCACGTCCATTGCTTATTAGTAGACTTTCGCCATTTTCAAACTCAAGAATTGCTGAGTAAATCTTTTGAACGCGAAGGCGCTTCCCGGCATAGGTAAAGATATCTTGCGGCCGAAGTGCAGACGGCTCAAAGCTTCTGGCAGATTCATTTGCCGCTTCAAAGAAAAATAAACTCCAAGTGCCTTGTGCCTCTCGGATCCAGCCCAACTTCGAATCTTCAAATAAAATAAGCCATTCGAGCCATGAAATCTGGTTGGTCACTTTTTTCTTGCATCCTATAACTGAAAAATTCTCGGAATTGAATTCACCCGTGCTACCAATTTGCAGGGGTGAGTCGTGCGCAGGTAAAATATGGCAATGTACACAGATGTTTTGAAGCGTCTGAGGCGATTGTTGGGTAAGAGGTGCAGAGCAATGAATGCAGTTCATTGGGATACTTTACCTCAGATTGAGGCACTGTCTATTTAGATCTTCCAGTAGAGGCTGAGGATGGTCGACATAAATTTGCTGTCAAAAATCGAACCCGACAAATCTGTATTTTTAGAATTGTCTTGTGAAAGCCAAATGACGAATTCAGGGGCAAATCGATATCCAAAACCATACTTATCATGAATATTATTTGTAAAATGATTGTCATAATAACCCGTGGCTTCGTATCGAACTTCATTGCGAAACATAAAATTTGGAGTCATCTTTATAAGCCCGATGATGGAGCTATCACTATAAAAATTGCAATTGGCAACATATTGGGGGGAAGTAGGTGTCAGTGCCGACGTCAGAAAGGTTGGGGGAATTGCCTGTGGATCACTCATGGGTTCATTTTTAGTCAGGGCCACAGTGTCTGCGGCAGGAATATATGCACTTTCGTAAAAGTACTCGTAATTGCGGCTCGAAATCGTAAATACAAATGGGTTAACGATAAAATCAATAAAGCTCTTGAGACCAGCTCCACCATATTCACTTTGACTTTGTGAGCTTCGCGAGGTGGGGATCGATGCTATGAGACTTAGGCCAGCATCCCAGCTCGAAGAGCTCTGCTCATTGGCAGGTGGAGAATAGACATAAGTAATACTTAAATCGGCATCTTGTAAATCTGAGTTCGCGGCATTTTTTACAGACGTCATTTGATCATATTCAAGAGACATACTGAGCGACAGTTGCTTGCTTAAGCCATATCGGAGGCCGAGTTCGTTTGCTAAAAGATTATTCACACTTGCGGGAGTGAAATAAAAGCGATTGGTGATGCTTAAATCAATATTTGAGAGCAAACTTTTTTTCTCTATCGGGATTTGGGATTGATTTGTGCTTAGGGAAGTTGAATTCTGAGCAAAAGCCTGTGACCGAAATGCACATAAAATTAAAACAGCTTTCACCAATTGAAAGGCATATTTTTTAATATTTACTAAAGCACTTTGGCAAAGCATGGGGTCCTCTGGGTTCTGGCTTTCAGATTCATTTAAATTGTCTCCTTAGGATCAAAGCAATTCGAATGCCTAAAAATATGAATGAGAAAGTGGATTGAAAACAATACGATGCTTGCTGGAGCTAAAATTTACGCCAGTTTGAAGGCTTGCTGAATTTTGCATTGACATGTCAATTTGGTCGACACCCCGTCCCTTTCTTCTTTTTGTTGGTCTCGTTTTAACTCTTAGAATTCAAAGCAGTTTAAACGGCAGCAGCGGCCGTCAACCGCTTCCAGTTTCGGTGATCGGCCTTCAGTGGGTCAGCTTATATAGGCATGCGCCTAATTGATCGGCCATTGGTTTTAAGAATTTTCGTAGTTATCAATTAGCTATGCGTCACTTCGTGAAACTCAAGTTTTGCTAGAGATTCTTGAGCAGGCAGATTTGAGTAAGATTGCCAATGAGTTAGGCGCAATGATCTACAAATTAAAAATGATTTAAAGTTGAAACCAAAGGAGCCAGATCGACAATCTGGCTCTGATTCGGGATCAGCTGCTGTTGACTGAATTCGGAATGCCTGACGCTGAAGTTTTCAACATTTTACCAACTAAAAGAAGTTAGAACCCATCCTGATGCGCGTTGCGTTTGACGTTTCAGGCTGACCTGCTTGACTGCTTTGACTTAGCAGCGTTGGGTTGCTAATAAATTCTTAGAAAAAAATCTTTAGAATGGGGAATTTTATGAAAAACTTACTATTGGCTTTATTGATGATGGGCGCGAACTGTTTAGCAAGTTCTATTGCTTTTGCGGATGTCGGAATGCCAAAAAACTTCAGCCTGCTAGCGACTGTGGCTGGCCCAATAGTCAATGGTCAGATATCAGAAATTCATTTAAATCAATTTAAGCCCACTAAGGACCTGCAATGTAGCGAACTTGGGACTTATGATTATTCTGGTCCTGAGCTCAAATTAAATATTGGTGGGGAAGAATATGTAATGGATTCAAGCTTTTCAGCAGGTCTTGGCTTTGTTAGCGATACATGCGGGCTCGAGGCCTCAAATATTTCATATATGTTGCTTAAATTTAATCATACTAAACTTGCGGCAAGCATTGGGGTTGAAATCGATTTAGTGCACAATCTCATTCGCATAGCTTCGCATGAGCTCAGCAGCGCTGCTGGCAATATCACCTCTCACTATTAAGTGAATCTTAGGCCGAGAAGTATAGCTCTTCTCGCTTGCCGCTCATTTGGCTTTTGTTAGCCTTTTGTAAGGAAGTAAATTAGTAATTCCAAAGCATTATCTACTGGCTAAAATAACTCAATCGTAATACTTTCCCGTGCACTTTAACCAATTGCAAAGGGAGAGTTTTATGAAAAAATTCACTACTCAATTTCGCAACTCTTTTATTTTCATCTTTTTGGGGTTTTCAGTTTTGGGTTCCTTGGTTCAGGCGGCGGGCCTCCCGAATAAAACGGCAAGCCCTGTTATCGTGAACGGCCGGGTTCCTCAGCCACTCACTCCGATTCGAAGACTTTTAATGGATGACAGCGCATTTGCTGACCAAAAAATTAAATCCGAAAACTTCATGATTCAAAATTTGAATATTCCTGGGGTTCGACCCGGAATCATTGTGGCCTCTCCAAGTCAAAATGCACCAAATTATTTTTTTCATTGGATTCGTGATGCCGCAATTACCTTCATGCAAGTGCAAAACTTATATTTGACTGATGCTGGGGGCATCCGAAACTCAATTCAATCTTGGATGACTTCACATATGTCTCTCAATATCGGGTTTCAAGCTATTCCAAATCTAATGGCAGGATTGGGTGAGCCTAAATTTAATTTTGATGGCTCGGCCTTTCAAGGGCCGTGGGGGCGTCCGCAAACCGATGGTCCCGCATTGCGCGCGATTAGTTTTATTTATTTTTTAAATACGGTCATTAAAGAAAACTGGCCAAATCAAAATGAAATTTTGGCTCGGCTTTACAGTCCGACCATGCCCAATCACAGTTTGATAAAATTAGATCTCGAATACGTTGCTCACAACTGGAATATTTCTTCATTTGATTTATGGGAAGAAGCCTATGGTGCGCACTTTTTTACATTAATGGTGCAACGAAGAGCTTTGATGGCTGGGGCTCAGCTTGCACGCCGACTCGGCGACAACGGAGCAGCCCAATTCTATTCGCAACAGGCGCAAAGTATAGGTCAAGCGCTACAAGCGTTTTGGAATTCCAATCTAAATTATATTCTTACCAGCATAAATGTTTTGAGTGGTCCGAGAAAAGTTACATCGCTTGATTCTTCCGTATTACTTGCTGCACTTTATGGTGATATTGGAGATGGCTATTATGCTCCTTATGACGATCGCGTATTGGCAACATTGCAGGCGCTGAAAGATGTTTTTCAAAAAGAATATCCTCTCAATAGGGACCCAAATTTAGGCGTGGCAATGGGAAGGTATCCTGAGGATACTTATGATGGCGTGAATACAAATAGTATCGGGAATCCATGGTTTATCGCAAGCCAAGCTGCCGCAGAAGTCTATTATCGAACAGCACTTCATCTTCTTCAGGTAAAACAATTGCAAATCAATCCAATCAATTTGAGGTTTTTCAATAGTTTAATGAATGGTCAAACCATATTCAAGAATGGTCAAGTTATTGCCAATAATGATGCTGCAATTAAAGCAATTGCCCAACAATTGTTCGCACAGGGTGATCGTGAACTTGAGTTGACCCTTATGCATCGAGGAAGTGATGGCGCATTGTCAGAACAAATCAATCGAAATTCTGGTTATATGCAAGGCGCGGTTAACCTTACTTGGAGTCACGCGAGTTATTTATCCGCATTGGCATGGCGCAATTATATTCGAAACCAAATGTAAAAGTGGGGATTTGAAATGCAGTCCAAATTGAATAATGCTTTGTCCGTTCTGCAAAAAATTGGACAAGCATTGATGATTCCTGTTTCGGTATTACCTGCGGCCGGGCTGCTCGTTGCCCTCGGTCGAATCTTAAAGGATTTTGATAAAAGCGGAGCCTTGGTTGGCCAAGTTCTATTTTCCGGCGGGCTTGCCATATTTGAACAGCTCCCTTTAATTTTTGCAATTGGTGTGGCAATCGGATTTACCGGTGGAGCAGGGATTGCGGGCCTAGCAGCGGCTGCAAGCTACTTCACGTTGATTAATATTTTAAAGGTTATCAGTGATCACGAAAAGCTATCTCTAGCTATAAATACAGGGGTATTTGGCGGCATCATCGTGGGTCTCTTGGTTGCGCAAATTTACAATCGCTTTCAGAATATAAAGTTGCCTCAAATATTAGGTTTTTTCTCAGGCAAACGTTTTGTGCCAATTATGAGTGTGGCCATGACTTTCATCTTGGCGCTTGCCTTGGGCTATTTGTGGCCCCCCATTCAAAGCGCAATTTATGACTTTGGTAATTCTGTCAATGGCTCAGCACTTGGGCCGGCATTTTATGCAGCAGGTAAGCGGCTACTCATACCGGTGGGGCTCCATCATGTTTACTATCCATCTTTTTTGTATGAGTTTGGACAATATGTGACTTCGGCAGGACAAATTGTAAAGGGTGATTCAGCCAGGTATTTCGCCGGTGATATGAGTGCCGGTCGTATGATGGCATCTGAATTTCCGATTATGCTTTTTGGCCTTCCGGCGGCAGCCTTTGCCATGTTTTTAGCGGCACCAAAAGCAAAGAGAAAAGCAGTCGGTGGAGTGATGCTATCGGCGGCACTGACTTCAATTATTACCGGAATTACCGAGCCAATTGAGTTTGCTTTTATTTTTGTAGCACCCTTGCTTTATGTGCTTCATGTGGGCTTTGCCTTTTTAGCCGGAATATTAACTGCGCATTTCGACCTTCATTTGGGCTATACCTTTTCGGCCTCTTTGATTGACTTTGCACTTGGATATTTCAATCAAAAAAACAGTCAGTATTTGTTTTTGGTAATTGGCCCCCTCATTTCTCTTCTTTACTTTTCAAGTTTTTATTTCGCTATTCGTTTCTTCAATTTTCAGACTCCTGGTCGCGAGATTGAAAAAAGCGAAAACTCTCTGAAAGTTCAAAAATTCTCAGACTCCGATTTGGCAAAAAATGTTTTGCTGGCACTTGGTGGGAGGCTCAATATTCAAAGTCTAGACGCCTGTATCACTCGCCTCAGAGTTGTGGTGCGTGATTCTGGTTTGGTCGATCAAGCCAAATTAAAGGCGCTGGGTGCTGCCGGAGTGATGCAGTCAGGAACCAATGTACAAGCAATATTTGGAGTAGAATCTGATTTCTTAAAAGAGGAAATTAAAATTCAAATGCGCTTGGGCCGCTTCGTAAGCCCAGGGCTCGGCCGAATCATGAATTTGTCAGAGGTTCCGGACGCAACTTTTTCAGGAAAAATCTTAGGCGATGGTTTTGCCATTGAGCCAAGCGAGGGCAAAATATATTCACCATGCATAGGTGAAATCACCACGGTGTTTCCGACTCGTCATGCGATTGGAATGTTGTCAGATGATGGACTTGAAGTCTTGATTCACGTCGGAATTGATAGCGTTTTAATGAAGGGTGAGGGCTTTTCGAGCTTAGTGAAAGTTGGGGATCGCATTAAAATTGGTGATCTACTCATTCAGTTTGACTTAGCTTTGGTTGAGCTAAAAGCGAAATCCACAATTACACCTATCATAATAACGAATATGGATTCTGTAAAGAACCTGCGGCTACTTGAGACAGGTAAAGTTGGCCTCAAGCATGATGTTTTAGAATTTGAATTTAATTGAGAGGGGAAATTGTGGAAGTAGTTGTGAAGCTATTAAACGAAGAAGGAATGCACGCACGCCCAGCAGGAATATTAGTTAAGCGAGTGGGGATGTTTCAATCTAAAATTGAACTGCAATACAATGGTAAAACCGCCAATGCAAAATCACTCTTAAGTATTATGGGGTTGGGACTAACCGCCAATGCAGAGTTTACCATTAAAGCCGAAGGTATAGACGCCGAGTTGGCTTTGACTAGCTTGTCCGAAATGGTTCAAAGTAAATTTAAACTATGAAGGATGCTCGAATGAAGGCGATACCTGTTTCTCCTGGGCTTGCTATGGGCAAAGTTTATAAAATGCCTGAGCAGAAAAATCATTCTCATATTCCGCGTATTGTTGAAAATAGCGAAGTGGAACTCCAAAAATTAAATTTAGCTATTTCAAACGCCTTGCTTGAAATGAAAGAAATTGTATCACGATTAAACAAATCCTCGCAAAATCAACAAGCTGAGATTTTTGAAGCTCACGCTTTGATGATCGAAGATCCTGAGCTAGTCGATCGGGCAAAGGACCTGATCCTACAAGGAAAATTGAGTGCGGTTTGGGCTTATAAAGAGGCCAGTGACGAGTTTGCCGGCATGCTCGCTGGACTAGAAGATTCCTATTTGCGTGAACGAGCCGCCGATGTAAAAGATATCGCCAGTCGAGTGATGGCTCATCTACTGGGGCAAAAGAGCATTAATTTAGAAAATGTTCCGCCAAACTCCATTTTGATAGCCGAAGATATAAGTCCATCTCAGATGGCGTCGCTTAATCCAAAGCTAGTAAAGGGGATCATAACTGAATTGGGCGGAAAAACTTCACATACGGCTATAATCGCGCGAGCTCTTGAGATTCCGGCGCTTGCGGGAGCAAGTGGGATTATGGCCCAAGTAGAAGATTCAAATCTTGTCTTACTAGATGCCTTGAGTGGTGAAATTGAAATTGAGCCAAGCATTGAGTCTTGTCTGGCGTTTGAAAAAAAGATACAGGAGTTGAGCAAATCGAAGGCTGAGCTCAATCAATATAAAAATCTAAAATCTGAAACAAGAGACAAAAAATGCATTTTGTTAGGTGCAAATATTGGCGGACATCTAGATATTCCGTCGCTAATTGAGAATGATGCTGAAGCGGTGGGTTTATATCGCACTGAATTTGTTTTTTTAAACCACAATCGAATTCCAAGTCGAAAAGAACAGTATCAAGCCTATCGAGAAGTTTTTGAAGCTTTGGGCACTAAGCATTGTGTGATCCGCACGCTTGATATAGGTGGTGACAAGCAACTCGAGGGGCTTTCAGTTGCCGCTGAAATGAATCCGTTTCTGGGCTTAAGGGGAATTCGGCTATGTCTTCAGGAGCGTGGCATTTTTAAGGATCAGATCAAGGCGATTTTGATGGCGGGCTTGGGACATTCGATCGGAATTATGATTCCGATGATTTCAAATATTGAAGAAATTCTTCAAACGAAATCTGTATTAAATGAATGTGAACAAGAGCTTAAAGCAGAGGGAAAGCTTTTCTGCCAAGATTATCAATTTGGCGTGATGATTGAAGTTCCTAGCGCGGCCATGATCGTCGATCTGATTGCAAAACACGTCGACTTCATAAGTATAGGCACCAATGATTTGACTCAATATGTTTGTGCCGTTGATCGCTTAAACGACAAAGTTGAAAAACTTTATGATCCGTTCAATCCTGGCTTTTTGAGAATTATGAATCGAATTTTGAGTGCAGCCAGTGAAGTTCAACTACATTCAGGGATCTGCGGATCCCTTGCTCATTCGGAATTGCTAGTTCCATTGTTTATTGGCATGGGAGTGAATGAATTGAGTATGACATCTCAACATTTGCTATCAACTCGTCGCCTTGTACGCAGCTTATCTTTTGTAGATTGTAAGCTTTTAGTTAAAAAGGTCATGTCATTTGAAACGAGTTTTGAAATAAAATCTTGTTTAGAAGAATTCAGCCAAAATCTTTCGCTTCAGATTAGTGCCGATTCAATGATCCCAAATGAAAAGAAATTAGGTCTCGTTTAATACTACTCGGTTAGGGACTGCCAGCGTTTATATAAACTTTCAACTTCAGTTTGTTGTTTTTTTAGACTGGTGGTCAATTCTGAAAGCTTTTGAAATTGCGACAGATTTTCTGGCAGAGTCATTTGAACCTGAATTTCAGAAAGTTTCTCTTCAGCAATTTGAATCTTAGCTTCAATGCCTTCAAGCTCACGCTGATCTTTAAAGCTTAATTTTTTCTTACTTAGAGAGCCGAGCTCTGGTTTCGCCAAAGTCTCTTCTTTGTTGCCTTTTGTTTTCGAATTTAAATTACTCGCATTTGGAGTTTTGAGATTGGCTTGATAGTCCTGCCACTGTAAGAAACTTGAGAAGCTAACGAGCTCGGTAGAGCCCTCAATAAAGGCGAGAATTTGATTTGAGACTTGATCCATAAAATACCGATCATGAGTCACCAAAATTATGGCGCCATCAAAATCCTTCAATGCTTCTTCAAGGACATTCAGGGTATCGATATCAAGATCATTGGTCGGTTCATCTAAAACCAGAACTTGATCCTTATTCATCATGAGCATGGCAATTAAGAGTCTGCTTTGCTCTCCACCTGAAAGTTTTTTAACTGGCATATCCATTTGATCATGCCTAAAACGAAATTTGGTCAAATAGGATTTTGCATGCATGGGTTGACCTTGAACTTGCACATAGTCCCCATCGGGACAGATGTTCTTCAAGACGCTGATCTCGGGATTCAAACTGTTCTTACTTTGTTCGAAATAAGAAATGGTCATTTGGTCGGTTAACCAGACTTCGCCCTTATCGGGTTTAATATCGCCCAATAGGGTGCGAATCAAAGTTGATTTGCCGCAGCCGTTATTTCCTAATATACCAACACGCGTTTTTGGCCCAAGCAGAAAAGAGAAATTTTCAAAAAGAGTTTTTCCGCCGAGTTTCTTTGAAATGTGCTTGGCTTCAAGAATTTTTTTAGGCGCGCGGCCGACTTCTCCAAAATCTACCAAAATCTTTTTATTTGAGTTGCGCTCCTTTAAGTCCTGAACTTCTGAAGATAGATCGCCGGCGCGTTCAATTCTGGCTTTTTGCTTTGTTTGACGAGCTTTGGCCCCGCGTCTGAGCCATTCGGTTTCGCGTCTCAAGGTATTCTTTTTTACGCTTTCAAGATTTCTTTGTGCTTCAAGGCCAGCTTCTTTGAAGTCGACAAAATCAGAGTAGCTGCCTGAAAACTTGATCAAACCCTCAGGATTTCTTTTGTCCAAATCAAAAATGAAGTCACAGGTATTTTGCAGAAAAAGTCGATCATGGGTAACCATCAAAGATGCTAGCTGTGTTTGTTTGTTTAAAAAATCTTCGAGCCACATGATACTCTTTAAATCCAAATGGTTGGTTGGCTCGTCAAGAAGTAAAAGATTTGGTTTCTTAACGAGCTCGCATGCCAAAGCTGCGCGCTTCTTCCAGCCGCCAGAAAGCTCGTTTAAGAGCGCGTCTTCGCCAAATTGATCAAGTTCAAGGCGGGAAATCATTTCTTGGGAAATCAAAATGTTTTCATAATCATAAGGATCTTCAGTCGCGCCAACCACGGTTTCGTAAAGCCGACTTTCTGGAGCAAAATGCGGGCTTTGGTGTAAATATCCAACTTTAATTTGATTCGATAGACTGAGATCGCCCTTATCTTGAGTCTGCAGTTTTGCGAGAATTTGCAAGAGCGTGGACTTCCCAGCGCCATTGGGTCCGATAAGTCCAATTTTTTGACCGCTCTCAATTGAAAAACTAATGTCTTTAAAGAGCGTTTGAATTCCAAAAGCTTTTGAAATTTTATAAGCCGAAGCTAGTACTGCCATATAAAGGACCCAATTTTAAGTAATGAAGTTCTCAGTTTGATGACTTTGCTTGAATTTGGCAATTGAATCTTGAGATTCTTCTACTTTCGCGAATTCAACAAAAAGACTATTATCTAGCAATACCTTTGGGTTGATTCCGAGCTTGAAGAGCTCGAGCCAAAGCTTTTTTCCTTCGGGTTTCTTTCGACGGGCCCGCCTGTAACAACTCCAATTGAACCAAAGAATAAACGGATAAAAAATAAACATGAGAAGCAGGGAGGTATCATTGACTCTAGTTGAGTGAATTTTGTGTATTTTAAATCCGGCCAATTCAGCAAACAAACGGAGCTTGAAAATCCCAATTAGAAAAATATGTCCATAATAAACTGATTCTGATTTTTCAGCGGTGAACCACAGGCTGTCAATTTCATTGGGCGGCATATACTTGCCAAAATACTCGCTCTCACCAAGCATATAGCTCAAGCGACTGCGCAGATTTGAATAATTTGGAGTGGTGATGAGCAAACGGCCGCCGGGTTTCAAAACTCTCGAGAACTCACAAAACATGTGAATCTGATCAGCAATATGTTCAACACCTTCTTGGCAAATGACAAAGTCTGCTAGGCCAGAAGCAATTGGTAGATCTTTTTTAAGATCCGCATAGTGACATTCAATGTCTTTTTCATGAAAAAACTCTGGAATGAGATCGTATGCGACTACTTTTGCCCCCAGGTCTTTTAATTTTCTCGAAGTCACGCCATTGCCGGCGGGCAGATCAAGCGCAATTTTATTTTTAAGGCTCAGGTGATTTTGATCTATCCAGAGATTCACAAAATACTTGATTTCTTTAGGGCCAAAAAATTTCATTAATTCTCATTCAGAAATTATAATAGGGATTCTCGTTAGCTATTTAAGCCTTTTGTGCAGATTAATTCAATCCCAATTTCCCATTTGGGGGGGGGATGGGCTCTATACCAATAGGCGTGGGAATTTTGATAGCATAGCCACAGTAAGAGGCTTTGAGTGAATCTGTGAAACTAAAAGTAAATTCAGAAGAAACCACACGCTTTAAGAACCCAAGCAGTACCCTTAGATTGAAGAGATTGGGCTTTAAACCCTTCATTTCTCGAACTTCGAGCTTGGCTATGTGGCAATATTTCTTTAGCTCGAAGGGCTTAATAAACAATCGCAAAATATGCATATTCTTAGGCGTATTTCTCACGAAAATTTCAACAGCTTTAATGACCAGAAGCCAAGAAAATAGATTGCGATTAAAAGTGTGAAAGAAGAAGACGCCACCGGGTCTTAAAACCCGCGAAATTTCGGCAATGTATATTTCAGGATTTTCGACATGTTCTAAAAAATCCATCGCAGTGACCACATCAAAAGTATTACTTTTAAATGGGAGATGGGCCGCATTTGCAAGTGAATAGTGAACACTTGAGGTTTCGTCGTATTTTCGGGCGATCTGCAAGCTCGACTCTGACAAATCAATTGCGTGAATTGAATAGCCTTGCTTTGCTAGATAATTGCTGAGAAATCCGCCGCCACATCCGACGTCTAAAATTTCAATTTGAGAGTTTGAAAGTTCACGGCCAAGTAAAGTTTTAATTTTTGCAAAAATCCAGGGATTTCGTAATTGAGACTCGGCTCGAAGTAACGCCACCGGATTGTCTTGCGATTCGTACCAGCGGCTTCCGAGCTCTTGATAGATGCTATTATCAACGCTATTCATTTTGGGTCCTTTTTATAAATTGCCAAAAGACTATTTGATACAACATAAAAGCAAAAATGAATCCTATTTGTATTATTATTACATTTTGAAATTCACCTGCCCTCCACAGAGCAAACAAGGCGTAAAAACAAATTGGATGCAGAAGAAAAAGAATTGCATGAAGCCAATGTTCAGCGCCATTGCATTCGCGGGCATGTACGAATTCATCTTTGGTGACAAAAAGGCAGCTGAAAATACAGAGCAGTGCAAAAGCAAATATATTATTTTCAGAGGGAAGTTTGAGAGCTGCGAAACTCCAGCAAAGAAGGATGCTCAAGCTATCTAAAGGATGCCCGATGCGTTCCCATTTTGGTAGGCCTCGTTTGTAATGATAATAAAATTCGTCAATTGAAATGATCAGGGCTTGCAAAAAGATCGGAATTCCACAAAGTAAGATCATAATTTCTCAAAGAGGCCACCGAAAATAGTTAGTCCAGGGCCAAATGCCAAACTCACTATTTTTGTTTTTGCTGAGATAGTTTGATCATCTAAAAGGTCTTGCCAGATATGCGGGAGAGTGGCTGAGGACATATTTCCAAAACGAAACAGAACACTTTTTGCATGTCGTACTTGATCGTCTCTCAGTTTTAAAAGATCTTGTAGTGACTCTATAATTCTTGGTCCCCCCGGATGAATTGCAAATAAACAGTTTTCAAATTGAACTTCAAAATCCTTTAAGAAAGCTACAATATGATTTGCAATGACTGAAGGAACCTCTTTTGAAAGCGACATTTGCATGCCAAAGTTTGAAGTGAACCAAGTCATGAGTTCTGCCGAATCAGGAATGATAAATTCCTTCACTTTCAAGATGCGAAATCCGGAGTAGGGGGTTTCAGTCGAAACACTGTATTTTATAAATCCATCTGCAAATAAGCTCTGCACAACAATTTGTTCAGGAGAGTGATTATTTGGATCGAGATGCAGGGAGCAGATTTCAGTATGGACCAAGTCGACTTCGCTTTTTGACTGAGCTGCAAAGGCTTGCGCCATTCGAATCGCAGGCAGAGAGGCATAGCATCCCATATGGTATGCGTGAGTAATCCGAGTGAGTGAGCTCCAATTTTTTAAAGCTACAAGATGTTGAGCGCCACTTGGTGAAACATATCCAGTGCAAGTGATATGAATTAAATGCTCGGGCGCTTGGTGCTCTGCCGGATAAAATTCCTCAAAAATTTGTTTGCACTTTTTTGAAAAATACATGGTCCGTTCAAGCATGGTCGCACCAGACAATGATCCTTGCGAAATTTTATAAATGAGCAAGTTTAAAAAGTTTCGCTCCTTTGGGTTATCTGTATGAATTCCGCGGTTTGAAATTTTCTCAGGCGAGCACGCAAATCGATCGACAAATCTCTTCACTTTAGCATATTCGTCTGTTGAAATATCCCAGGCTAAATCGTTTCGTCCTTGTGCGCAGATTTTAGCTTGCAAATGTGCGCGTACCAGCCATTCAAGTAAAAATTCTTGAGATACCTCGAATTTGGGGCGAATCCTGTTAAATTTAGAAATATAAGAAAATTCGGACATAGCGTGCCTAACATCAACCTTAGCCTTGCAGAGGTCAATTTAATACTTTCAGGTCCGCATTATGAGTTGGCTAATGCATTGGTTCTGGCAAAATGACCGCTTATTTAGATGAAGTGCAGCGAATGAGATGCGTGAAATTGAAGAGGAGTGAGAGTGAATAAAGTCGAATTGAAGACAAAAGATCAAACTACGATGACTTGTTATTTTTCTGAACCCAAAACTAAGGTTCAGGCTGGCGTTATCATATTGCAAGAAGCTTTTGGCGTGAATGCTCATATTCAAGAACTAACTCTAAAGTTTGCCAAAGAGGGCTATCTTGCGATTGCGCCAGAACTCTACCATCGAACTGCAGAGTCTGGCTGGACTTGCGATTACAATAATTTTAAAGCTGCTGAAAATCATTTCTCCGCCATAAATGAAAACGGAATTATTGAGGACGTTGGCGCCTGTTATGATTGGATTCACGAGCGGTATCAAATTCAAGAGATCGCCTCGATAGGTTACTGTATGGGCGGCCGGGCAAGTTTCATCGCTAACTCAAGCGTCCCCTTGAAAGCGGCGATTTCATATTACGGTGGTCGAATCGTTCCTAATTATTTGAGCTTGGCTTCTAGCCAAAGAGCTCCACTTTTATTTTTTTGGGGAGGTCAGGATACGGGGATACCTCAAGAACAAATCCGCAGCCTAACTGAGGCTCTGACGGCATCAAAAAAGACTTATACCAATATTGTGATTTCAGATGCTGGCCACGGATTCTCAACTGACGACCGGGCGTCTTTTCACCCATTGGCTTCGCAACTTGCTTGGGCCACAAGTTTAGAGTTTCTAAAGATCAATTTAGTCACTAAGAATTAAGGGCCCTAAGCTCAGTATCAATGGCAGACCAAATTTAAAGTTTCAGCGTTCAGCGCGTTTTCACGCGCGATATTACAAGCCTTTGAGCTCAAGCTTGCCATGACATCCCAGTTTGAAAAAATATTAGAAGCCTTACCCTTTACCACAGCAGCCAAATAATCATGATTTTGAAAGCGAATATAAACTGGGCTGCCGCTATCGCCCTCTTCGACACGCGAAGTGGAGCGTGATTCGATCCAGCCACCACCATTATAAGAAAAACTATTTAAGACTGCTGAACGTTTAAAGTCGGTAGTATTGGTGTCCCAATAATTAATACTTACTATTTGAAATAGGGCTGAACTTAAATTCTGTTTTACTACCAACCAAATTTTTTGAGGAACTATATTTGCAAAAATAAAATTTGGCTCGAGCTCAAGTTTCTCATTGAGCAAGATGAGCGCAACGTCTTCTCCCGGTGGAATTTGGACTTTGACCCCTTGGCTTAATATTTTGTTTTGAAGATACTTTGACAAAATAAAGTGAGCCGAGAGGTCCTTCTTAAGATAGGGAACAAATCCGATGCGAACCAATTTTCCGTCGATCTTGCGATTCACGTATTTGTAGGCGCCTACTTCAAGGTGTAGTCGATTTTTTGAAAGTGCTAAGCTTTCGGCAAGGCAATGCGCAGCGGTTATCAATACTTGGTTTGAAAGAAGAGTGGCATTGCAGTAGCCATTCACCTCGTCTCCGTTATCACCCAGTACAATTGCGCTTATCAAAACATTATTTTGAAAACTGGGCTCTTCGTTTGCCGTAGAGTTTGTAAGGGCTTTTGCATGGATTGAGAGGAAGATTACTAGGGGAATTAGTTTAAGCAAGAATCGCATCTATGACTCCGATATTTGAGCCCAGATTAAGCCCAGATTAAGCTCAAGACTTATCAGCGAGAGGCTTGATTTGCATAGCGAAATTTTTAGATTGCAGATTTGATGCGCAAGGCTACTGAATGGCTAATACTTCGTATTCCAGAATTTTTTTAGCACTTTCAACCACCGCGATATCGCCAATTTTCAGACCCAAAAGGGCTTCGCCCAATGGCGCATTTGGAGTGATGATTTGGATCGGCTGTGACTCTATTGTGAGTTGAATTCCGCCGCCCTTGGACATGAGAAACACCCAGCTCCTTTTACCCTCAAATTCAACTTCAATCAGCGCCGTAGATGAGATCGCTTCGGTACTCTTGAAATTCTTGATTTCAATATTTTTAAAAACAAACAATAATTCTTCAATTTCGCCTACACGTTTTGCCTGTGCTCCAGCCAAATAGGATGCTTCGAGGGCTCTCGTATCATATTCATTTTCGGGCTTACTTTCTTCATTGGTTGCGGCATCATAAGTCGCTCGGGCCGCGTCTTGTAGGACCTTAAGGTCAAGCTCGAGCTTTTCACAAATTGCACTTATGATTTTTTGCTTATTCAAGTTGTTTTCTCCTTCAAAGAGTGAAGTCTATTTAAACAATAATTGGCAAGAATTAGAAACAATAAATGAAGTCCTCGACCAAGGCATTTTTAATGGAGTCTTAGGTGCGAATTTGTGCTCCCAAAACTCAAGCATTGCTTTGCCATTTTGCTCCATTATTGCATCAACCGGAATAGGTCCCATATCAACTAAATAAGCAGTGCCGTCTCGAACCACAATATTGTCAGGAGCAATATCCAGTTTTATCAAACTCAAATTTGCCATCGCCAAAGCTTTGGAATGCAAATCAAGCACGGACTTCGCAACTCCTGCATCTAAATGGTCATGGGTTTTTATATAAGCCTCAAGGCTTGGTCCCTTAATGTATTCGCTTAATATCCATTGTCCCTCGGGGTCAAAAGCCAATATCTCAGGGCTATCAATTTGAAATTTCATCTTTGCCCAATGTTGTACGTTGACAATTCTTTTATTGGTTTCGCGACCCTTTTTATTGCGTGCCATTTTGATCGCAATTTCAACGCCATTTTTTTCAATTACAAATACATCGGCTTCAAGTCCACTGCCTAAATATTTTTTAACCGGAAAAATCTCCTCGCCGATTTTGACCGTCATTAAATTCTTGTGACGCTTTAATTTGACGACCATTGCCTTTGTATTTTCAAAGAGGCCGATGGATTTCAACATAGAAATTGCCTTTCGAGAGGTCCAATTTTTCAATCCAGACAAGGGTGTCGCATGATTATTGTCGAGAGTGTCGAGATACAATCCGCGGCCTAAAATGACCTCAATGCTACTCGGAGCAATTAGTTTTGAAAGTTCGCTCAATTTGAATTGAATTTCTGGTGAAGTTCGATCGGCGAAATATAAGTCAAGATTATGGTGAATATAGCTTCGCGCTTTTGAGGATGAAATTCCAGCAGGTCCTTCGGGCATAAGGTGCACATTTCGAGCCGCCAAATTTCTTGGGAGATGATAATTTTCGGCATGATCGCGGGGAACGACCAGAGTCTCATCAGGGTGAATGAGAAAAAGTAAATAAGGAAGCGAACTTTCGGCCACATCTTGGCCAACAACGAGGTCTATTTGTACGTTCGGATTGATTTCGCGAATTTTTTTGTAGAAGGCATTAAATGGATTGAATCCCTGAGATAGGGCGGCCCATTCGCCATCGAGAGGATAAGTCAAATTGGGATGCCGATTTAGTGCGGCGTCGATCAGTTGAACTCTTACCTCAAATGGTTGTGGCTTTTTATGAACGGGGCTACCAGTTGGCAAAATGATCACTAAATCTGCGCCAGAGGCCTTTAAAGAAATTTCAGCAGTTTCAATATGGCCAAGACTTACGGGATCGTAAGTGCCTGGCATAATAAGAATTTTTTTTGCAGATTTAATTTTCTCATAATCAAGAGGTACGCCAAAGCTCAATGAACTAAATCCGAGAAAACATACGAGTAGGCTAGCTAAAAAAAATCCGAATGACTTCATATTAAAATAACCTTAATAAAGGGTCCAAGATTAGCTTAAACACATGGGCGCTAAGCTCGCAAATTGCCTATGGGTCTTAAACTAAGCGAATTCGCTGCCAAATCAGGGACTTAATCAATTCAAGCTGAGCTGCATTTCATGAAATTTTTATCTTAAGCGAGCCGAAATCGGGCAGGTCTTTTGTCCGGTCCAAAAAGCTAAATCAGTATTCGGAAATGTTCTCAAAACGCCGAATAGATTCAGCGATCAAAGTGAAAAAATTTTGCTAAATCGATGATTTCAAATCGTATTTTTATAAGGGCGAAAAACAAACAAATGAGCCAGCCTCAGGATATTAGCCAAAGAAGTATTTCATGGGTTTTGCATTCCCCCATTCGCCTGTTTGGGGTGCTTTTCATTTCAACGAGTTTGGTATTTGGTTTTAGTTTTGCGTTTGTGTACGATATGATTCACCAATCCGATCGTGAAGTTGCTGAAAAGAATATTTTAAATTCAAGTGCGCTGGTAAATAAAGTTGTTGCAGAACACTTTGGCGGATTGATTTCTTATTTAGAGAGCTATGCCAATCGAGAGAAATTCGATGAACATTTGCTCAAAAAAAATTATAAAGCTGCACAGGAACAACTTCAAAATATGGTGATCAATAATAAAGGCATAGATGTGGCCTTTTTCACTAGTACCACCGGCGAGATTCTACTTCTTTATCCGGACGATCCTCAAGTTGTTGGCAAAAATTTTGCTTATCGCCAGTGGTTTCAGGCCGTTTCGAAAAGCGGGCATTCAATTGTTTCAGAGATTTATCGAACCGCCACTGGCGCCAAACCAAGTGTCGTCGCCGTTTCGACGCCAGTTAAGAATGCAATGGGTAAAATTGTAGGATATTTATCAAGCTTAAGCCAAACTCAGCAGCTTGCCAAATGGGCAATGGATCATCGACTCACCGAAAATGGTAGCGTTCTCTTAATTGATCAATCAGGAAACCTCGCGTTCGAAGACGACTCGAAAGGCTATGATGCCCTAAAAATGAAAGCTAAGTTTCAAAGTCTTAGTCTTTTTGCAGGCAGGGCATTTTCTTTCGAAGCGCAAGATCCGCTCAGTGCTAAGCCCAGCCTAATCGGTTCTTCAAAAGTTCCGGGATTAGAATGGAATGTTTTAGTCAGTGAGCCCCTTGATGAAATCTTTGAGCAAGAAAAAATGATTTTGCGAGGGCTGGTCGTATTCTTCACAATTGTGGCTTTCAGTTTGGTCGCCTGGTGTTTTTATTGGTTGAGTAGCATCCGAAAACTTCAGCAGAAAAGGATGCGAGACCACAATGAACTTTTAGTTGCCAAGAAAAAGCTTGAGAACTTAATTTCAAATACAGATGTTGTCTTATTTGCAATTGATAAAAATGGTATCGTAACAAGTGTCGAAGGAAAAGGCCGCGAAGCAGCTCGTCAAGGAAGCAAGGATGGTTTAGGTAGATCTATATTTGAAATTCTAAAGGGTAACCATGAGCTCTCATCAGCAGTAAAACGGGCACTTAGTGGTGAAAAGCAAAATATTCGGATCCAACTCAATGGACTTTGGCATGAAGTTTCTTATTCTCCCATTTTTGATTTAGAAAATAAACCTAATGGACTAACTGGTATCGCGCTCAATATCGATAAGCAAGTGAGTTCACAAAATCAACTAACGGAGGCACAAGATCGTCTTCAGACTCTTTTAAAACACGTCCCCTTTGCGTTTTGGGCCATTGATACCAATCGTAAGTTTGTTTTTCGCAATGGTATTGGAGTCAGTGCAACTGGTTTGACCTCCGCGCAAATGATTGATCGCTCAATTGATGAAGTTTATAAAGATCATCCGCATGTCATAGTTGCTATGGATCGTGCCTTGGCCGGCGAATCATTTGTTGAGGTGACTCAGATCGGAATACGCTGGTACGAAGTGACCTTTACTTCGATTCGCGACTCAGTTGAAAAAGTTGTCGGAATTTCAGGGATGACAATTGATATTACGGATCGTAAACATCATCAAGACGAAAAGGCAGAGTTAGAGATTCGCGCTCGTGCGGCCAATGAAGCCTCTAAATTGAAGTCTGAATTCTTGGCAAATATGAGCCATGAAATCAGAACGCCGATCAATGGGGTTATGGGTATGGTCAATTTGTTGCTGGATACCGCTCTCACGAATGAGCAGATTGAATTCGCTAGTACCATCAAATCAAGTTCAGATTCTCTTCTCAATATTATCAATGATATTTTGGATTTTTCAAAAGTTGAGTCCGGCAAGCTTGAAATTGAGAGCTTGGATTTTGACATCGTAGAATTTGGTTTGGATTTAGAGAAACTGTTCAAAATGATGGCCGAGAAAAAGGGCCTTCAGTTTCATTTTCAAGTTGGCAAAATAAAGCATCAAGTGTTTAAGGGTGACATCGGAAGAATTCGTCAGGTGCTCAACAATTTAGTCGGAAATGCAATAAAGTTTACGAAGGCGGGAAGCGTTAGTGTACAGATTCAATCCTTAGAGGATAATTCAACAGATTCTCATTTCAAATTTTTAGTTGAAGACACCGGCATCGGAATGTCTAAAACCTACCAAGAAAAAATGTTTCAAGCATTTTCCCAAGCCGATGCCTCGATTACAAGAAGGTTCGGCGGTACGGGATTGGGGCTTTCAATTTGCAAAAAGTTAGTAGAGCTTATGGGTGGCAAAATTGGCCTTCTCAGTAAAGAGGGCGAGGGGACAACTTTTTGGTTTGAGCTGAGACTTGAAAAATCTCAAAAAATTCTCGCCCGAGACGAGGAAATTGTATTGGCCGTGGCAAAATCCCAAACTAAAAAGTACAGAATATTGGTGGCAGAAGACAATACCACCAATCAAAAGATTGTCGCCGCTCAATTGGCTAAGATGGGCTACCATGCCGATCTAGTTGCAAACGGTGAAGAGGCATTGCAGGCTTTACAGCTTTTGCCCTATGATATGGTTTTAATGGATTGCCAAATGCCTGAGATGGATGGCTATGAAGCCACACAGATAATACGAGCCAATATGGACTCTCAATTTTCTCATATTCCCATTATTGCATTGACTGCAAATGCTTTGGCTGGCGATCGCGAGCGCTGCCTGACCGCAGGTATGAACGACTATTTATCAAAGCCTTTTTCGACAAAAGATTTGGCAGCTAAGATTAGTCGTTGGTTGCATCAGCCCGTTCAAGTGCCATCATCTTCAGAGGCTACTACGTCCTTGTCGGCTGACTCCTCACTTGATGAAAACTGTTTAAATGAATTGCGTGACCTCGGCGGGGGTACAAATGCCATCATATTAGAGATTGGTGAGCTTTTACTCATCAATCTACCAAAGGAAATAGCAGCGTTGAAGTTTGCTCTTCGCGATAAGAATTCAAATGATTTGGCGGCAATTGCTCATAAAGTGAAGTCAGGCTGCGCTAGCTTTGGCGCGCTTGGTCTTGCGAAATATCTCACCGAGCTCGAAAGCTTTGCCAAAGCTGGTGACCTTAAAGGGGTTTCCCAAGCGATCAATAAAATTGAACTTGAGTTCGGGCGAGTTGAAAGTGACTTTACCCAAAAGTATAAACTCGCCTCTTAGACTGCCCCTTAGATGTTTGACCTCTACTGCAGCTTCGTGATTGACTAGGCTATGAATATCTCACTCAAAGGCTTCATCTTTTTGATAGCAATTTTACATTTTTACTTTTTGTGCCTTGAGATGTTTTTTTGGACAAAGCCCTTTGGCCAAAAGCAATTTCGAATGACAAAGGAGTATGCAGCTTCAACTGCAAAGCTAGCGGCCAACCAAGGGCTATACAATGGATTTTTAGCGGCAGGTCTCATTTGGTCTACGATTTCTTCGAATTCACAATTTTCAAAAGAATTGGGAATGTTTTTTCTAAGTTGTGTGGTGGTTGCGGGGATATATGGTGGCTACTCGGTCAATCGACGCATATTTTTCATTCAAGCATTGCCCGCCTTAATTGTTCTTTTCATACTTTTGTATTGAGGTATTAAAATGGATCGCAGTATTCAGGTTTGTAATATTTTATCTCGTATCGTAGTCGGAGGGATGTTTCGCTCTGACTATTCGACTAAAAGCTTGCGGCGAAATATGAATCTGATTTCAGCAATTCCGCAAGCAGTACTTAAAAGACGCTCGCCAACAACAGAAATCGAAGCCGTCAACATTGATGGTTTAGAGGCCGAGTTTATTTCGACTCAGGCAAATCATGCAGGAATTTTGCTCTATTTGCATGGCGGTGGATACTTTATGGGATCGATTGCAACTCATCGCAGAAGCGCGTGGGAAGTATCACATCACTGCAACCTAAAAGTTCTTTTGATTAATTATCGACTGGCACCCGAGCATCCTTATCCCGCAGCTTTAGATGACGCGAAAAAGGCTTACCGGTTTTTAAAAAATAAATTTCCGCATCTGCCAGTCTCAGTGGGCGGAGATTCGGCTGGTGGCGGCTTGAGTCTCGCTTTAACAATGGCACTTCGAGATGAAGGCGAGCCGCTGCCTGCGCGCCTATTTGCAGTGTCACCTTGGGCCAATTTAAATGTTGAAGGCGAATCTATCAAGCGTAACCATGCCAATGATTTTTGGCTGAAAGAAAAGGTACTCAAGCGTTGGGCCTCGTTGTATTTTGCGAAGAACGCGCCCCATCAGCCTTATATCTCGCCTGCGCTCGGAAGTTTTGAAAAATTTCCTCCGTTCTTAATTTTTTGCGGTGATCAAGAAATTCTGCAAAGTGATTCTGAGCAAGTTTTTGATAAAGCAAAAAAAGCAGGCGTGAATGTAAAATTACATATCGGAAAGAATATGCAGCATGTGTGGTTTCTAGCATTTCCTTTTTTAGCTGAAAGTAAACGTGCCTTTTTAGCTCTTCAAGAATTTTTTGGAAGTTCAAATGAGTGAAGAACTTGCAGCTCCCATTGAAGTACCGGTCGAGGCGCTAAGTGATGAGACTTTAACTGCAGTTATTGAGTCCTTTATTTTGCGTGAGGCAACCGATTACGGTCGGGAAGAGTTATCGCATGAAACGAAGGTCTTAAGGCTTCGAAAGCAATTGGCAAAAGCTGAGATCAAATTAATTTTTGATGCCAATACCGAGTCGATTACATTTATAACCCAAAAAGATTGGGCGAAGCTGAGGCCTTAAATGTTTGAAGAATTAAAAGCTAAAATTGCAAAATTCAAACATCAACATGAGTCTAAGCTCGACTTGGTGTTTTTCGTGGGTGGCTTTGCCTTTGATGCTTTTATGGTCTCAGATGTCGATGAGCCTTTGGCCATTTTTCAGCAGGCACTTTATTTACTCATAATTGCCACTTTGATTCATTTTGAATTGCTTTTTCGACTGAGAAAATGGCGACCAAGTGATCGGATCGCCAAATTTTGGAACTATCGCAACCTATTGCTTCACTTTTTGTTGGGAACCCTTCTCAATATTTACTCAATTTTTTATATAAAGAGTGCATCGTTCATCAATAGTTTGATTTTTCTCTTTTTGATGGCAGCTATGATTCTGGGTAATGAACTCCCTATAATTAAGAAATCAAAAGTAAGTTTCAAGGTGGGTCTTTTTGCTATTTGTTTGTTTTCTTATATTTCAATTTTATTTCCACTGGTTTTGGGTTTTATCGGTTGGACTCCCTTTATACTTTCGAGTATCACAACTTCAGTTTTGTTTTTCTTGCAGTTTAAGTTTTTACAAAAAAAAATTAATGATGCGCGTTTGTTGTTTCGGGCAACACTTTTTCCGAGTATCTCGGTTTTAGTGGTCTTTGTGTTTTTTTATTTTATGGGGTGGATACCGCCAGTTCCCTTGAGCGTCAAAGAGCAAGGTATTTATCATTTGGTTGAAAAAAAAGAAGGCACTTGGCTGCTTTCGTCCGAGCGGGACGATTGGAAGTTTTGGCAAAAGGGCGATCAAGATTTTAAGGCTGAGGCTGGGGATAAAATTTATTTTTATGCTCAGATATATTCGCCCGCCCGTTTTGCAGACGAGGTTTATGTGCAATTTTCTCACTTAGATGCCAAGGGAAACTGGCACTCTGCAGATCATATTCCACTGAAAATATTTGGAGGCCGTAAAGAAGGTTTTCGAGGTCTCGCAATCAAATCCAATTATGAAACCGGAAAGTGGCGGGTACAGGTGGTGACCGCGACCCATCAAGAAATTTCGCGGCTCTATTTTGAGGTCAGCTCTGTCGCGGCAAATCCGGTACGCGCGTTCAAAGTGATCACTCGCTAGTTGCAACGGGATCAATGAGAAGAACCATCTGACAAGCGCTACACTCTTTTCGAAGTGGCCACTTGAAACTTAAGTTTCTAATTTCAAAATCAATTTGACAATTGGGACACACAATTTTTTCAGAATTCATTTCAAAAGGAAGATTGAATTTCAAAGTTCCGATCACAATGCCAAAAACTAAAAAGCCAGGCACCAATAAAAAATGCGCTACCGGAATGAAAACGCAGATCAGTGCTATGGCCCAGCTTAGGGCCAATGCTTTTATTCCCGCAAAAATTCTCTCACGTTTAAAAAGTGTTCGAATCAGGGCTTTTGAGTAATTGAAATTGTCAGCATTCATGGCAACCAAGACTCGCAGTTTGACGCTTTGAGGGTTCATCTTTAATTAACCAATTCGAAATTGTTTTCTTAAGGCCAAAATCGGGAGGCTCACCATAAGAAAAATACCAACATAAGCAAAGCCCAATATTTTCATAGCGTGATCTGGCCCCCCGTGATCAAGTGCTCGACCTATAATTGGTCCAAACACTATAAATAAAGCTCTCATGCCAAGACTTCCGACGGAATTAATGGTCGCCCGCATCTCGGCTGGAACTCGAGAATTAATTGCATCTTGAAAAATAACTTGATTCAAGCCTCGGCAGACCGGGAATGCCATTGTAAAAATAAGACCAATGAGTCCGCCAGTAAATCCCATTCCGAAATAACCAATGATGGGCATGAGTCCAATAATGATAACCACTCGAGTAGAGCCAAAACGAGTTTCAAAGCGATGGGCGAATCGACTAATCAAGGCAACCAAAACGCAATTGGCAGCCCATAGATATCCAAAGAATGTATAGTCAAGTCCACGCGATTTCCAATAAGGCTGTAGGCTCCAAACCGCACAGTAAGTTGCAAAGCCATAAAGAATAAAACTTGAAAGTATCAGGCTGAGAAGTTTGGAATGTCCAAATAATGCCTTACCAATTTGTCGAAAATTTTTGAGATGAGATTCGCGAGAAAGTTTTTGTCCGGAGGGTTCATAAACACTGAAGGCAAATAAAACCGTCATCCAAACACTCATGGCATTTGCATATGCCGGCCAGTTTAATGAAATGCCTGCAAGCAGTCCGCCGAGAACTGAGGCGATGGCTTCGCCGATACTCAAATAAAAAACGCGTCTACCTAAAAATTTTGCCTTACTTCCGGCAATATTTAGTTTTTCAATTGAGTGATACAATATGGCAATATCACATCCAGATTGAAGACTCAGACCAATTCCGACGACAATTTCGTAGACAACAAAGTCTAAAAATGTTTGGCCAAACCAAAGTATCTGAAAGCCAAGGGCGGAAATGATGCTTCCTATAACAAGAGTTTTTTTGCGCCCGAAGAGATCGGCTAAGTAGCCTGCGGGTGCATCAAATAAAATGAGCGCAAATCCAAAAACTCCTTGCAGCATAAAAATTTCTTGTAAGCTCAGGCCTTTCTTTTGCCAAAATGGCACAATGACAGGAATGACGATCAAAAAAGATTGAAAAAATGAATATCCGTAAAGTTTAAAGAAATTTCTCTCGAGCCTAATTTTCTCAAGTGATTCGGAATCGCTAGGTGTCATGAACTAAGTCTAAATCAAAATGGTACGGAAGATAAAGTTCGAAAAGCGATTTTTTGGATAGCGCATTCAAAAGGGGAGGCATTTGGGCTCGACCTTGAGTTTGCAAAAGGGCTGAGTACACAACCATAAGGAGGTTTGTATGAGAAAAATCACTTCAGTTTTAGCCTTGGCTGCAGCCTTGGCACTAGCGGCACCACAGGCTATGGCGGCGACAAAAGGCGCCGGACACAAAATAGCGGTGGTAAAGCCAATTAATAGGGTGAAAAAATCCACCCTGAGAAAGAATACCGCAATGGCTGCAAAACGAGTCACGAAAAAGCGAATCGTGTCTCATCGCAAGTTTCAAAAACAAAAACCGGCCTCAGCTGTATAGACGGGTTCTATGTTTTTTGAAGGCGCAGCGAGACTGGACTCACGCTGCGCCTTTTTAATTTTCATGCAGACATTGAATTTGTACCTCTGAAATGCTATCCCAAAAGCAATGAAGAAAATTTGGCTTTTGGTTAAATTATTTTTTAATCTAATTCGTGTATCTATATCGCCATCTCAAACGGGAGCCGTACTTGGCATCGGCGAAAGTCTTTATGGGCTCGGCTTTGTCGATAAGATGAAAGAACGATTGGATTCTATTCCTGAATGCGTTCAAATTATGAATCAACGAAAACTTTTGGCCCCTTTTGATCTTAAGGCATTGCAAAAGCTTCCCAATGGGAGCTTTGGGCGATGTTACGCTGATCATATGATTGGGCGAGGCTTGAGTCCTGATTTTTATAAACATATTAAAGTTACCAACGCGCAGACTTTTAGCATGATGAGGCTTCGACAGACACATGACCTTTGGCATGTCATTACCGGATTTGATACCTCCGTAACCGGCGAAATTGGCTTACAAGCATTTTACTATGCTCAATTGAGAACGCCCCTGGCCCCCATTCTCATTGGTGGAAGTCTGTTGACCGCAAGTATTAAAAATCGGGCTTCGCTGGTGAAAATTTTTGAAAGCATTGTTTCAGGTTGGCAATTGGGAATCCGAGCAAAATGTCTTTTTGCAGTAGATTGGGAAGCGAATTGGCAGACGCCACTCAAACAATTTCAACAGGAGCTACTCGGAGAGGGTGCGATTTTGAATATGAACAATGGCAATGCGAGTATTTTGGTTTGAGCTTTGAAGTTGAAGCTCATGACAACCTTCGAGTCTTAGGCTGTCTAGGACACATAGTTCGTAATTTCCGATCTTAAGGGATTCCGCGACGCAAACTATGAAGTGAATTCCATCTTCTAATTTTAATTTTGAATTCGACTTCTCAAGTCTTTCTATGCGCATGCTCGCAATGACCCATTTGGGATTGAAGATGAGGCCAAGATCGACCGCAGCATCTCCTTGCAACTCACAATGTACTTCTTCAATTCCTTCAAACTCAAAGATCGTAAATGCCTTTAGTAAATGTGAACTCTTTTTTGAGCCTTGAATCTTCAATTCAAGTGCGCCGCCTGAAATGACACTTAGGAGTCTCGAGTGTTCTGGGAAGATTGAAAATGCACCGCTTTCAGTGATGCGGGCGGAGCTTAGCCTCCATAAAAAATGAGAAGTCGTAAAGTCAGCTTCAGCGGGAAAGATCTCGATTTGAGATGTTGTTCCTTTGCCGTTTTTCCAGGGGCTTTGAAGGTATTGAGATTTTTTCATTAATTTCATAATCACGAATTCATTTCGACGGCTCTCATTGAAAGCGAACCCATTTGCATTTCTTCATAAATAAATTTCGGCTGATCCGACTCATCACTTGCGCCTAATACATAAAGTAGGGGTAAATAATGCTCGAGCGTGGGTAAAGCCTGACGCCACAAGCTCTGATACCTTGGCACTTCATTAAATAAGTGGCTCATGTTTTTATCGATAATTGCATTTTTGATGTGTTCATCAAACTCAAGTGCCCACGCAAAGGCTTTTGGATTTGGGCCCCAATCAATGGCGCGCAGATTATGAGTTATATTTCCACTTCCGATAATTAGGACCCCATCCTCGCGAATTGGCTTTAGATTTTTTGCCAATTCAAAATGCTCTTTAAGAGAGAGGTTTTGGTCCATGCTTAGTTGTAAGACCGGAATTTGGGCCTTTGGATATAAATGAATTAGAATAGACCAACTACCATGATCTAAGCCCCACTCTGGTGTGCTTTCTGCTGAATTTGCTTTGAGTAGTTGCGTGATTTGATCTGCCAATTCTAAATCTCCCGGAGCGGGATACTGAACTTGATAGAGTTCCTTTGGAAATCCCCCAAAATCATGAATGGTCTTGGGTGAACTGCTCTTTAAAACCTTAGTACCTGGGGTTTCCCAATGAGCTGATATACACAAAATGGCCTCTGGCTTTGCGAGGCGCTCACCAGTTCGATTTAAAAAACGGCTAAAGTCATTTTGCGCAAGCGCATTCATGGGGGAGCCGTGGCCGAAAAATATGCAAGGCATTTTAGCTGATTTCATATCTCCTCCGAATTTCAGAAGGAGATTAAATTATGAATTGCGTTTTGTCTTGGCCGAAAACATCATACTTTGAAATTATTTTCCATCTACTTCGATTTGAGCTTTGATGTCATCGTCTGACATATGATCTTCACAATCGCTTGCCTCGTGTACGGCTTCAAAGCGTGAGCCTCTGAGTGAAGAGACTTTGTTGCTTGCAACCTTCATTAAAACCATTTTGCCTTTTTGCAAATGGGCGCCAATCATTTGGCAAGCTGTTTTTGACATACAGGCTGTCTTTGGATGGGAGTCGTCACTTGAAACACTTTGAATGACGGGTTTGACTGGAGAGCCTGAACCGTCTTCATCATCTTCTGAATTGCAAACTGAAGCGGATACTGGTGGTTTATTGGCGCACATTTTATTACCAGATAAAGAAGAGCTGTTTGATAAAATATGCAGTTCATCCTGATCGTCGGATTCTTGCTCACCGATGCAGGTTAAGACACAAATTCCTTGATCAGAAGGAGGCGCTACAATTGGCGTGCTCCCAGGTGAGCCAGGTGAAGTTCCTGTACCTGTAACTCCGCCTTGAACAAGGGATTTACTGCTTATAGACGCAAAATTGACTTGTGAGCAGTTTTGGAACATTGAAAGCAGAGCAATGGCTGAGCCTGCCGCAACGAAGATACGAGTTAATCCTGTCAATTTCATTCTGGACCCCCTTGAACTAGTAAGGATCTAAAATGCAGGATTGAATCCAAGCCCTCTGCTATTTGGTGAAGTTGAACTTAGATCAGTGCATAAAGATTTCGAATCTGAAAATACTTTCGACAATCCCTTGGGTTTTTTCTCAAAATGAGATTTATTCTAGTTTTTTAAATAAAGGACGGCATTTTCTGCGGGAGACAATTCAGGGTCTGATATATGTTTAAAGGCCTCTTCGAGCTGTCCGCTTCTAAATGCACTAATAATTGCGGGATCAATATAAGAATTAAGAGCAACTGACGGCGTATTGTGAAGGCGCTCAGAGGCCTTTACAGCTGCGAGCTTTATGGCCTCATCTTGATTAGGCTCCTCTTGTGGGCCAAGAGAATGTAGCGTTTCAACGGCTTGAGTCGTTCCGACCCAAGTGCGAAAATCCTTGGCAGAGAATTGCGTTCCAATATGGTTTTTAATGTACTGATTAACCTCAGGTGCTTTTACGTCAAACAGCCTTTCATCCGATCCTTTGGTGCTAACTTGGCCCTTCAAAACGCGGGCAATTGCTTTGTCATCGACGATGATATCTTGGGGAATTCCCTCTTTGGCAATGAATTGAAAGCGCACTTTGGCTCCGCGAATTTGAACATGGTCCGCGCGCAAAGTTGTTAACCCAAAGGAAGGAAATTCGCCTTGGGCGTATTTTTCTCCGCCAATGCGAATTCCGCCAACTTCAAGCAATCGAACGACCGCTGCAATTTGTGAGTCCTGAAAACGCGCTGAACCTTGCAAATCTCGAGAAACAGCAATTCGTAGTTTTGAAATAGCCTCTCCAAATTCCTTCATTCTCTCAAATTTAGCGGCGGCAAGTACCTTTTCATTCCAGTCCTCATGGTATCGATATTGTGCGCGAGCACGGCTATCTAGGGCCCTTGCCTGAATATGGGCAAGCGGGTCTTGAGCAATCCAAACTTGCGAATATCCGGGTGGAATTTTCAGTTCATTGATTCGTCTCAGGGTACTTGGATCTTGAACCACTTCACCTTGGTCAGTTTTATAAATAAAACTAACTTTATCTTCGGGCTTCGGCTGAGCAGCATTTTCGCGAATATAGCCTTTCCCGGGTGTCAACGAGTAGTGTAGACCTGAGGCCAAAGCCAATTGAACTGAGATCTCATGTTTGCTTAGGCTTTTAAATAGTGAAAGACAAGCGACGGGTGAGGCGAAACTCACCTGGCCAGAAAACACTAAGAGAAGGCTTAGAAATAAAAAACTTCGCATGATAAAGCCTGTTTGCGATCTCGATGCCAAAGGAGAGTTAAAATCGGAATCATTATAAAGCAGCGCAGGCCCCCTCGGCTTAAATTTAACTTTTTGTGTGACAAAATTCGTCGCTTGCAAAGATATTTTTTTCAATTTGGGTTTGCCTCTTCCCAGGTGCCTTTGGTCTTGATAATGATGAGAGTCAAAGAGGCAAACATTGAATTCATCCCTATTTAGTTCCCTTCCTATATCTGAAAAAATTTTGAAAGTAGTAGAGGAATTGGGATTTAAAGCCATGACTCCAATTCAAGAGCAGGCTCTGCCAATTTTACTCAGCGGACGCGATCTCATTGGTCAATCGAAAACAGGAAGTGGCAAGACCGCTGCTTTTGCGATACCGATTTTGCAAAAAATCGATCTTTCAAATCGCAGTCTTCAGGCAATTGTTATTTGTCCTACCAGAGAATTGAGTACGCAAGTGACGGGTGAATTTCGCAAGCTTGCCCGTAAGTTAGAGGGGCTTCAGGTTTTGAATTTATCGGGTGGACAGCCCGCAAGACCGCAAATCGATGCGCTTCGTTTGGGAATTCATATTGCGGTAGGAACTTCAGGTCGAATTCTCGATCTACTCGATCGTAGAGAGCTGGATTTTAGGAGCCTTAAAACATTGGTTTTAGATGAAGCGGATAAGCTTCTTGAATTGGGTTTTCAGGATGAAATCTCTGCAATTCTAGAGGCTCCAACGGCAAAGCGACAGACGCTTTTTATCTCAGCAACTTTTCCGGATGAGATAAAAAGCTTGAGCCTGCAATACCAAAAAAACCCTGTTCATCTTCGCATTGAGGAGGCGCTTGAAGGCGCAAATCTGATTGAAGAAATTGCCTATGAAGTGGGTGAAGAAGAAAAGTCAGACTTGCTATTACGAGTCTTGCAGCAACATCCCGCAAAGTCCGTACTTATTTTTTGCAATCAAAAGACCACAGTCGATGAGTTGATTCATTTAATAGAAAAAGACGAAGTGAGTTGTGCGGCATTGCATGGCAATTTAGAACAACGCGATCGACAACTAGTGATGGCGATGTTTCGTAATGGCAGTTATCGAATTTTAGTGGCGACAGATGTTGCGGCTCGAGGAATTGACATTGATCACCTAGATTTGGTGATCAATTATGATTTTCCGATGAATGCAGAGGTTTATATACATCGAATTGGGCGAACCGGAAGGGCGGGTCGCGAGGGCGTTGCCGTCACCTTGGTAAAGCAGAATGAAGACTTGAAATTATTTGAAATTGAAAAATCTCGAGACAAACGACTCAGTCGTCCCAACTTGGGTTTCAAAAACCAACATGGCTTAAGTTCCTACTATCGCGAATCGTCAATGAAAACCCTTTGGATTTCGGGTGGTCGTAAAGACAAGCTAAGACCAGGAGATATTTTAGGGGCCCTGACAAGAGAAGGTGCGGGTTTGAAATCTTCAGAAATTGGCAAGATTGATGTCTTTGATAATATGTCCCTCGTGGCAATTGCCAGTAAAGAAGCCGGCCGAGCATTTGAAGAATTGCGTGTAGGTAAAATTAAGGGCCGAAAATTTCAAGTGCGTTTGATATGAGAATTGCAGTGGTCGGAAACGCTGCTGGCGGAAAAACAAAATTAAGTCGAAAATTAGGTGAGCGTTATTCGATTGGTGTAACCCATATTGATTCTATTCAATTCTTGCCAGGAATGATCATCCGTCCTCACGCAGAAACTATTAAAACACTTAGGACGGTTGCTCTTAAGCAGAGTTGGATCATTGATGGTTATGGCCCTCTAGATATTATCGAAGAAAGATTTCTGATTGCGGACCATATCATATTTATTGATCTCCCGGTGTGGCGCCATTTACTTTGGGCAGTGAAGCGCCAATTCGAAAATATTTTCAAAAAAAGAGCCGAGCTTCCCGAGAATTGCAATGAACAAAAATTTTCTCATTTTAAAAAATTGTTGAAAAGCATTTGGGTTGCTCATCAAAAAATGCGACCTGAACTATTAAAGATCTTCAATCGAGAGCATCTGTTGCCAAAGCTGATCTGGGTTCGGAGCCTCAGTGATCTGAAAAAATTGTCCGAATCAGGAATCTAATTCTAGCTCTAACTGACGCTTTACCAAGCGCCTTAATTCTCTCTTTTGGGCCTCTGAAGTATTCAAAAACTTGAGTCCGACGCCGGGTGGATAATCGCCAAATTGTTTTTGACTGACCCGGATGACTTGGGCCTGGCAGCGAAGCGTCTGCAATTGATCAAGTTTCAAATTGATTTCGAGTCTATCTAGTTCTTCAAACTCATCCATAATCTGATTGAGCGAATTGAATGTTAAGAAAACACCGGTATCAGATAGGTCAAAGGTAATGGCTCTTAGATGCTGATTTTTCGTTTCAATTTGTGCGGGAATCAAAAGCTCCGCTCTCGGGGATCGAGTCCACCAATGAAGCTTCGAGTTCTCTATTAGTTTCATTTGGCTTGGATGCAGAATCGGCACAAATATCGAAACCAGCGCCACACTGGCAATTGTGGTTTCAAAAAATGAATAGTCAAGTGAGTCGAGGCCGACGAGCAGATTATTGAAAATACCCAACAAAGCAAAAGCCGGAATTGAGATTTTGAGTTGAGGATGAACTATAAAAGTTTGAATCGAAACGATGATTCCGGCTCCCATAAAGAGCAGATTATTCCAGGGCAATTGCTCGAAGGCTAAATTCATATCTCTTAGCGGATGTTCATAAAGCCACATCACTTGCGCCGGAATGCCAAGAATCAAGAGTAAAATAAGTGCACTCAATAAGTTAAAATAGATTGGCTTTTTATTCATGAATCTCCTCACTGAAGCGATCACAAAAACTCATCACGCGATTGACATATTTTCTGGCGGCGTCTAATCCGGCGCCACGCTTGAGCCAATCATGATGATTCTGTTCAATTGCTTGAGAGACTCTGTAGGGACCCGAATTGTAACTTGCAAGCACGACGCGGCTGGTGTCTTGTTCTAAATTCGAAAAGTGAGCTTGTAAGAGTCCCGCCTTATCTGACCGACTCCAGTAAGACTCAAGCTGTCGAATATAAGTTGAGCCGCCATTAATAGAATACTCGGGATTGAGTCGCCATTCGTTAGTAGAGTTGAGTTGACCTTGTTGAAGCATGAATTTTATATATCCAAGTGGTAATTCATTTAAACCGGGATAGCGCGGCCAATTGCTATGAACTTTTAGTATTTCTTGCTCTCCGATGGGCGTGATTTGGGTGAGTCCCATAGCTCGCGAATAACTGAAGGCATTGTTTTGAAAGCCGGACTCTTGAGCAATAAGCCCCGCCAGCAAAAAGGGATTGATTTCGTTTGCTTCGGCGAAGGCATTTATAAATTTCAATGTATTGGGCTCGACATCAAAATCCTCTATGAATGTTAAAGCTTTATTTGCCTTCAAATTACATTTTGGTTTTTGATACTCGGCCGCAATCATGGGAGTGCTGTTGTTTCTTTGATAAGAAACAACAATTTCTCCATCGAGGTCCGAACGCAGTCGTACCACTGGCATTTTCAATTTGAGCCAGCGATTTTGTCTCGGCTCCCATTCAATAATAGAGTGCTGAATGAAATGGCGAGTGACATCCCGTCGATCAAAATAAATCTTCAGTTGATAATCTTCTGGGATACCTTCGTCATCTGAAATGGTAATTTCAAGCGAAGATTTCTTATGCAAGATTTGCCGGTTCGGAAAAAAACTAATTTGCCGATTGATTGCAAGATGCTCATTGCTTCCGATCAATGCGCGAATAGAGACATTGAGCTTGTTTGCAAAAAGGGTGGCGGGCCCCAGAGGTGAGGTGGGTCCTGCGCAGCCTATGATCCCCGGAAATAGCATCCAAGCCATTGGGAAGAATTTCGGAAGATAGCTCATCTGTACATTTTGCTGCATATCTTTGGAGATTGATAATGAATCCCTTTTTGAAGCGCAAATTTTGTGGGGGTGTTTCAATCTAGAAAAATGTTTGAAAAAGTGCTTAATCTTTTTTCATGCGAGATTCATTGGGTTGGGATGCTCTTGGGAGTGGTACAGTTTTAACGGCAGCCGCCGCGGTAAGTTTTGCAGCTTCGGCAGAGCGCCTACGAGACTGCATTTTGGCAAAAGCACAGGCACAGGCTTTGCTCAGGTAGCTCTCGACCCATAAAAAAACTGTGTAACTTCGTTACAGATCTTGAATTAAGTGACAATTCTTGACATCGAAGCTGCGCAATTTGGGTCTAAAATCAATTGGAGGACTTTCCGTATGGTGTTTTCGCAGCAACAATTAAGACTAGTTCAATTCACGTTTGCAATTGTTCTCTCCTCTAGCTTGGGTGTGAGCATGGCCTTCGCTGGCGGCGACCAATGCGAAAGCATCTTTGTTTCTACAAAGAGCAAAAGACAAATTGGCGTGAGCGAAGATTTTGTTGCCAAAATGCAGTCTCGTAGGCGCTCTGCTGCAGACAAAATGTTACAAAAATTTACCACGGAGAAGGGTCTTGCAGCACCCATGAACACGAGCCCCAAACATGACAATAACTATAGTTTCGAACTCCCGGAAGGTACTATAAAGGATCAGCAAAGGTCAGGCCGTTGTTGGATATTTGCTTCTCTCACGGCCATTGAAAATTTTTATTTAGGCAAAGGCAATTTAATGCCAGACGCCGAGTTTTCAAGAACCTATCTGCAATTTTTTAATATGCTCGAGCGTTCAAGCTCGCATTTAGAAAAGGTAATTGATTTAAGAAGAAACTCACAGCGCATTAGCAGCTCTACAATCTTACAAAGGATTGCACCTAAGATCGCGGACGGTGGCTATGTTGAAGATATTATCTTTTTAATTAAGAAATACGGCTTGGTCACCACAAGTGCAATGCCCGAAACTCTTAATTCATTGAACACCGACCTATTGTTGGCTGAATTGAATTCTTATTTACAAGTTAAAAGTTATGAGATGTGGAATTTGTCTGAAAACTTCGACTCAGAGGCGCGTGCACTTCATGATCGTATCGTGAGGGGTCAGGCTGAAAACACCACAAAATATGATAAGGTGAGTTTGCAGGCCCTAAGCGAAGCTCAATTGCAAATATTAGAAGCGAAAAAGGAAGAGATATTAGGCGGAGTCTGGTTGATTCTTGAAAAAGCTCTGGGAACACCGCCGAAAACATTCACCGCTAAAGTACCAGTGACCAATCCCAAGACGGGCGTTGCTCAAACTAAAATTCGCAAATTTGAGCCGCAAAAATTTGTGACCGACTATATGAAATTTAATCCTGAGGATTGGATCAATGTTTCTAATTTGAGAAATCGTCCTCGTGATCAAGTTTATCAAGTTAAATACCAAGACATGAACCGTGTGATACGAAGACTCAATTTAGATCCGGTACGAATGATGAATTTGGTGAAAGCACAATTAAAAGCGGGTATGCCAGTACCGTTCGATTCGAACTTTGGCCCAGGAGTCAATCGCAAGACAGGTGATATGGAGCCTGGAACCGATGACTTAAAGGGAATGTTTCCTTATAAACAAGGCCAAGCGCCTAGGCGCTTGAGTAAATCAGAATTGGATATTTTAGGAATTTTAACCGCTGATCACGAAACGGTTTTCATGGGATATGATCAACCAGAAGGATATGCGAATCCAATAAAGTTCAAGGTTGAAAATTCATGGAGTGATCAATATGGCAACGGCGGGAACTTCAACCTATCGGCGCAATGGTTTGATTTGTATGTAGACGGGATTATGATTCATAAATCAATGCTATCTCCAGAGGAGCTTGCGATTTTCAATGGCAAGCCTATCATTTTAAAAGCAACTAATGAGTGATATTTTTGAAGTTAAATGTCTGGCAGGACTTCTAAATGTCTTGCCAGCTTTTGACCTCGAATTTATCTAATCGTAAAACTATGTTCGCTCGTTTTTGCCTGAGTAGCTTGATTCAGGCGGCTGCGAATACGACCGCGCACAAAATCAATATGTTCTCTTAAGCTATAAATATAATCTGAATAGTCTAGAGGTACCTTGAGGTGATTCACTTTCATTTCAAAGGCATCTAATTTATCTAGGTGTTCAAGATATTTTTCTGGAGTAGAGTCGGGATGAAGTTGGGTCTCAATAAATTTCAACTCCCCATAGCGCTGAAAAATACGATTTCGAATGCGCCAAACGTAAATTTTTGGAACCACCTTTATCATTGGCAAAATGATGGCCGCGACCGGTATCACCAAGAGCAAGAAGCGATCAAGGAGAGTCGCGAGCCAAAAGGGCAAAAACCTTTGCCAAAATGGCGTACCTGATTTGTAAAAACTTTTAGCTTCTTCGCGCAATGAAAACTGATAATCTTTATCAACCGGAAATTCATCTTTCCTTTCAAAAAGTCCGGGTGAACTATGCACTTGTACCGCGGCCTTCAACAATAAATAGACGAGCGCAGGGTGAAGATCGTCCCTTACAAGCAGAGTAATGGTGGGCGAGACCAAATTAATATCTTCAGCCGGGATATTATTTTTCAAATCAAAAGCGCCGTGAGGAAGAGTCAAATGATGTAAAAAAGGAATCTGCCTAGTTATTGCCTCAGCCTGATCTAGGTTCATGAGTTTGACGCTAGGATCATGCATCAGCTTTTCAATGAGCGGATCTTCACCCGTTCTTAAAAAAAGTGCAACTGTCGCCTCGCCTGACTTGATTGCATCAACTGCGTTTTGAGAGCCAATTTCTAGGAGTTGAGTATTTTCAGCTGTGACTCCGGCACTTTTTAAGATTCTTTGTGCTAAAATATTGGTCCCAGAATTCGCTCTTCCAATTGCGATTTTCTGTCCCATAAGATCCGATAGTTTACTGGGGGTCTTTTGACCAGAATAAAAAATCCAAATTGGTTCATAGTAGAGGCTTCCCAAAGAAGAAAGGTCTGGAGCTTCCTCTGCATTGCCAAGCCCGTCTTGCACAAATCCAACCTGGACATCTGAACTTTCGTCTTTAAGCCTTTTGAGGTTTTCAGAGGGGCCTTGGGAGGCTTTGGTGATGAGTTCAACACCATCTTCTTTCAATATGTCCTTATAAAGCTTGGCGTAGGATTGATAGTCATCTTGATCTTCGCCAGTTGAAATAACGATGCGATTGGGTGGTGCGGGATTTACAAATTTATATGCAATCACGGCGACGCTAAGGGTGATCAGACAAGCGGGGACAAATGCAAAAAGGATGTCCCTAAGGGATCTGCCAAAATATATTTTTTTATTCATAGCTGCCAATAATAACATCAGAAATTGATCAGGCTCAACGCTAATTGTGTTCAAGTTTTGATTTGCAGCGCGTAGCCTTTTCATTTGCTTGTGAGTAGCATGCATTGCTAGGATTCTTATCTTATGAAAAAAGTGCTTTTTCGCATAATGACAGGCCTCTTTAGCTTTTTATTTGTCCTATTGGTGCTGGTGTATATCGGAGTGAAGTTTCTTGGTACTGAGGAGGGCTCTCGATGGGTATTGACCAAGGCGCAAAAAGTCTTAGCGCAAAAATTTGCTACCGAGCTACAGTTTTCTGAGGCCCAAATCAGATTGTTTTCAGGCATACATTTTAAAGATTTGAAAATAGATTCAAAATTGAATGGCAATCGAATTCAGATTCAAATTTCAAGATTTGATATCGACTACATCATTGAGAATTTTTCTCGAAAAGTCTTGATTGAACGATTGTCAATTGAGCGCCCAAGTTTTCAGGTGCAATTGAATATAGACGCTTCTCCGAAAGCTAAGCCGCAAGAATTTTCTTCAAAAGAGAATGTGCCGCTTGTAGTGCTTTTAGCAAAATTTTTAGAATCCCCTCTTGTGAGCGTCACAATGAGGCGATTTGAGCTATCCGAATTTGACCTCGATCTTCACCTAAAGGCTGGTGAGAATAGTTTAACTGCTGTCATTAAGAATTTAAATATCAGAGCATCTGGCCAGCTTTCCGAAAATCATTTGAGTCTAGAAAGTGAAGTGAAAGCGAACCACGCCAATCATGTGGAGATTTCAGGCCGAGATAGGCATTTGGCTTTGGATTGGGATTTGAATACAAAAGGCAATATCAAGATTGAAAAGAACGGGCAAAACTGGAGCTATTCAATACCTGAAAATTTTGTGAATTTTGAATTGCAGAACTTGATTGTACAAATGAGTGAGCTTGAGACACAAACGCAGCTACAGTTACCATGGGTCAAGATTAAGTCTGAAACAAATTTGCTTGCTGAAACTGAGCACGCCTTTGAATTTGATTCGGGTTCTTTAAAATCTGCACATGATAATTCGCAGATTCAGACAAGCCCCTTTAGCTTGATAAAGCGTTCTCTAGATCAAGCCATGAGCCTTAAGTTTGGCAGTTATGAGGCTGCCATAACGGCAGAATTAAAGAAAGATGTTGAACTGAATGTGAAATCCATTTTGCATCAACTTGATTTTCCGTCCCAATTGAATATGCCAATTGATTTGAAGCTAGGTGCTCAGGCTAATATTTCTTTGGATCTTAAACATTTTGCAGCTCACTTTGCTGCTGGGCTCTCCGAAATTGATTTGTCTTTGGGCCAATTCACCATTGGTAGAAACCAAGCTAAGGATCCTTGGGAGTTGATGGGGAATGTGCAAATTTTTCTCGATCCAAAGCTGGCAAAAAAAATGAAATCAGGGGCTGAGCTTTCGAAAATGGGTCGTATCGAAATCAATTCGAAATTAAGTGGTAAGCTTTCAAATGAACAGCGGCTGCATTTGGATACTCAAACTGATATTGCAAAAATTATTTTACCTGTGTCTAAAAAGAGCTTTGCGATTCACATTTCCTCAGCAAATGATTTTCAGAAATCATCTGCTCCTGATGGGCGCGACTTAGGAGTCGGGGTAAACTCCACTTCAGAGCTAAAGCTTTCAAATCCAGAAATTGGCGAATGGAAAGTGAATTCAAATTCTGAAGTTCATTTAGACAATTTAAATAAGAAAGAGATTATAGGAAAAATTGAATTGAGCGAACTGAGTGCTGGTGATAGCGATTTGTTGCCCGCTAAATTGGTACAGCCTGTAGTAATGTCTCATCATTTGAGTATGAACCAAGAGGATTTAAGCTTCGAGCTAAAAGGCTTAGCGCCCGCAATTGAAATCACAAAATTAGGAATTCTTGGTGATACGAAATTCAATGTGAATTTAAAGGGTGACCATTTGAGCACTGAGAAAAACTTCAAGATTCAAGTCGAGATGGATCAGGGCCCATTGAAGCTCAATGTAGTGAATGCGAGTTTGGCAGCAATTCCAATTGCAAGTATGAAGATGAATTTGGCAGCTACATTAAAGCAGCAGACGTTGTTCAACCTTGAGAAATTGCAATTTAATTTGAATCAGGATTTGGTGCGGGTGACTGCTGACGGAACTGGTAATTTGAAAACCAAAGATGTGCAAATTCAAATAAATAACCAAATGAATTTTCCGCGATCTTTACCTGAGCTTTTTGGCCAAAAGGTGACGGGCGAAGTATTAGTTCCCATGAATTTTTCGGTTCGGCACGGCAAGGATATTAATATAGACGGGACTGTAGAGTTAAAGAAAATGGGCGTTCAGCACGACGATATTTCGCTTTCTGGCCTCAGCGGACGTATTCCTTTTTCTGAACATTTAATATTAGAAAAGGATCATATTAGGTTTACAGAATTGGTGACGCAGAATGCTTTTGAGCGAGTGAATTTTGAACGTCTGCGCCCCTTATTGCAAAGCTCAGAACTTATCACAATTGATAAAATACATTGGCAAGAAAAAGTATATGGTCCACTCGTAGGTTTTTTTTCGATTCGACAGAATATGTTTATTCTTCATGAATTTAGTCTCGATTTGGGCTCAGGAAGTATTTATGGCGAAGTGGCCTTTGATGCTTATCCTAAAAACCTTCAATTGGGTCTGCTTTCTCGCGTTACCGGGCTCGATTTAGCTCAGGTTTTGCCGCGGAAGTTTTTAAAGAAAATACCTGAGGGCGACAAAACGATAAGCGCGCGTACAGGCTTTGTGTTTTCGCTCAACCGAGCCATTCTTAATGGCCGCATAGATGTAACCCAAATTGGAAGTGCCCAGATGATAACGCTAATCAATTTATTGGACCCACAGTTTCAAGATGATAAAATGAATAAAATGAGAACACTCTTAGAAGTGGGTTATCCCACCGCAGTAGCGATGAATTTTAATCAAGGTTTTTTAGATTTGGATTTGGATTTGACTGCACTTGGTATTAATCAGCACCAGGCTTTGCGATCTATTCCTCTATCTGGATTTTTATTAAAGCCAACTGCAGAAATTGTTTCTGCAAGTCAGAAAGGACCCCTCAAATGAAATATCTAAAAATCTTTGGCGCGCTAATGAGTTTGGGCATTCTCGGTAGTCTGTTTGGTTGTGCGCCGCAAATTTATGTGGTCGACCGCCAAAGTGTATTCGAGCAGGAATCGGCAGGTGAGTGGCCACAGTTTGAACAAGAAGTCTTGGGGAAATCGGTTGCGACCGGTGCCGAGCCATTTGCGAAGATTCCTATCACCAATAAAAAGGCCCGTCTTTACAAAGTTCTCAATGGTGAACTCGTAGCTTTACCTGAAAAGCCAACTTCGAACAAAGTGGATAAAAAATGATGAAGATCTTCTTAGTTGGCATTTTACTATTTGCAGGCAAGGTTCAAGCGACAATAGTTTCGGATCGAATCGCGGCAACGAATCGGCTGCTGCCTTTGAAAAAAGTAACGGTCGGTCCTGATGACCAATATCATGGGTCTGTCGATACCAAAGGGGAGATTTTAGTCTATACATACAAGACAAATTTGGTGCCGCACCTGCGTGTGCAAGAACTAAAGAGCGGTGACGTTCGGGATTTTTTACCACTTACCGCAGACTCGCAGGAGCCGAGCATCGGACCAAGTGGCTTGGTCGCATTTACCTATTTTAAATTCAATGCAAAGGGAGATATCTGTTACGCCGGATTGCCAAACTTCGCAAAGCCTGCCAATAACAATCCCGAAATTCATTGTCTCGCCCGTACCTCAAGCGAAAAGTTCGAAGCCAGATCAAATTCATTTTGGAAATCAAACGACGAAATTGGCTACGTTGTCGACGCGATAGGTGAAAATCCACGTCGGATTGTTACAGAAAATATTCACACAGGAAATAAGACAATACTCACATCAGGGAAAATATACTCTCCCAATATGCAGGCCGGCGGACATTATTTAACTTTTATAAAAATGGACAAAGATGAGTCCGTATCCAAATCAAATGTAAATCGTGAAATCGTTTTGTTGGACCTTGTAAATCGCAAAGAATTCAGTTTGCGATTTGCACTTCCCGGAATTTCAGGCTTTCCAGCCTTATCGGCTGATGAGTCGATGCTTTATTTTAGCCACTATCCGAACGATTCAAATGGTGACAATATTCTTGATGGCAGCGACAACGGAGTCATCTTTCGCATTCCGGTTTCAAAAATATTTAGTAATCAAGATAAGGATCTGATTTTTCCTGAGCAGCTCACTTCTCTCGAGAGCAGTTGTAGTTTTCCTCACCCATTTAAAGATTCGGTTTATTTGACCTGTGCCTTTGAAGGAAGTCTCGATATCTATCAGATGCCTGCCAGTGGAATTGTTCCGGTCAATTGGTCGAGACAAATACTTGATAATGCTTTGATCACCAGTCGCAGTTATCAGGAGCGTATCTTAAATCTCAATACTGAGAAATATAGATTTTCAGAAACCAAACAAATAACAAATGAGCGGCTATTAAATAATCATATTTTAGCAGATGAAACGGCGGCCGCGCGTAGTTATTTAGATGAGATAATGAAAACTAAGCTTGGCGCAAATGAAAAGTCATTTTATGCGCTAGTAAAAATCTATTTGGAATCGCGCGAACTAAAGAAAATGCAAGCATCCTCTGATGTGACCAGGATCTTTAGAGGTCAAATAGCGCAATTTGAACATCAAGTTGCGAGTATAAAATCAGAGGCGAGTTTTAATTTGATTCTTCGGGGTCTCCTCAAGCTCTATACTGAAGACTTTCACGAGGCTGCAAATTTTTTAGCACAGGTTCGTGCGGCTTCTCAAATGAAGCCGCTGGAGCGTTATTTGTATTTTGAATTGGCAGATCAAAGTCTTTCACGTGAACTACCTAAAAGCGAAGCTAAGCTATTAGATGCATATCATATCATGATGACGGCACCTGAGCTCGATGAAGAGGCGCATATTTACTACGCCTTTCGTCTCCTAGATAAAATTGAACAGCAGCACAAAGAACTTCCCGAAAGAATTAAGGTCATTGACACTGCCAAAAAATTTCTTGTTAAGCCAGTCCTCACTTTACTTGATTCTGAAACTTGTGTCCTTCGATTAATTCTTGCGGGTGATTCTGAAAAGCCGAAAGTTTATTCTGAGCTCGATCGCTTTATGAGCGAAACAAGAGAAGATTATTTTTTGAGAAAAGCTCTTTATGTACGCGCGATACTCAACTTCACGACGGCTGCGCAATTTACTTATATGGATTTGGTGGCGACTGCATGGTTAAAGTATACTACGCAAAAAGATACAGAGTTTATCTATGCGCGTGAAGTGGTACAGGGTTCGGCACTTGACCAAGCCTATGCAAATGTAGCGGTGGCAAATGACAATTTTGCGAGTAGTTTCTTTTATGAATCTTTAAGCTTAACCGACGATCTAGAGTCGCATTACGGTTTTGTCCAATCAATGAACCGCAGAAATTTGCGTAGCACCATTGATGATCGATACAAGAATCTCGTACAAAGATCATTTATTGACGACAATTTTAAGTTTGTTCAGGCCTTGCTTATTCTGATCGATCAAAATACTCATGCTCAAGCGGACCGGCATCTCACGGCACATTTAGATCAGGCAATTGAAAAACTGGTGGCGATGTCGCAAGATCGGGACTCGCCGGCGCGCTATTTATTGCTTGGTTCTTGTTATCTTGAAAAGCTCTTAAGAACCGCAAAGGGTCTTGAGTTTTCAGCAGAGCTTTTGCAGAAAGCCAATCGCACTCTGATGTTGGCATATGATTTGGGTCGAGATAATGTTCGTATTCAAGCAGCAACTTTAATGAACCTTGGGATTTTACAAGCTCGGGTTCAAAACCAAGGGCTCGCAGTTCGTTTTTTTAAAGAGCGTAAAACTCTTGGTTTTGTTTCTGCTGTTGAGAAGGCAGCCTTTGAATGGAGCTACGCACGCGCTTTATTTTTGAGCCATCAACCTGAGTTAGCGGCAGAAGAATTAACTGAAGTAGCAGCAAGTGAAATGAAGCCGGCATTATTAGAGCGCAAGGCCTTTTATTTGATGTCTGCACAAAAATATGATCGAGCTGTTCTGGCTTATGAAGAACTATTCAAAGCTAAACCACAAATTGATGCTATTAGTTTCGCAAAAATAAACCTCAGTCTTGGCTTTGCGCTTTTGAAAAACCAACAAGAAAAAGAAGCCAAAAATCATCTTGTGCAAGCTGTTCAGTCGTTAGACAGGCTTGCTGTTTTGGGTCGTGGCGCCGAGCGTTCAGTTGAGTTCAATCCCAATAGATTGAAGGCATTTGCCTATGGCTTTCTAGCTCAAATCGGAAATCCAAATGAACGTAAAGATGCACTTCTTAAACGTTATGCGCTCCTAGAACAAAGCTCAAATCTGGTTGAGGATCAGCTCAATGTCATGATTCAAGCAAGACTTCAATTGGCTAAGCTTACAACTACTGAGCTAAACGAGAAAAGCCAATATCTCAGAGAAGCAGTAAGTTTAAGTGAAAAACTAGCCAAGGAAAGTGGATATTTGTCGCACGCCATTTACCAATCAAGTGTTGCAGCTTTGATTGAAGGATTTTTGCACCCTAAGATGTTTACAGATTCAGAATCAAAAAGCATCGTCGCCTTGGTTCAGAGTTGTATGCATTCATATGAAAGTCAGAAGATCTCCCAAGCTTTTTTGAACTTTCAAAATCTCAAGCTTAAAGTTTTAGAGGCCGCCTATAGTGCGATACTCAATCATCGAGCCTCCTCAAAGGATGAGATTAAAGCACTTATGTCTGCTCCGTTAGCAATGAATGTAAAAGAAGGTCTTCCTAAAGAATGGGAAAATATGACAAAGCTAAGCGCAGCCCTTAGTTATTAGGAGCTCCGGCATTGATCCAAGCGAGGATCGATGCTTCTTCTGCGGGTGTAATATTTTGATCACTTAAGTGGGTTGCATAGGTCGTGCAACCACTTTTGCCAGCAAAATTATTTACATGATAATCTTGAAACAATACTCCCGCCAGATAGGATTGAGTCGGCGCATTTGCAGCTACGATTTTAATTCCGCTACAGGTACCTGTGCTAGAGGTGCCGGCGACATAATTTGCAAGCAAAGTAGAATAAGCAGTAGCCGAAGTTGTGAAATCGAGATGTACGCCATTGGTATTGTAGGCTGGTGTTCCTGGCACATGGCATTGAGCACAGGCTGTTTTTAACATGCTTGTGTAGATAGTAGAAAAATTGGCGGAGGTATCAGCAGCCTTATCTCCGCAATTGCTAAGAAAAAAAGGGATCAAGCCTAAGACGAAAACAAACAGTAATTTTCGCAAAAATAGCATTTCAGAACTCCTCTAATATAAAGACTGCCTATGAAGTTTGTCATTAATCGATAAGTTGGGCCAAAATTCAAGAAATATCTAGAATGTGTCCGCTTTCCTAACTTGTCGCGAGGTGAAGTGGATAGCAGTGCCTTGCCGTGGACCTACTGTAAATGTGCAAGGCTTGGTTTCAGCATGAGGATGGCGCCTTTGCAGGTGAAATGGACGCCATCTCCCCAGTAGCTCACACTGCCATCATCGCCTGGAATCCCGGCGAAATAGTTTAAAATATGTATATTGGGGATTTGCAGCGCACTTAGCTTTTGTGCCCACTCTTGATGTGCCTTATAAATATTTGGATAATCTTCCTTTAGGCTTTTCATGAAGACTGGATTGTAGGGCGCAATTAATACATAAACCTCTATATTTTTTGTACTCAACAACGTCATTTTATTAACAAAGAGCTGCCAGTAGTGTTCTGAGGCGGGATGATTAAAAATCGAAAGTCGGTAGCGATCGAAATCGGTGACAATATCTTTATTTAAGGCAGATGTTGTTTTCTCGCCAGGATAATTTGCACTTTCACAGCGCTCGTAATTTAAGTCATTGCCGCTGCCAAGATCTAATGCCTTTTGGTTCTTCTTTTTAAAACGAGCCACCGAAGCATTGAGCGTGAGATGATCAAAAAGTGAAGTCAATTTACTCTGCATCGATAGTGCATTGAGCTCAGGAAATTCAGAAGTAATATACTTGCCCAAAGCCTCTGTACTCTTCATTTTGACATCTAAGATCTCAGGAATGAGTTCAAAAAAATCAGCCTGCCAAATCACTTTACGAATCGGGTTGTGAGCAAGAGCTATATTTAAAAAGGCAAATTTGGCTTGAAGCTCGGTGCCACCAACTGAAAGGTTCAAAGCGGGATGTCCGGTGATTTTCTCTAGCCAAATGGGCGAGGTCGTTTCACCTCGAGAGGAGCCCACCATTACCAATTCAGTTTTAGGATGAGCTAAAATAATTTGACCAATATGATAGTAGGTGTTGACGTTGATAGTCGTCGTATCAATGCTTTTGCATCGATAGTAGCACATAGGATCAACGGCAAAATTAAAACTCGTGACCGCCAGAAAAAGTCCGCCGGCAATTATGAAAAAGCTAAATGTGGCTAAACGTGCATTCACAAAAATTTCATCCTAAAACTGAAAATACAAAAAAGGTGAATCTTCACTCATAAACATTATGCAAACAATTAAAAGAAAAGCGATTCCGGCCGCAGTCCAAATATTAGTTCTAAACTTAACTTGCCAAGTATTCTTAGCATAAAAACTCAAAAAGAAAGCCACGATCAAAGCCGCTATGAAGCGGCTTTGATAGCGTTCGGCTGCGAATCTCAAATCCCAAGTAAGATGAGTATTTAACAAAAACACTTTTTCAAGCCATAAGAGTGCTACTGAAAAACTGGGAGCTCTGAAAAAAACCCAGCCTATATTAATTAATAAAAAGGTGAGAGCGAACTTTAAATATTTATTTTGGATGCCTTTGTAATTTCGGTCTTTGCAGAAGCGCTCGGTCGCCAATAGGCAGCCGTGAAAGCCACCCCAGATTGCGTAAGTCCAATTGCCTCCGTGCCAAAGTCCACCAATCATCATGGTTAAGAATAAATTGCGATAGGTTTTAATTTGGCTACCGCGATTTCCGCCGAGAGAGATATACAAATAGTCTTTTAGCCAAGAAGACAAGCTGATGTGCCAACGTTGCCAAAATTCTGTAATTGAAAAAGACTTATAGGGTGAATTGAAATTTTGAGGAAAATCAATATTCATCATCAGGCCGAGGCCGACAGCCATATCTGAATAGCCGCTGAAATCAAAATAAAGCTGCATGGTATAGCCAAGCATTGCCAAAATGGCTTCGCTATTTGAAGCAAGTTTTAGATTGTCTACAACCGGAATAACGACTGCTGAAAGCATATCAGCGAGCAGAATCTTTTTTGAAAGTCCGCAGACAAAAAAGCAAATTCCTCGCCAAAAATTCTCAAAATTAAAAATATAAGTCTTTGGGCTTTCAAGCTGGGGAACAATTTGATTGTGCCTTACAAGGGGGCCTGAAATTTGATGGGGAAAAAGTGTCACATAGCCAGCAAAGGACAAGAGGTCGGCATGTGCATCAGAGGTGCCACGATAAACATCAATGACGTAGGACATACTTTGAAAGGTGTAGAATGAAATGCCGATTGGCAAAACAATTGAAAGAATCGGTAGCCCAGTGATCGGTGCTCCGTGAAGAAGACTCGCAAGTGAGTTCAAACTATCTGCAAATAAATTATAATATTTGAAAAAAAACAAAATCGATAAATTGATAATAACAGAAAATAAAAGCAAAAGACGTTTGCGATATTTGGTTTCAGAATTATAAATTCCGCGCGCAACGTAAAAGTCGACAATGACGGTGAAAATTAAAAAGAAAACAAGTTTGGCGCTCCAATAGCTATAAAAACCAAGGCTTGCCAATAACAAAAAAGTGAGCTGCGCCCGACGTTTTGGTATGAGATAGTAGCCTAAAAGTACCATTGGCAAAAAGCCAAAGATAAAAATATATGAATTAAAGAGCATTTCTCTTTATACGAGACTTTTACGAATACGAGCAATCAAAAAGCTCTTAGGGACTGGCTAATTAACGATGGTAATAGTACTCGTCATCGCATTGTGAAATCCACAATTGTAGAAGAGGGTATTCGGAGCATTGGCGGGCACGATAAAGGTGAGAGCTCCGCTCATAACGCCATTGCCGGTAACCCCATTGGTATAGGCATTGGTAGTGTCTGAGCCCTGTACACTCATTATATAAAATGGATGTCCATTTGCCGTAACATTAAACACATAGGTTTTTCCTCTTTGCAGGGTAAGAGGCATATTGGCAACACCATTAACTAAATATGCAGTGGCCCCGCTATTCACCACCGTAAAACTAGCTGTCGCCATTGGCGTAGGCGTTGGAGTTGCCGGCGGGGCAGTTGGGGCAGCTGTTGGCGCAGCTGTCGGGGCAGCCGTTGGATAGGGATTATTTGCTGAAGAGGCACTTGAAGTTGGCGTGACATTGCTCAGAGGTTTAAAGCCGCTATCGCCACAGCCGATCATAAGAAATAAACAAAATAGCACTAAGAGTTTATTCATTTCATCTCCCCGTTTTAATAGGCTAGGTGGATTATTCAATTTTGTAAAGACAACTAAGCAAGTGCCCAGTCAATCGTCGATTAAATCTCAAAATGAGACAGTCTTGCTCTATAACTAGTTGTTGGGCTCAATCTTTTATTTGATTTCTTTAGGATTCAAATCAGTTTAAACGGCAGCAGCGGCTGTCAACCGAATTACTGTTTCAGTTTCAGTCTCAGTCTTTAGTGGGTCAGCTAATTGGTGATTGTAATGGTTCCGGTCATTGAGGAGTGAACGGAGCAATCATAGTAAAGAGTATTGGGCGCACCTGCAGGCACAACAAACGTAAGAGTTCCGCTTTGTGTGCCATTACCGGTAACCCCACTGTTATAGGCGTTTGCGGTATTGGTGCCCTGTACACTCATAATGTAAAACGGGTGACCGCTGGCAGTAATACTAAAGGTATAGGTTTGGCCTCTTTGAAGAGTGAGTGCTGCATTTGCACTTCCGTTCATAAGATAGCTTGAGGCTCCACTATTGACCACGGTGAAGCTCGTAGTTCCGGCGGCGGGTGATGCAGGAGTCGGCGTGCCGGAATCACTTGCGCAGCCAAAATTTGCAAATAAAAAAATAATTGCCAACAACTTTTGAAGCTTGGGTAAAATTTTGGCCCATGCTTCGGGTTTAAAACCGACCAAGCCAAAGTCTTCTCCAAGCAAAAATGGCCGCTTTACTAATTTGCCATTTTCTGAAAGTAGGTTGAGAGCTTTGGAATCTGAAAGTCCTGCTTTGAACTGCTCCGCTATTTTTAGCTCTCGGTACTGAATTCCTGATGTATTAAATAGATCTTTAATTGTGCCGCCTCGGGCCTTTAAATGTTCGAGCATGGATTTGAGCTCAGTCGTACTGGGTGGTGTTTCGACTATTGCGATGCGCTCAAAACTTAAGTTTTTCTCGGTCAAAAACTTGATGGCTTTTTGGCAGGTGCTACACTTTTTATATTCGAAAATTTTTGTTTTCATGTGGACATTTGCTACCAGACTATGTTTTCTGTCAAACCGATTCCGAATCAAAAGGAGAAATTCGAATGAAGTACCTACATACGATGATACGCGTAAAGAATTTGGATTCTTCGATCCGCTTTTACCAAGATGTTTTGGGCATGAATTTAATTTCAAAAGATGATTATCCAGAGGGAAAATTCACTCTTGCTTTTTTAAGTTACGGAAACACCAAGAGTGATCCCTGCATTGAACTTACCTTTAATTGGGGGCGAGAAAGCTATGAACTCGGAGATGCCTTTGGCCATATTGCGTTTTCGACAAATGATATTTATAAAACCTGTGAGCAGGTCAAGGCATTAGGTGGGAAGATAGCAAGAGAGCCTGGCCCGATGAAGCACGGCACAACTATCATCGCCTTTTTAGAAGACCCGAATGGATATAAAATCGAGCTCATTCAGAGTAAGACTCATCTCTAATTTTTTCATGGGGCAAAATTCTTAAGATTGCCGCCAAGCTGCCACTAAATATGAAATTTTTTAAAAGAAGAGCGCAAACATATATTTTAGTTTGCGCTATTGATATTACTTAGAGGTCTTTTGATAAGTCGAGCGAGTCGAATTGCCAGTATTAGGAAAGAGATCATTGATATAATCTTTTTTAATATTTGGAGCGACAACACCTGGTTTGCACTGTTTCACAACTTCACACATTGCTGAAGAGTTTAACAGACTTCCGATTTTATCTTTTAAATAAGCTCCTACAAGCGATTTATCATAAGCCATTGAAAGTCTCTGGAGGGCGAGATCGGTTTGATCAACCTTACTACTAAACTCTTGAAAGCTCGTGCGCACATCCATTTTCCTAAGATTTTTATCCATAGTATCAATCAGATCAGCAAGTGCGGCTGCTTCTTTCTTTTTGTCAGCAGCATTTGCATTGACCGCAGCTTGATAGGCGGTTTTTTTATTCGCAAAATCATTGATCGCAGCAGTTCGTGATCCCGCAATAGAATTTACGGTGCCGCCCATTGCGACTCGTTCAGCTTTGATTCTATTGAGTTCGGCAGTTTGCGTGGCAACCGCGGCCCGCAATCCCGGACCATCCGTGCCGCCTGTGCCCTGTCCCCAATTGAAAGGGCCAAAACCTCCAGCTGCTTTTTCGAGCGCAGCTTGGGCATCATCAACCTTACTTTGCTGCGCCAAAACAGATCTATTTAATTCATCAAGCGAAGTATTTGCTGCCAAGAGTCTTGTGGTCATATCAGCTAAAGAGGTTTCAAGATCTTTTTGATTTGGTTGGGCAGGTACGGGAACTTGAGCTGCTATTGAGCCCAGTGAAAAAAGACATAAGAGTGCGATTGTTAAAAGTTTCATAAATATCCTCCAGATAATCTAATCTTAAAAAACGACCTAAGTTATGACAAGTCCAGATGGCTAGAGTGAACCAAACGAGACTATATCTAGTCCTTGTTTCAAAAATGTTTCGTTTGTAATAGGGAATAGGCACGATCTCTTTTTTTTTGGTGGTCCAGCTTCTACAGAAGATTTTAAATCAGTTTGAAGGGCAGCCGCGGCGGTATACAGTCTCACTGTTTCGGTCTCGGGTTTCAGGGTAAAGGGTTCACTCCAAAGTATTCTGTCCGCCATCATCTAATTTTTTTGGAGCCTTCCAATAATTATATTGAGGAGTCCAGTCTTCGGCTCCTAGTCCAGCTAGACTGAGGATATGCCATTGGGAGCAAAAAAGATCGCCAGGACCGAATTTAGAAGAGTTCTTCTTATAAATTTCGCCGCCTTTTCTGGTATAGCAAACAATACCAGGCATATTCGACTCACCCGGAATCACGGATTGCTCTCTAATATAGTCGCCGCCACCGTGAGAAACCATTTGAAAGCGCCAGCCTCTTGAATTTGCGAATTGTTTTTGCGTAAGCGGGGAGTCCTTTGACATCATAACCACTGAAAACTGATTTTCAAGATGTGGCAAAAAGCCATTTAAGCCATCTCCCCAAAGTGTGCAATAGCGACAGCCCTGGCCCATATTATGAATGGCAAAAAGAATGTCTTTGCCAGCGAATAAATCGAGCAAGCTCAGCCTGCCGTTTTGACTAGTGAACTCATAGTTTTTTATCGGGCTCGGTTTATTATCTTTTCTTAATTTTTCAAGCTTTTGAGTCAATTCATAAATTTCTTTTTCAGTCTTTTGAATTTCGTCTGTCATGATTTTCTCCTGGTTCAAATTACATTGATTCAAATTCTTTATTCGTTTGCTTTGACATATCAGGAGAATTCTTTGGTTCGCCCAGGGCGGCGCCGGGACGCGACCAAAGATCTTGACCTGCGGCGACTGAGCGCTTGATATTCTCTGAACTCAATTCAACTGTGCCTTCGCAAACGCAAAGATAGGTGGCGCCTTCGCGATCTTCAAGTAAAAATTTTGTACCGCGAACGCCTGCGACTGCAGTTCTCGTTTTAAATTTATAGTTTTTAACATCCGGCTTTTTTAAAAAATGAATAAAACTTTGGCCCTTGAGGAGAGTGAGGCTTTTTGCAAAAAGTTTTCCTTCGCCTTCAATAACGAGTTGTCCACCGGATTTTAAGCGAAGTTTGTGACCATCGGGATAGAGTAAATCAATTTGCGCTTTCGGATCATCTGCGACTTTGATGAGACCGGCTCGGGAAATTTGATCTCCTGCTTTCAGGATTTGGCTTCCAAATTGGATCTCTCCGGTTAACTTAGTTACCTTTAAATTCATTTGTCCTGCAAAACTAAGTGGCGTTGCTAAAAATAAAAATCCCATTAAAAAAAACTTTACAATAATCATTATGTTTCCGCCTTATGTCGTATTGTGGAGGAGAAGAAGTCTAAATGTCAAAATGTGCGTAGCGCGCTAGGGCAATATTAAATTGGATTCAAATCTTTATTAATAAGGCCGCTAGTTTTTTATTTTTATCTTCAGACAAAAAGCCTTTAAGCAAAGTAAATTTTTACCCCTCGCATTCACTGAAAATATTTTTTAGGTTTTGTCGTCCTTTTTGCCATAAGGAGCTCAGCGGTGCCGAGTGATCTCACCTTGAATCGATTCGTCATTTATTTGAATGCTGAACGTAGAATCTTGAAACAGTATTCCCCAGTTATTGTTTCGCTGAAGATTTTCCGAAAGAATTTTTAAAAAATCATTCTGAAAGGAAAAAACTTCGATCTTATCAAACTGAAATATATCTGAAGACTTCATTTCTTCAAACCAAAGCTTTGGATCTTTATAGGTATAAACTTTAACTTTCTGAGCGGCCTTTGAGGCGCTGTGCAATCTTTTGGCGCTGGGGTTTCCGATTTCAATCCAAAGTAAGAGCCCGCCCCGTGGGTCCTTGATAAACAAAGGAGCTTGATCCGGATCACCCAAACCTTGAGCTGAAAACTCAAGAGCGGACTCAAAATTCAAAAGAAAAGCAATGGCTCGAGTCATTAAAAAAAGTAAAGACTCTGATGGATGCATTGCCAGTCGAAAATCAATACTTTCATAAAGACCACGATCAATATCAGAAAAATCAATTTTAAATCTATAGAGTGTTGACGGCCGCGCCATCTAAAGAGCTTAAGCTCAAAATTTCTAATGGGCAAGGGGGCTTAAGTGCCTTGAGCGCTACTTATCCGACATTGGCACCGTGCTTTTGCATAGTTCAGTACTTATTGGGCTCGTAAAACCTTTAAAGAGTAAACAAGAGGTGTGTATGAAAAAGCTATTTACAATTTTTGGCAATATCACCCTTATTCTGTCAGGATTTTAGACAGCATTTGCACCCGAAAAATATTTGAGAATGGGTGGCCTTGATGGGCAATCGATTGAGAATGTATTTAAATTTTAAACTTTTTGCACTTCGTCTTCTGATCGGAGTTTTTTGTATGCTTTTCAAAAGTATGGCCTTTGCGACCATAACAATTCACGAAATTAAAGCCAATGAAGATATACAAACTTATTTAAATAGAACTGCGGGTAACGTTGATGCCACTTCCTTTCGCCAAATCTTAGGCGCTGCTTCAGATTTTAAAGAAGGCGATGAGAGTATTGGTCTGAGTGCTCATGATGAGGTTTCGCGCCAAAGAGCAAGACAGTTGCTCGCAAACACGAAGGTCCTTGCATTAGTTGAAAGTTCATACCTCGGCTCAGATTCGCAAGAGCAAATGATTCGCTCTTCAATAGACACCCCAATTTATAAATCGTTGCGGGATAAAAGCGTAGGCGAACTCAAAAGCTTTTTGCTGGGGGCTTCTGAGTTCGAGATCAAGAAAATCATGCCGGGACTTCACAGTGATGTAATTGCAGCGCTTGTAAAACTTATGTCAAATGAAGAGCTCATACAAATTGGACAGAAAGTTTTCAATCCATTGCCAAATAGTTCGATCGGAAAAAAAGGATATTTAAGTGCACGGCTTCAACCCAACTCCTCGACCGATCATCCTGGTGACATTCGCTGGCAGGTTTTCAATGGCTGGGCATTTGGCGTTGGGGACCTCATGTTGGGAAGCAATCCGGCTTCAAGTACCCCTGAAATTGTTCATCGGACGGAATTGCTTTTAAAAGACCTCGTCGAAAGCTTTGGCCTACGAGACGTACTTCCTTGGACAGTGCTTTCACATATAGATATTCAAAATACTGTTGAGCAAAAAGATCCGGGCAGTACGCGATTGTGGTTTCAAAGTATTGCTGGGAACGATGAGACCAATGCTGTTTTTGGAACTTCAGCCGCCAGCTTGATGGAGTATGCAAGAAAGCGAAAGGGCCAAAATTTTGGTTTGTACCTCGAGGCAGGACAAGGATCGGAAGTTACCAACGGGCACAGCAATGGACTTGATATGGGCACTCTCGAATCACGAAAGTACGGCTTGGCGCGGGCTTTAAAACACGCCCAAGGTGGAGAAAAATCTTGGATGGTAGTTAACGACGTCGCAGGATTTATCGGGCCTGAAGTCTTTCGTAGCAAAGAGCAGCTGGTTCGAGTGGCGCTCGAAGATACGGTAATGGGAAAATTGCATGGCCTGACAATGGGGCTAGATATTTGCTCGACCTTTCATATGCCAATTACTCCAAAGGATTTACGCTGGGCAATTGATCACATCATGCCGGCCAATCCGGCCTATTTGATGGCGTTGCCAACGCACAATGATCCCATGCTGAGTTACAACACGACGCCCTTTCAAGAGCATTTAAGAATTCGCCAGAAGTTTAAATACAAATATGATGAAAGAATGAAAGCGTTTTTTATTAGATTGGGAATAATCGATATTGGCGGAGAGCCAACGGAGCACTTTGGTGATCCAATTTGGGTTTACTATCAATATCAAAAAACTCGTGGTGTAACTCAGAGTTATTCTGAATTTAAAAAACGGGCAGAAATTGAAATGCAAGAAGTGCAAAGACGTGGAGTGGCTTTATCGATTGGCTTTGGCAAAAATGTTTGGGATTTTAATGCAGACCTTGATCGTTCACTTGAAGCTTTAGATGCAGCTGCCAGAGCCAGCATTCATGCCCCGTTAAATGCTGATTTCTTAACGAAATACTTTCCGAACTCCTTGCAATTGAATACTCAATCTGAAAATCGCGATCAATATTTGTCGAAGCCAATTTCGGGTGAGACTTTGTCCGAATTTTCGAAGGCGCAACTCTTGAAATTAAATATCGGATCAAGTGATGTCATTCTGGTCATTTCGGATGGACTCAATTCAGATTCACTGATGGATGCAGGACATTTAGAGCCCTATCTCCAAGAGTTGAAATTGCAATTGCAGAATCGCGGGCTCAAAATTCATCCTGATCCGATAATTGTTCACAATGCCAGAGTGCGAGTTTCCTATCGCATTGGTGAAGAACTATTTGCTCATTTCACTCAGACGGATCAAATCAAGTCTGTGATCAATATTGTCGGGGAGCGTCCCGGTAACGGGCACAATACTTATTCGGCATATCTTGCAACGGCAAGCGTGAGTGCATGGAAAGAAAAAAATCATGACCATGATCGCACCGAACTCGTATCTGGAATTTCAGATACATCTCTTGAGCCAAGACAAGCGGCTCAAGACAGTGTCGAGAAGATATTACTCAAAACTCAATTCATTCTCGGTAAGCAATGCATCGCTTTGTTCAACTGATTTGGCTTCGGCTTCTTCAATGAAGTCGAGACTCTTACCAAAACTTTCGGACAAAATATAAATTGAAAACATGGCAATTGAATAGACGACGGCAGAAAGAATAAACGCAGAAGTTTGTGAGCCAAAATGTCCACGCAAAAATAAAAATGAAAAGTTCAGCGGGATAACGGCTGATCTGATTAGATTCGGCACTGAAGTCGCAGCTGTCGATCGTAGATTTGTTCCAAATTGTTCGGCTGTTAAAGTAATCAAGACTGCCCAATAGCCACAAGTTAAGCCTAAGAAAAAGCAGGCGATATAAAAAAGTTTAGTATTGGTTCCGACGCCAAAAAGAAATGCCAACATCAAACAAATGCCGAAAGCGAGACTAATAAGGATAGCTCTTCTTCGACTTTTTAAGAACTGGCTCAGAAGGCCGCATAAAACATCACCCAAAGTCAGGCCTATCATGCCCCAAAGAAGAGATTGTCCAGCCGTCACTCCTACCAAACCCGCTTCTTTTGAAAGCTCAGGTGAAAAAGTAAAGAGAATCCCTGTCGTGAAGTAAACCGGAACCCCAGCGAGGACACACAGCGCGTAACGTTTCAAGCGAGACCCGGTAAATAGTAATTTAAGATCTCCACGATGAGTATTTTGTTTTGCCTTATTAAAAATGCTTGAATCTACCATGCTGAATCTTGCAAATAATAAAACTAATCCCATAAGGCCACCGATGATATAGGCGGTCTGCCAGTCGAGATATTGTCCTGAAAGTGAGGCCGCGACCGAACCCAATAAACCCAGGGCTGCAATCATGGTAGTCCCGTAGCCGCGAATTTCAGGAGCTAGGCTTTCACTGACGAGCGTAACCGCGGCACCAAGTTCACCAGCAAGGCCGACTCCGGCTAAAAATCTTAAGAGTGCATAGGTGGGAATATTAGTTGCAAAAGCATTTAGAAGATTTGCCACCGAATACAAGATTATAGAGCCAAACAAAACAGAGAGGCGGCCCTTTTTATCACCGAGTACTCCCCAAAGCAGACCTCCTAAAAGCATTCCCACCGCAAGCATATTTATGAGAAATACGCTTGTAGAAAGAATCTGCTCTGGCGAAGCATTGGGAAGAATAGCCTTGAGTGAGTTGATTCGCACCACGCCAAAAATGGTGAGATCAAACATATCTACGAAATACCCTAGGCCAGCTACTAGAACGGTTAAGTTAAAAGCTTTTTTCATAGCGAAGGTCATACTTAATTCTGCAGCTAAATGCTATTGAAAAAGTTCTATACATAAACCGCCCCTTTTGAGCTCTATTTTATTCGATTTAGGGCTTCAAAGCCCATTTACTCTCGGCGCTGGTGGGCACGAAAGATGCACTTCTAAGACCATATACATTCGTTTATGAATGAAATGAGAAGGAGATTGTTATGAAATTAGGAATGCGTTCTTTATTCGTTCTTGCCGCTGGTATCTATATGATCGCTGCTAGTGCTTGTAGCACCACTGAGAAGGCTCCAGAGCAAGCTGCCGCAGTTGAAGCTCCCGCAATTGCACCTGAATTGGCTCCTGCTCCTGTTGTGACTCAGGCGCCATCAATCGCGCAGAATGATTCAAGTAGTACTAAAGGTTTATGGGGAGCTAGCTCCACTGGCCGCAGCCACTAATTGTTCACGAATGGCCTTTGAGACTTCTCGAAGGCTTTGATCGAGAGCTTCGGTATAATAGATGAGTTTGCTCGTGCTCACGAAGCGAACTCGTGGGCTTAGCTCACTTATTGATTTTTCAAAATGTTTAGAAGACAAACACGATAACATTCCAAAAATTTGATTTTGTTTAAATTGGGAAGAGCCCATTGCGGCAAGAACCTTATTTATTCCGGGCTTATTAGAGCGATACCAGTTGAAATCGACATCTTTTGTTGCGCTCATTTTAGGGGGTGAAAAGTCGGGCCCTCCGCCATCTCGTGAGTGGCCAATATAAAAAGTCGCAAATGCTGAATTGAGTCCTGATAAAAGATTATTTTCTGAAATCAATGATTGGACATTTTGGTAAGGATTTTGGCGATTGAGATCGTCATTTGGGCCCACCGAACTAGGGGTAAGCTTGATTCGTACATTCAAGTTATTGGTTTTAGATAAAGAAAAAATTCTATTGAATGAGTCGCCATCCTGATCATCTCTGATAAAGCCGCAGATATTATTTTTAGCTTGTTTGCATGGCCTCGTTAAAAACTGAATGAGGTAGAGTCGCTCATAGCGGTCGCCTACAAAAAGTGTGGGGCGAGTGTCTTTGTATCCAAAGGCAATGCGGATATCGACAGAGTGTTGATTAATAATTTGCTGGTTAGGGCAATTTAAATTTAAAAACTGCAATAGTGTGCAGACAAATTTCGGAGCGAAATTGAAGTTCAAACGCTGCCTCCACTCAAGAGCGTGCATAGCCTTAAGACATCCGGTGGAGTCCTCGGATCTTCAAAGGGCTTGCACTTCTTTAGAAGAGGAATGGAGCTGGCGCGCATTCTCGACGGAATTTCGCGTAATAGATAAAGAGCTTGCCACCTCATTTGAATGATCGGTGATTCGAGTGCGATCTGAATGAGTTGAACATAGCTCGTGGGACCACCGTCTCTTAGCAAGTAGCTGCGGGCATAGTTGAGAACCGCTGATTTGACCTCATACCAACTTTGCTCATATATCAGCTTGAGCTCCTCACTTGTGAATGGTTGTGCGATTTGAGATAGTGTATCGAGCAACAGGCTTTGGGCTGCAGGCGAAACTCCGCAGGTCTTGGCGCATAAAAGACGTTCACGATAAATACCGGCAATCATCGCTTGATTTTTTGCGGTTAACAGAGCGTCGATGCTGAGGTAAAAGACTCCAGAGGAATCGGTTTTAGCGAGCTCTAATAAGTCGGGAAGAAAATCCTCAAAGCCAAGAGAAGAAATGACATCTAAGGCAAGATTGCGTTTTGAAGCTTTGAGTTCTTTCTTTAGAATTTTTTTGAGATGAGGAATTTTAAGTAATTTATGAATTGCCTTTTTTCGAACACCTTCAGATTCACCGGTTAAGCGCAATGCTTCTAGTGTCCAATCTGTCTTTTGGCTTGGAGCTTTTGCCGCCCAAGCCGAAGTGTATAAAAATGTCAGAGAAAGCAAAATTAAAAGTCGCATGAAGTCTTATTATCGGTAAGAGTGCCATCGACTATGACACTCGACTTCAGTCCTTTTAAAATTTAGTCATTGGCAGCTCTTTGGGCGCGGCTAGTTTTAATATCAGCCTTAAGCAATTGCATTTTCTGGCGCCATTCTTGTCTTAACTTCGAGGCTTCAGCCTTCATCAAATTTCGTTTTGCGTGTTTCATATGAGCGCGAGCCACTTCGATTTCGCTGCGAATAGAGGCTTCGTTAAGTTGAACTTTGCTTTCGTAAATCTTTTTCCAGTAACCACCAAAGCCCATGACTTTGCCGCCAGCTCCCCAACCCAATCCAAAGCCCATGACAAAACATCGGCTGGCGGTTGCCACTTTTTTAAAGTCTTCGATGATAAGAGAGTGATCTTGATGTGACTTCATTTGTTTAAAAGCTGCCTTAAGGCCGGCCAAATCTTTTCCGTCTACTCCAATAGCGAATTCAGCATCCATGTCTTTCACAAAGCCCACGTCGCCTGTAAGACCAAGGGCATATCCTTCATAGTCTGCAACTTTATCCAGATTAAATACAAGGTCGACATAAACGCCACGGCTGAGCATCGCGCCAGCGCCTGCTTCTAAGTCAATGAAGGGAAACACACCAAATCCCACGGTGCCATCATCTTGCATTAAAAAAAGTAATTCCGTGCCGATATCGCCGCCAACCATAAAACCAGCATCGGTATCGATACCTACAGCAATTCCAACAGGAAGAGGAAGATTATGCTTATATGCTGAAGCAATTAATTTATCCATTTTCTCTTGAAATTTAGCCATGTATTTTTCGTTGGCGTCTTTTTTAGCCAATTCTAAAACTGCAACGCTCGCAACTTTAACTAAATTTTCGAGACGCTCCTTTGAATTCAGAGTCTTCTCTTCGGTGGCCTTTACGGCTTCTCCAGTAGGAGCTGCTTGCGAACTAGAGGCTACTTCAGTTGCAAAAGAATAAGTGCTAACTAAATTAAGCGATAAACAAAGCAATAAAGCATGACTTAAAAGCTTCATGGGATACCTTTCATTAATAGAATAATCTAATCTTGAGTGACCTAGCGTCTGCACGGCTTATGCCTTTTTTAAAATGCAGTCAGCAGCGCTTAGTTTGCTTCTGGGTGAAAGTTGAGTGCCGAAATCTGTCACTAATGTTTATAAAATGGACATAGATGGTCGCTATTTCGAAATTTGCTAGGGCCTCATCCCTCTATTTCGGAAGGACCAGCATGAAAATCGAGAAGACCTAGGACCAACAATATTGGTCCGCGGTCAATAAATTATAGATCGGCTCGAGACCTTTGAACTGAAAAAATATTCAGTCGCTTAGTTCTGCATTTCCTCAAGTAACTTCTTCAATATTAAGTTCTGTTGCTCATCCGTTACTAAGTGTAACTTGTCACTATTGGCTTTGGCACGGATGGCAATTGCATCGAGTAGCGAAGCAAGGCGAATGCCTCCGGTAATGAGTTGTGACTCAATGACTGACTTCACATTTTTAGTCACATAATCAGTTGGTAATACCTGGGCATCGGAGTCAGCAAGAGTGGTCGCTGAAGATTCTCCAAGCGTTCCCTTGGTTTGGTCTGAATACCAACGGCAATAGCTTCGTTTTCGATAAGCCTGGGGATCGCCATTTAAATTGTCTGGGTAGATGCTCTCACGTAGTTGTGCTGAGGAGTCAAGCCAGCCACTCACTCTTTGCCCCAAGTCTTTTGAAAAACTAATGTCGTCGCTTGTGTTTAGAGTAATTTTACTTGCATTGAATTTATCTGTGGCTTTGGCCTTCATAGCGGAAATAAATTGTGGGTAATAGCTTAGTGGTTTGGTATTGTTATCTGCTTTATAGGTTTCGCCCAATTTTAGTACGAGTTCAGTATCCCAAAATGAATGAAAATTGAGGGGCTTACTTTTTTCGTTTAATTTTATGCGGCACTCATTGCCGCCGCGATCATAGCCATTGCCAACGTGTAAAGGTTGGTGAATGTCGCCTACAATATGAATCAAATATCGAAGTGCTATGAGCTTTTCTTCAGGTGTACTTTCATTAGCTTGAATCAATATTTTACTTGCACCAACTATGGCGCCATAGGCGTCTTTAGGATCTTTATTGGGTCTATTGGCAAATGTAAATCCTGTAGGAATTTCTGAAAAATGAAAGGGAGCAAAATCAGAATCTCGACTTGAAAAGCGGGCGTCGTCGCGGACGTGGTCCGGCCAATTCGCGGCAACTGCCACAGGCTCTATGCCTAAAATGCCGCGTACAAAGTCTTTGGTCTCAGCTTGCATGCGCTCTTCAGCCACAGCCCCAACAATTTGATGGCCGAGATCTCCCCAGGCCAAAGCTGAATTTATTTTTAGCAAAGTCAAAGTCAGGATAAAAACAATTTTCATAGAATTCTCCATCTGAAAAAATTTTTAGTTTTCAGCTTTCTATGCAAGTTGTGCCAGATGCTAAAAAGGGCCAAGCTCACGAGAGTTCAAAAGAAAATGACTTTATAGAGCGCATCCTTTGTATTTTTTGCAAGAAGTAAAGTCTCAAATGCATCACTCTTTTATGGAGGCTGGCAGATGACTTGCACTCTTTTTGAATCCTAAAGCGCAAAATTAAAGGAAATTGTATGCTCAGGATTTTTGCCATTCCAATTGTAATATTAGTAGTGGGTTGCGCCGGCGGAGGTTCTTCGTCGTCTGTTACGAGTATCGACAAACCAAATATCCCAGGTAATAACGAAGGCACACCGCCGATTTCTCCCCAAACTTCTCGCGAAAAACCCGAGACTATCGAAAAGCCAAAAATTATTACTGAGATGGAGAATCTAGGATTCAGTGTAAGACTAGATGCTAAAGACAAAGATGGATCTCAGGCGGCCCAATTGATTGAGGCGGTGAAATCAGACTTGCTCAATCATCATGAGCTTTTTTCGAAAATTGGATTTAATGATTATTTCGAATATGACCCAATTAAGTTAGAGCTTCATTTGTCTCACGATTTTGATTCGAACCGAATTGAAATGCGGACAATTCTTGAAATGAGCGAATTTGGCAAGGCCCTGGGAAATATCACAATTGCTACGCCTGCACTTTATCCGCATATGGCCTGGCCCAAATTGAAAGCCAAAATTGAGCCATACAAAGACAAAATTAAATCAAGAGCGAAATATATACGCCACATTGAAACCTTTAATATTTCAGATCAATATTACCCTATGACAAGACTTCTTGCCGTCAATGAAGAATGGGATTCATCCTACCTTGAAACCGCCCTGAAAGAAGTTGACCAAAGTAAATTCTTTTTGGATCAGTTGCCAAATATTCGCTTGAATATCAATCGCGGCGCTATGAGTTTAAACTACGATCAAAGCTATGAAAGTTTGCAATTGCTTACCCCATCGCTAAATTTATTGGGCCAGACTATGACAAAGTTTGAAATTGAGAGTCTCGGAATTGAAGATTCAATTGGTCTCAACTGCAAATTTCACCTTAGTGAAGCGCGAAGAGAAGTGCGGATTTTTGCATTTACTAGTGAAAACATCAAAGACAATTCATGCTCAGTTTCAGAGTTGGTAAAGCGCATTGCCACCGACCTTGAAATTGAAAAGGAACTAAAGCTTAAAATCAGCGAAGAATATATGACTTCATCTTCGTCGATCAATCTCGGGCCATCAGCTGAAGGCTTGAAAATAATCGAGTCCCTTAAGAAAATTTTGGCTGAACGAAAAGACAAATTCAAAGAGGTGCGAATTTCAGACCACTTTCACAGCGAAGAAGTCTGTGAGCTAAAGCGCGACGTCTTAAGTATCACAAAGCATGCTTTTGATTTGGCTGCTACGAAAGCATGTATTCAAAAGCTTCAGTAGGAAGAAGAAGTTTAATAATGTTTGGAAGTTTCGGAGCCAAACATAAATGAAAGTCCGGCCCCAACTTCAAAACCATTAACATTGCCGGCAATATCCTGACTCTTACTATTTTGAATTGCGTTGTCACTTCCGCCCTCTTGAATGGCCCAAAACGGAATTCCGATATGATAAATTCCTTGAACATACCACGTGAAGGGGGATCTGGTGAAACCGCGCAGAGCAAGTCCCAAGCCAAAATCATAACCAACATTTCCATATTTTTTTGAGTCACTATTCGTTGAGATGGTATTCATATAGCCTGCGGCAAAAAAAGGTAGAGCAAGTTGAACATTGCCCCAGCTCGTATAAGGGTCGATAAGGCTAAAGAAAATATTGGCAAATAATTCTTGGTGGCTCAGGCTGCCACCGCCTGAAACCGTATTGTAAACTAAGGTTTTGCCTGAAGAGTTGGGAATTTTGACAGAGTCGGTAAATGTACCTGTAGCTCGTTTGTAGCCAATGAATCCCTTTCCCCAGTGAAAGCCAACAGCAAAAGGAGCAGTTAAATTTCCGTTTACTTCAGCGACAAATGAAGGGCTATAGGTGAAACTTTTTTCAAGAAAGATTCCACTAGAGTTTGTGCCGTAAATATCTTGACCCTGGCGCTTGGCGCGGTCCTTTAACTCTAGCATTTTGGATTCAACAGCTAATGCAACGCTTTGCGAAGGGGCTAATTTCAAATATTGATCGTAGGCCGAAACAGATTGGGAGAGGTGTTCGAGTCTTTCTTCAGTTAAGCCCAGCATAAACCAAGCCTCGGCGTCTTTAGGTTGCGCCTCAGTCGCGCTCTTGGCTTCGATATTGGCTTCGAGCCAACGTTTCTCCTTTGCCAACTTATAAGCTCTCAACGAAGAACCCGGAGCTTGCGTCTGAGCAAAGGAATAAATTGGTATCAATAACGAAAATGCTAGGACGATGAGAGATTTTTTCATTTGCCACCGCCATTATTTTCAGGAAGTTTATATGAATACTGGCAGGCCGCATAACGTTTGCATTCAAAGTCTGCATTCGCCGGATAGCAATTGCAATCACACTCATTGAGTTTAGGAAAGCCCAAGGGACAACAAATCGGATCGCCGCCATAGGCACCTCCGCAAACCATCACATAACAACTGTGAAGATTTGGTTCGCCGCCTTTGCACAAGACTTTGCCGCGAAAATTTGTATTGGGTGTTTTAGATGAATTGTTCGGACCAGAAGGCGAGCTGGCAGAGGAGCTTGAATTGTTGAAGGCGGGTGAAACGCCATCAAGAAAGGCTAGTGACTTTTGATCTTGACCAGATTGATATGCTTCCTCCGCAAGACGCGCATGTTCAGCGGCTTCTTGAGCTCTTATTGCGCTTTGTCTCTGCGCTTCGGCTTGAGCCGCTTGCTGTTCAGGAGTAAGAGGAACGCTTGGTGCAAGAAGGGCGTTGCCAATGAGACCAAGTCCCACTAAACCAGCCGCATCACCCGGCGAAATTTTGCCGTTAATACCCGCAGAAATTGCATTCTGAATGTGTTGATCTAGCTCGTGGCCAGGCTCCGCTGATCCGGAACCACTGGCGCCAGGGGCGGTCCCACCTTCGTTAACGCAACTGTAGCGAGCGCATGCAAGAGGGGAGGAGGATTTAACACTTGCAATTCTCGCATTGCATTCAGATTCAGTGGCAAAATTTCCCTCTCTTCCTGAAGTTTGAGAGATGTATTTGCGTGGACAAGAAGAAAAATCAGCAGTCGCAACCCAAGCGCCGAAAGCAGAAGGGGCTAAACAGATAAGAGTTAAGAGAAAAAAAACGTGTGTTTTTGTCATTGATTGCTCCGTAGACCTTGGGCTGGCAGATTTCAAAATGTGTAGAATCAGTTCAGCAATTGCCATTGGGATTGTCTAGCGATTTGCTCTTAAATCAATAAATTGGACTTTGGTAAACCTCGACTACAAATAGTCGGCAAGCGGCCAAGCCAGTTCTTGGCTGGCCCCTTTTCACAATATTGATTCGGCAAATTTCAAAGTCTTATTGACGACATCTGAAAATACAAAGTTAGACAATGGCGTCTTTTCATTGTTCCAGCTCATGCTAAGGCAGGCTCTTTGGCCGCTCTTCGTTTCAAGCAAAAAGCTCATATTGAGAACTCCAGGTTCAGAGCCACCCTTGTAGCCGGCAAAGGCCCAGTGACTGCTTTCTGTACCGACATTCTGAAGTAGAGGGACGTATTTAGAAAGAATCTTGCGCAAGTTAGGACTTTCTTGATTGCCTATCCATAAAATTGCGTTGCAGGTATCATCTGTCGTGCCAAACCACTCGAGTTTAGAAATCAGAGTGGGGAGATCAAAGGCGACGCCATTGCTTCCGACGAGATTACGGTCTACTTCAGAAAGGTCAGCGAGTATTTTGATTTTAGTTTTTTTGTCGCTGCTTAAATATTTTTCAGTTAAGATCGGATCGACTGCCCATTTTAATTTGAACATTTCAAGCGTCGACAAAAACGGATCATTTAATTCGGAGTGTTGATTTCCCATCATTGGCATCAAAGACTGCACAAAGTCTCTGCCTAAAAAATCAAGTAAATGATCAGCTGCCGTATTATCGCTAATTGAAATCATATTGGATGCAAATTCTTCGAGACTTAAGGTGGTGCCACTTGGCAAATCTTGCATTTTACCTGAGGGTAAAGACTTAAGTTTTTCAGAAATGCTTAAGGTTTCAGTCCATGAATGTTTTTGGGCTGCAATCGCGGATTGCAATGCGCCCAATATATAAAGCTTAAATGTGGATCCGATTGCAAATAATTGTTCATTAGAAAATTGCAGTTGAATCTTATGATCAGAAGTCTTTAGCGTTGCCGCCAACTTTCCGTTTGGATCCAAGCTTTGAAGCGCATGGCCGACATCTTCCCAACTGTGAATCGAAACGGCGGGATTATTGATGTTTAGCAATTGAAAGTAAGTAATTTGATTTGAAACGGCACCTTTTCTGAGGCTAAAAGAAACTTCAAATTTGAGATTTGTCTGAATATTTAAAATGAATTGCTCTGAAGTACTGCGACTTTCGACAGAAGAGTGAAGGCAACTCCCGACATTGTCTTTTATTTCAGAAAAAATATCCTGAAATTTGCTGTAAGGTATTTTTTCAATGAAACTCTTGTCGAAGTAAAAGGCATAATCTTTTTCTGAAAAATTCGCATCCGATTGCATAATTTTTTTACAAATAAAATCAAAATCATTCGGATTCTCATTGGCTTTCGCGCCGTTGAAGCTCACAGCTAATAGAAGCGTCATAACAGAAATATTGAATTTAAACATAGAGATCTCCTTTAGTGAGCTCTATGCTTAGCACGAAGAAATTTGAATTACAAATCAACGCTTTTCGGGCTATGAAAACTGAATTAATGGTGTTTGCGTGACCTTTTAAAATAGAAAAAGGCGCATTTTCGGTGCGCCTTTAATAAAATAATTTCAAATGAAACTAAAGCTATCTTTTAATATTTTGGTTTTTTCTTTTTTGACTTTTTCTTTTTTGATTTGCCTGACTTCGCGCTGGCAACTTTGCGATCTTTGGTTTTCTTTTTACCCTTACTTTTAACGCTTGCTACTTTTCGCTTCTGAGTTTTCTTTTTCTTTTTAACGCTCGCAACATCCCGATCTTGTTTTTGTTTGGGATGTTTTTTGCGATTTGCAGCCACCATATATTGACTGGCTTTTTGGTAGCCCTCGCTACTTGCAAATGAAACCGAAGACTCAATCATAATGAGTGCTGGAACAATCAAAACTGCAAGCAAAAGTTGATTTAAAATTTTCATAGTGTCCCTCCGCTGCTAAACTCATCGGCGGGAGCCCAATTTATCTACACTAAAAGCGAGATTCTTTTGCTTCATTCTCAAGATGAGGCAAGAATTTAAATTTTTTGAGGAAAAATAGGACGTTTGTCTCAGGGCGAGAGGCGCAATCGAAGTGGCTATGATGCGAAGCTGTCTTGCAATGAAGCACTCTAACAAGTAAGCTTTCACAAAAATAAGGAGAATAAAATGTCTGAAAAATTAGATCCATCACAAATTATGCAAATGGGCATGGGATTTTTTGCTTCTAAAACTTTACTGAGTGCCGTTGAGCTTGGTCTTTTTAGTTTTCTTGCTGATCAACCCAAGACACGGTCAGAAATTGAATCTAAGCTTGAGCTCCATAAACGCGCAAGCACAGACTTTTTAGATGCCTTAGTCTCCCTCGGAATGTTAAAGCGGGAAGGCGATGGAGACAAGAGCAAGTATTCAAATACTGCAGAAACCAAATGCTTTCTTGATCGCAAAAGTCCAATGTATATTGGCGGAATGCTCGAAATGGCGAGTGCAAGACTTTATCGTCATTGGAGCGATCTGACCGAAGGTCTCAGAACAGGTAAGCCTCAAAATGAAATTAAAAGTTCTAAAAACAATGAAGATTTGTTTGCTGCTCTTTATTCAAATCCCGCAAAGCTCGAAGGATTTCTTGCGGCAATGGCTGGGGTGCAAAAGGGCAATTTTATGATGCTCGCAGAGAAGTTTGATTTTACAAAGTATAAAACTCTTTGCGATCTGGGAGGAGCAGGGGCGGCCTTTTCAATAGCCGTCGCTAAAAAACATCCCAGTTTAAAAATTACAAGTTTCGATCTTGCAGAAGCTTTGCCAATAGCGACTCGAAATATAAAAGAAGCTGAAGTTACGGAGCAAGTTACTCCCGTAGCGGGAGATTTTTTTAAAGATAGCATTCCAAAAGCTAGTGTTATAAGCATGGGGAATATCTTGCACGACTGGGGACTAGCTGAGAAAAAGGCTTTGATTAAAAAAGTTTATGATGCCCTACCAGTCGGCGGTTGTTTTATAGCGATTGAAAACATTATAGATGATGAACGGCGAAAAAACACCTTTGGGCTATTGATGTCTTTAAATATGTTAATCGAAACCGAAAATGGTTTTGATTATACCGGTACTCAATTTCAATCTTGGTGCCAAGAAGCAGGATTCAAATCAATAGAGTTTATGCAATTGACAGGGCCGACGAGCGCAGCCATTGCATATAAATAAAAGTGAAAATTCTTTTTGTTTGTCTCGGAAATATCTGCCGTTCACCAACGGCTGAAGCTATCTTTAGAAAGCGCTTTGAGGAACTCAAAATCAAAGCGCAGTTTGATTCAGCGGGCACTTCACATTACCATATAGGTGAGAAATCGGATTCAAGATCGATCCGACATGCTGTGGCTCGAGGCTATACAATGTCTCATATTGCGAGGCAGGTCAGTGCAGAGGATTTTTACAAATTTGATTTGATCTTCGCAATGGACAATTCGAATTTTTTGAATCTAAAAAAACTTTGTCCCGACCCAAATTTGTTAAATAAGCTTCATCTCATTTTAGAAATGAAAGATGTACCAGATCCCTATATTGGCGGGGCCGCGGGTTTTGAAAATGTTATTGATTTACTTGAGGCATCTGTTGATCGGGTGCTTAAAAAATTCTTTAGATAGATTAGGCTTTCCAAATGGGGGCGGCACTTGATAGCCTAAAAAGAATATGAATTGGCCACTCTTTCTCTCTACTTTTACGCTCATTTTTGTCTCAGAGCTTCCTGATAAAACCGCCTTTGCTGTCATTTTATTGGCAACGAGAGAAGGCGCCTCTAGAGTTTTTTGTGGTGTGGCACTTGCCTTTCTCATTCAAAGTATCGTGGCGGTTTTATTCGGTGGCCTGATCGGACGCTTGCCCGAGGCCTGGGTACACCTCGGAACGGGTCTCATGTTTTTTGGTTTCGCAATACATACGTATATACAGTTGGGAAAGTTAGGGCCCGAAGAAAAAGATGGAAGCCAACCCAATTCAAAATCTAAAGCCTTCTGGCCTTCTGTTTGGCGCTCCTTTTTACTTATCTTCATTGCCGAGTGGGGTGATCTCACCCAAATTGCAACGGCCTCTTTAGCCGCGAAATATCATGAAGAAATTGCCACGATCTTAATTTCATCGACGCTTGCCTTGTGGCTGGTTACAGCAATTGCCATATTGGTTGGACAGAAATTGCAGCACTTAATTGATATTGAGAAATTGAAAAAATTTACAATCTTGGTATTCTTAGCCTTCGGAGTATATTTTATAAAGTCTTGGCTTGAGTCAAAATAAATTCTTCAAGTTTATTAAATGAACCAGTCCAGCCTTGAGTCATTCCAGCTCGTGCAAGAACAAAAGTATCAAGTTCTTCTTTCTTAACCTGGCCGTGCGCTTCCCAAATGATTTTAACTCGCGTTTGTTGAGGACCTTCCTCCGCCAAAATAATTGAAGTGCGCATGGTTTCTGGCCAAGTTGCTGACATGGGATGCCGAATGGTCTTTTCATTTTCATCACAAAATTGCTGAAGATAAACAATACGATTTGGTTTTACGACTTCTAAATATTCGGCCCGACCAAACATTTTAATATTTGAATCATTATACATTTCATAAAAAATGCTTCCGCCTGGTTTTATTTCCGAGCGTAAAAATTTCATCTTAAATCCAGTGGGAGGTAACCAAGCGGCCAATTTCTCGGGGTCGGTCCACAACTCAAACATCAAATCAATTGAAACGGGGAAGCTGCGGTTGATGACAAACTCCTCTTTTCCCGAGGCTTCCTTTGATAAAAATTCGGACAATCGATCCCATGTCGAATCTCCGCTGGCACTTTTGATAAATTTTCGAGTTTCTTCAGCGGCCTCTGGAGTCGGGAGAATCAAAGCCATCTCCATTTTGCTTTTACCTTTAAGGTCTGAAAAATGAACCTGCACTCTAAACATAGGCGGTTGATCAGCGCTGGCGCCGTGGTCGTAAACAAGATGCGAATATTTTTCGACTTCAAGATAATGAGTTATATTCGGATAATTGATTCCGTCTGGACCGTGCATTGTGTAGTTCCAGTGCCCACCACTCTTAAAGTCTTTGTTGTGTGTGGTAAGGCTAAAGCCACGCGGGCCCCACCACTTCGAAATTTTATCACTATTTGCCCAGGCATCCCAAAGCATCGGGAGGGGAGCATCGTAAACTCGAATAAGTTTTATTTCATTTGATTTTGGCATTGCTCCCATATTTCAATTACTTTCTTTTATTGATTGCTATATTGACCTGGGAAAGCTGCATTTTCTAACTCGAGTGCGGTGGCATGTTTGCCGGACTCATTGAGATCGATACATTTATTCGCAAGTTTGATCAGCTTATGATAGCAAAACGGATATTTTTCAATCATGGCTTCATCTAGTTTTGGTTTGCTGGCGCATGCACTTAAAATCATGGGCAATGAACATAATAAAATAATAGTTTTCATTTTTACCTCCGTAAAAGTTTGAGTCATAATTCTAAGCGAAGGGATTCATATTAAACAAGCTTTATGCCCTTGCAAAAATGCATTCAATTAGATGTTGCTATGGCGTGCCAAGGTCTTTTTGCTGGCGATTCACTTTAAAAGCCAGGCTTTCGGAGCCCCGGCTCGACCATCTTTAAAGACCAATGCAATATCTCGAAAAGCTCGAGATGTCTCAATAGGATTTTGATTTAACAAAACTAAATCCGCAGTTTTGCCTTCGGTGATGCTTCCTATTTCACTGTCAACTTTTAGCATTTGAGCTGCGCGCAGAGTTGAGGCCCTTACAACTTCGAGAACGGGAATGCCTGCATCAAGTAATGCTTCGACTTCAAGAATCGATCCGACGCCGTGAAAAAAAGTTGAAAACAGTGGATAGTTTCCGGAGTCTGAGCCCATGACAATTGGAGTTCCCGAGTCGTAAATCGCCTTCAATGAAATTTTTGAATTTTGATAGTATTGTTCAATTGATTCTCTGCGAATAAAATATTGAGATAGAAATTCAGCCACAAACTGAGGAATGAACCAAGGCTTATTTTGACTTGAGAGCAGTTTAATAACTTCAGGAGTCGCGACCTTCGCTGTTTTAATTTGTTCATCGGGAACCAAGAGTCTAAACCAGGCTTCATCAAATATTTTTTGATCCCACATTAAAAGCATCATTTTGTAGATTGCAAGCGTACTGACAACATAGGCTTTGCTCTGATAAATTTTTTGAATAATTTCGGGGCTAGCGACTTTGTCAAAAAATCCGCCATGCATAAAGGCGTAGGGTTTAAGATCAAAGGCCATCCAAAACGCCTCCTCCGACTCGCTATGTACGAAAATAGGAAGCTTGGCCGCATCGGCCTCCTCAAGAATTTTTCTGCGGAAATGGGAGTTGAAAACCCGAAAAGCCGAAAGCGGTGCAAAGCCATACTCCAAAACCACCTTCGTGCCCAATGGGTGAATATTTTTGATTTCCTCAAAGCGATCGTGAATATCTGTGATTTTTTTTATGGGATTTGTGAGATCATGATAAAGTGTGCCGCGCGCTTCGGAGGATGCAAAATAGCCTTCGTTTGGAGTTAAAAATGGGGTGAGGCCAAAAAACCTAGGGATATTATTTTGTTTTTGAAATTGGGCCACCTCTTCAAAAAGTTTCAATGGAGTGGCGGCATCTAAAATAGTAGTAACTCCAGCCGCAAGATAGGCTTGCAGCTGAATTTTTTGCTGATCGCTCACTTTGGATTGAGATTCATTTCTAAAAATAGAGCCTGGCACACTTCGGATGTGTACATGACAATCAATCAAGCCAGGGATCAAGGTTTTTCCGGTTCCGTCAATGATCATTTTTGCTTGGCTATTTAGATTCTTTCCGATGCGTGCAATTTTGCTTTCAATTATTTCAACGTCCATCGACTCTTTTGGGGGCGCCCCCGTTCCGTCGATGAGCAAAACATTTTTGATGAGTGTGATGTTGGTGCTTGCGTAAGTCTTGGTAAAAAAACTTGAGAAGAGAAAAGTGAAAATTACTGCAAATATTCTTTTGAAGTTTGAATTTTTCATTTTCAAAAAAACTTTCTTGATTACGAAGTTAGGAGTATCTTTTGCCAGGTTTCGGCTCTCATGCTAAATACAATATGATCGACGAAATGGTCATAAAGCCACTCATTGTCTCGCAATTGACCTTCCTTTTCGAAGCCCAAGGTGATGGGAATGGATTGGCTCGCTAAGTTCCCCGGAGCGCATCTAATTTCTATGCGATTGAGTTTGAGCTCCGAGAAAGCATATTCACAAAGGCACTTGGTTGCATTTTTTGCAAAGCCGTTTCCGCGAAATTCCTGTCCAACCCAATAGCCGATCATGGCTTTGCGGTGTTGCCAATCAATATCGCGAAGGTGAATAATACCAATTATCTTCTGATTGTACCAAATCCACATGGCAAGGCCTTTACCATCTCTAATTTCTAACAAAGTCGATTGAATAAACTTTTCAAGTTCAGAAACCGATTTTGTGTGATCAAGCCAACCAAGCCATTGGCGAAGATAGGGGCGATTGCGATCAATGAGAGCCATAAACTCGAGCGAATGTTCGATGCTTAAGATTTGAAGTTCTGTATTGGCATCAATATTAAGTTTTAATTTGTCTTTCATTTAGCAAATATACTCTCATTTAAAAAAAATGGGGAGATTTTAGAGTCGGTTAAAGCTTTGAGCTTCAAAGATTACAGTCAAGGGGGATGAGCTACTGCTATATTAAATAGCAAATGGTGTTTTTATTTGGCAGTTGATCAATATGATCCTAACCTATTGCGAGTGTGAAAAGGCCGTGCTTTTTGATTCCTTAATTCTAAAAGGTAGATTTTATCAATGAAAAGATTCACCTGCCCATCATGTGGCGCCGCGATCGAATTTCAGTCATCGATGACAATTTATATGGTCTGCAAATATTGTCGATCTACTTTGGTGAGAAAAGATCTAAGTTTGGAGTCTATTGGGAAAATGGCTGAACTTAAAAATGATATGACGCCATTTCAAATCGGAAGTTTTGGTCACTTTAAAGACAATTTTGTTTTTATCGGTAGAGTTCAAATTTCGTGGGCCGATGGCTTTTGGAATGAGTGGTATATTCGTTTTGACGACGGCAAAGAGGCATGGTTAGCTGAGGCACAGGGTTCATATATGATTAGTTTTGCTGCTGACATTCCTAAAACATTGCCAAAGGCGACAGAGTTAAGTCCAGAAATGCCTATTCAAATAGGAAGTATTTTGTACCAGGTCGATGACATCAAAGACGTGACTTATGCTTTTGCAGAAGGTGAGCTTCCGTTTTCTGCACCTCAAGGATTCAAAGGAGTATCGGTTGATTTGAGTCACGGCGAAAATTATTTTGCATCTATTAGTTATACCGAGAGCGGAGATGTTGACGTATTTGTGGGGCAATATCTTGAGTTTGAAAAGTTTCAGTTTAAAAATTTGAGGCAAATCGATGGCTGGTAATTCTGACCTTCCTTCAAACTCAGTGTCGAGTTTCAATTGTCCTTCGTGTGGCGCCGCAGTTGTAATTAGAGCGGCCGGAATTACATTGACTGCTGTTTGTTCAGCCTGCGGCGCGATCTGTGATAGTGAGAATGGCAATTTTAAATTAGTAAAAAAAGCTCATGAACTTTTAAATATTAAGCCCCTGATTGAACTCGGCACAAAAGGAAAAATTCGCGGTCAAATTTTTCAGCTCATCGGCTTCATGCGCCGTTTTGAAAAAGAATATCCAAATGAACCATGGGATGAATACCTATTTTTTAATCCTTTTAATGGCTATTGTTGGTTGGTTGAATACAAAGGCCATTGGAATTTTTATAAGGTTACTAAGAATTCGCCAAAGAATTACCTCGGTTCTAAAATTGATTTTTTGGGTGATAAATATCAGATATTTCACAAGGGCAATGCGGTCGTTCAATTTGTAGTCGGTGAATTTTATTGGCGAGTACGAGTTGGTGACAGTGTTAAAACCCTTGATGCCATTTACCCTCCACATATTTTATCAAAGGAACAAGACGGAAGTGAAGTGATATGGTCTATTGGTGAGTATCTCGAGCCGCAAGAAGTTGAAGCGGCATTTCATCCAAAGCCAATGCCTGTTCGACATGGAGTGGCCCCAAGTCAGCCATCGAAAAGTAAAGGTGCTGGCGAAGCTTGGGCCGCATGGTTTTTGATTTTGCTTGCATTAGTCATGATTCAAATAATTGGTAAATCAGTTAAGCCTGAAAAAATAATTTCGGGTACAAGTTTAAGTATTCCCATAACAGGTTTGAATGAAACTGAAATTCTCAAATTTTCAACAGAAGGCATTTCAACTCACGTCGCAATCAATGTCCACGCCAAGCTTGAACAGAGCTGGACAAGTATGAAGTTAAGAGTGGTTTCAGATGACCCATTAAAAACCACCAATCATACATTTGAAAAAGAGCTTTCATATTATTTTGGAAGAGATGGCGGTGAATATTGGAGCGAGGGCAGTCAGAACGCAGAGTTTTTGGTCAATGGATTACCTCGTGGCGATTACCATGTTCTTATTTCGGCAACCGCCGAGCCAGGACATACTGCCGATGTATTGGCAAGTATTGTAGTCTCACCTTCAATTTGGTCGAATTTTTGGCTCGCGATTTTAATTCTTTGTTTACCGCCGGTTTGGATGAGTTTCAGATCAAAGTCTTTTGAAATTAATCGTTGGAGTGAAAGCGAATTCAAACCCTTTTAAGTGAAAGTTAACTTATGGCCGAAGAAGAAAAATCCGTTGAAAGTCAAAATTTTTGGACAAGCTTACCGTCTGGAGTCCGCTATTATATTTACTTCAGTGTTTTGGTATGTTCAGGCGTGGCTTGTGCGAATCATTTGGGATGGTTCCCAACTTACGGAATATTCTCTGGCGAAAACTCAATGCATTCACGTTATCACAGTAGCTACTATCACGGTGGCTACGGAATTCATGGCAAATAAAATCAGGAGGTTTGAATGGAAATTTTAATTAATCCGGTAAACATAATAAACGCTGTCATCTACTCGTGTTTAGGGCTATGTCTTTTTGCCTTAGGCTTTTGGCTGATTGATCGCTTTACTCCTTATCATCTCTGGAAGGAAGTCATCGAAGAGAAAAATATTGCTCTGGCAATTGTGGTCGGCGCAATTTCAATCGGTATCTGCAATATCATCGCGGCGGCCCTCAATGGCTAGCTCTTAATTAATGTCTTTGTTATTTCTCCTCTCAGCTTTTGTTATTTCAACATGTGGGCTCGTTTACGAGCTTGTCAATGGCGCGCTCGCCAGTTACCTGTTGGGCGACTCTGTAACCCAGTTTTCGACCGTCATTGGGGTTTATCTGTTTGCCATGGGCATTGGCTCTTATTTAACAAAATTTATTCGCGGAAACTTAGCGCTCACTTTTGTCGGAATTGAAATTTTAGTTGGAGTGGTCGGTGGCTTCTCTTCAGCCTTACTCTTTGTTTTGTTTGCTCATATTGTACATTTTCGCGTTTGCTTGTATCTCATTGTTGGTATCACCGGAATGCTTGTGGGTGCCGAGATTCCGATTCTTCTGCGAATATTACAAGATCAATTTCAATTCAAAGACTTAGTGGCGAAAGTATTTACTTTTGATTATGTCGGGGCTCTATTTGCCTCCATTTTATTTCCGCTTCTGTTGGTTCCTCATCTCGGGATGATCAGAACGAGTTTTCTCTTTGGAATATTCAATGTGGTGGTCGCTCTTGCCGCAATTCAAATTTTGGGTCAAAAGTCGATTGCCTATAAATCCCTGCGAGGTGTCGCCATTCTTGCACTCGTATCTCTGATTACTGGATTTGCAGCCAGCGATAGACTTGAGGCCTTTGGTGAGGCGGGGGTTTTTCCTGGGCAAACAATATTTGCTAAAACCACGAACTATCAGCGTATTTTAATTACCAGACAAGAAAATGATATTCGTCTTTTTTTAAATGCACATTTGCAATTTAGTTCACGTGATGAATATCGCTACCACGAAGCCCTGATCCATCCCGGCCTCAATTCAATCGAAAATCCTGAAAGAGTCCTTGTCTTGGGCGGCGGCGATGGCATGGCGGTTAGAGAAATTCTCAAGCACCCTAAAGTAAAATCGGTCACACTTGTGGATTTAGATGCCGAGATGACACGTATTTTCACAGACATTGATTTTTTGCGAATTTTGAACAAGAGTTCATTTAGTGATCCGCGTATGAACATCATCAATACCGATGCCTTTGTCTGGCTCAAGGAGCATCCAAGCGAAAAGTTTGATTTCATTGTTTTGGATTTTCCGGATCCAGCAAATTATTCAATCGGCAAACTTTATACCATTACTTTTTTTAAATTGCTTTTGCAGGCCCTTCAAAAAGATGGCCGTGTAGTCATTCAAAGTACATCGCCCTTGGCAGCAAGAAAATCATACTGGTGTGTGGCACATACTTTGACGGCTGCGGGTTTTAAAAACATTACGCCCTATCATGCCTATGTCCCATCTTTTGGTGAATGGGGATTTGTTATGGGCTCGCAAACTCCCTTTCGGTCGCCCGAGCAATATCTGGATGGTTTGAAGTTTATTGAGCCCAAGACTTTTTCGGCAATGCTTTATTTTCCTAGCGATATGTCTGACGTTCCGACCGAAATTAATCGACTCAATAATCAAGCGCTGGTGAGATATTATGAGGCTGAGTGGTCAGAATTTCTGGTGAACTGATGAGAGAGTGGACGCGCCGTCAGGTTTTAAAGTCTTCAATTATCGGAACTGGCGGCTTAGTACTTGCTTCAAAGGGAGTTTTTTCTCTTTTTAAGAAAAAATCAGCATCTGAAATTCCAGTTAAACTTTTAGGGCCATCATCATCTGTAGCTCATAAATTAAGAGATGGATTTGAATTCCCAGCACCAAGTGAATTTAAGAAAACTGAAGTTTTGATTGTGGGCGGAGGAATTTCGGGCTTATCAGCTGGCTGGAGACTTCAAAAAAGAGGCATTCGCGATTTTCAGATTCTCGAACTTGAAAGTGAAGTTGGAGGGAACTCGCGCGCAGGGAAAAATGAAGTTTCAAAATTTCCCTGGGGCGCCCATTATGTGACTCTCTTGAATGAAGAAGCTCTGTATGCAAAAGAAATGTATCGAGACTTTGGCATCATCACCGGAGAAAATGATCAGCGTGCAATTTATAATGAATACTATCTCTGTCAGGCTCCACATGAACGTCTTTATATATATCAAAAATGGCAAGAAGGCTTATTGCCAAAGCTTGGTGTCAGTTTAGACGATGAAATTCAAGCGAAAGCTTTCTTTGCCGAAGTTGAAAAATACCGCTATGCCAAGGGCAATGACGGAAGATATGCATTTACGATTCCACTTGAAATGAGTTCTAGGGATCCGCGTTTTCTTGCCCTAGACCAAATAACGATGGCAGAATTTCTCAAGCGAAATTCCTGGAATTCGAAACCTCTCAATTGGTATGTAAATTATTGCTGTCGCGACGACTTCGGAATTCCTCACTCGCAGGCTTCTGCCTGGGCAGGTTTGCATTATTTTTGTTCTCGTCGGGGACAGGCAGATGGAGTCGATGGCTCTGCAGTTCTGACCTGGCCCGAGGGCAATGGGTGGATTGTTGGTAAGCTTCGAGAAAAACTTGGACCCTTCATTGAACAAGATTCTCTTGCCATTCAAATTCGTGAAAATGGCGGGCAGGTGAGTGTCGATGTATGGAATGAAAAAAGCAAATCCGTAACTCGGTGGACGGCGCAGTCTCTCATATTAGCCGTTCCCAGATTTGTTTCAACCCATCTCGCCCCAATCTTGAAGCAAAAACAAAATGAAATTGTGCAAGCGATTTCATACTCTCCTTGGATGGTTGCAAATATAACTTTACGAAAAGCACCTGCCACCGAAGCTGGTGCAGCCATTTCGTGGGATAATGTTTTTTATCAGAGCGATTCTTTGGGGTATGTTGTTGCCACCCATCAGCGCTCAGCGATTCATACCGAAGCTACGGTTTGGACTTACTATAAACCACTTGATCATCTCGAGCCGAGCTTGGCACGGAAACAAGCTTACTCAACAACGGCTGAAGATTGGCGAGCGATGATCATTGCTGATATTTCAAAGGCCCACCCAGATATCTCAGACTATATAGAATCTATAGAGGTTTGGATATGGGGACATGCGATGGTTCGACCGACTCCTGGTTTTATTTGGGGGCAGGCAAGAGCGGAAATGCAAAAGACTTTGGGGCGAATTCATTTTGCCCATTCGGATATGAGTGGGATTTCAATTTTTGAAGAAGCTAATTTTCACGGAGTAAGGGCTGCAGATGAGGTCATTAAATATGATCTCGGTTAATCAAGCTCGCAATCAGCCCCAAAATCAGGCCCAAAATCAGGCCCAAAATCAGCCATGGATTCATTCGGCAGCATTTGACCTCAGCCTAATTTTGGGCCCGTCCTTAATGGCTTGTTTAATCGTGCTGCTTTTTAATAAAGGTTTTGAACAACATCATGCTGTAGGTCCTATGGCGTGGATTATTCTTGTCGTTTGCATTGATGTCGCACATGTTTACTCTTCAATTTTTAGAACCTACGGTGACTCAGATATGCAAGCGCGCAGTCTTCTTTGGCTTGTTCCTCTTCTTTGTTGGGGTTTTGGCTCCGTCCTATATTCATTAGGACCTCACATTTTTTGGGCGGGTTTGGCATATATAGCGGTTTTTCACTTCATACGCCAGCAATACGGTTTTGCAATGATCTATGCTCGTGGAGAGCGAGACTATCCATCGTATTTTAAGCAACTCGATCGCGTTAGTATTTATGCTGCGACCATTTACCCTCTGGTTTTCTGGCATACGCATTTACCGCGAAATTTCAATTGGTTTCTCGAAGGTGACTTCATCGGATTTTCTTTTCCGGAAGCGAGCCGGATCGCTGGCTGGATTTATATTTCGATTTTGGTATCTTATACTATCAAAGAGTTTTGGATTGTACTTCAATATAAGTATTTCAATATTCCGCGGAACTTAATTGTCATCAGTACAGCACTTTCTTGGTATGTTGGCATAGTTTGGCTGAACAATGATTTGGCGTTTACACTAACAAATGTTGTATCGCATGGAATTCCTTATATGGCACTCGTTTGGCTCTACGGCAATAAAAACAAAAATTCAAAAAGTCTAAAGTTACGGGGAAAATCACTTTTCAGTTTACCTATGATCCCAGTCTATATCGGGATACTCGTACTTTTGGCCTATCTCGAAGAAGGTTTGTGGGACGCTTTTGTTTGGCGAGATCATATGCGGTTTTTTTCGATCTTTTCTGACCTGCCGATCATTCAAGACCGCCTCGTCCTGGCATTGCTGGTCCCGCTTCTGGCTTTGCCACAATCTACACATTATATTTTTGACGCTTTTCTTTGGCGAGTGAGAGGCAAAGACAGTGGATGGAAAAATGTGCTGCTAAAACCCCTGGAGGTAAAGCAATGAGTGAATTTGAAAGTGAGCCAGTTTTCACATGCGGCTTGATACCTTTTTTCGAAATCAAAGGGAGGGCAAATATTGAAAGAGCAAAGCCGCCAGCTAGAGCATGCGCTAAAATTAACCAGCGAATTGGGTTTCCTAGAATTAAAAATTTCATTTCAGCCTCTCCAATTAATTAATCATCAAAAATTCTAAAACGATTTTTCAGAATATGAGTCGACATCTCAATAAACATTTTAACCGCGGGTGAAACATATCTCTGTGCAGGATAAACAAAATGAACCGGACTCTTGTTGGAGCGCCAGTCCTCTAATACGCGAACCAGCCTTCCTGATTTTAGTTCGGCTTGACATAAAAAAGATGGTAAAAGAGAAATGCCCTCGCCTTGCAAGGTGAAATTAAGTGCGAGGTTGATATCATTAACGATTATTTTTCCGGGTAACTGAACGATGACTGAGCGTTTGGCACTTTGAAGCCGCCATTCAGAAGTCGAGATCGGACTAAAGAGAATACAGTCATGCGTCTCGAGATCTTTTGGACTCATTGGTGTGCCGCGAGATAACGGAGGATATTATGTCAATCTACAAACTCGATCCTATGCACTCAACAGTTGCCTTTAGTGTTAAGCATATGATGATTGCAAAAGTTCACGGCGCATTTGAAAAGCTTGCAGGCGAGCTTACTTTTGATCAAGCCCATCCCGAAAAGTCAAAAGCCGAAGCTGTGATCGAAGCTTCAAGTATTAATACTCGCGAAGTTCAAAGAGATGCTCACTTAAAAAGTGCCGACTTCTTTGATGTTGAGAAGTATTCAACACTTAGTTTTAAATCAACTGGGGTTCGTATTTCTGGCGATGGCGAGCTTAAAGTAAGTGGGGAACTTTCAATCAAAGGAATTTCTAAACCCATCGAACTCAATGTCGAGGGTCCCAGCGCCGAACTCAAAGACCCTTTTGGAAATATTAAAATTGGTCTTTCTGCGAGTACCAAGATCAAGCGCAAAGATTTCGGCCTCACTTGGAATGCAGCGCTTGAAACCGGAGGGGTCCTCGTAGGAGATGAAGTGACCATAACTCTCGATTTGCAATTTGCAAAACAAGTTTAAAAATTGTGGCGTTTAAAGGTGCGATCTTTTTTAAGTATGGATAAATTCAGGGTCAGGCAGCTGCCACGACAGTTAGCCGCAACGGACCCAGAACCAGAGACCGAAATAGCTTAACTGCCAACCGCTGCGGCTGCCGTTAAAACTGATTTGAATTCCTATCAAAGATTAAATTCAGTCACAATGGCCTGGCAGATGCATTGATTTGTTTATATGAGAATCAAATGGGCTGGTAGTGAATTTCGGACCTTAACACTGTCAATTGTGTCGACAGTTGCAAGACCAAATTTGGCTAAGAGCATGGGGCCCTATTTGAGTGGCCTTTGCTTTATTGAGTTTTGCTTGGTTTTCCTATGTCTTTTTAATACTCATGTCTATGCGCAAACCTTAGAATGCCGAAATTTATTTTACCCAAAATCTGAGTGGGATTTAAAAGCGGCGCGGCTTGAAACAGATAAATTTGAAATCATATCAAGCGTTGATCCTGAAACTCAAATTGCGACAGAAGCTCTGATTGATAGCTTTTCGAAAAGTTATGGTCAAGATGCCTTTCGAGTAATCCTTACCGGAAACGCAAGAGGCAAAATTGGCATTATCGGAGATTTGCCGCCACAAATTGCAGCGGTCTTCAATGCTCATCTCACAAAACTGAGCGAGTATTTCACAGCGCGTTTTCCAAAGAAAAAAATTTTTTTTAATAGCGCTGAAATTCGCATTAGCGATGATGGGCATTTTGATGTTGCTCATTTACATCTCGATTACGGTGGCTTTGGTGATTCGACTTATTCAACCTCAACCAATTTTAACTCTTCTGGAGTCGGAACTTTGGTAGCAAGCTCAAATAATATTGTCAAAATATCTGAGAGTAAAAACCCCGAGAATTTATTGCCTCTTGAGTATCGCGATGCAAATAAAAATTGGGCGCCAGTTCCTGATTATGGAGTTGATCCCCTTCACTTAAAGCAGTTAGAAGTTGGAGAGACCTTGATAATTAATAGATCACGAGGCGGCGGAATAACTTCAGAGCGAAGAATAGATGGGCGTGATGGGATTGAAGCCCAACGAAGGGCCATCTTTGAAAGTGGTCCCTGGCATGCAAGCCCAGCCTTGTTGCCTGTGACTAAACCAAGAAGATTTTGGATAGGCGTAGTTATTAGTGTCGAATAATTTAATTTGATTTTCTTTTTCGGTCCCACCAACAGACACCATGTTCTTTTTGATCAAAGCGAAAACCAACAGACTCATAGATGCGGGCGGCATGATAGTCTTGATCTGCACACATCACCAATTGCTTAAGCTTTAAATTTTGCAAAGCATACTGCGCTGATTTAAAAACCAAGGTACCGCAAATACCCTGCCTTGCATAATTGGGGTGAGTGCAAACAATTTGGTACCGTCCGATTTTACAATCGTGAAAGATACCAAGTCCGGCCACGAGCTCATTTTCTAAAAAGCCTCCGAACCAAAGTCCTTTTTTAGCATTTGCCATTTTGCGATAGCGTTCACTTTGAGCTCTATAAAAACTCTCCCACTCATGCCTAGGCAAATGCGGATGAGCCGCGGCAGCATCTGTTTGAATTTCAATCATGCGGTCCCATTCGTGTATTGATTCGAGCGGTCTGACAACCAGTCTTGAGTTCAAATGTGGCGGAGGATTAACTTTTGAAGTGCTCAATACCATTTGTTTTTGTAATTCAAATCCATTTTGCAAAAAATCAGAAACCTCACCGACCTCTCCGGATTGAGAATCCCAGGCAATTGTCACATGATAAGTCGAGGGATCGGTAAACTCTTTTTTAAATAGGTCGAGCCATTGCTGAAAATCTGATTTTAAAGGCGGGCGATCAAAGATGAGTAAGTTTCCCCAAAAAAAATTGGGATTACTAAGAGTTTTGACAACTAAATAGGAACCACGATCTTCAATCTTGCCATCAAAGTCTATAAAAATTAAGTCTGAGCGATACCCAAGAGATTTAAGAATCATTTTTCCTCAAGAACTCTTTCAATTCTTCGGTCCGGAATCAGCCACATAATCGCGACCAATAAGTAAAGCGTGAGTGCGATCCAGGTATTCCAAAAAGCCAAGCTAATAGCAATTGCATAGACCACAACAGATAATTTACCTTTGAAATCGCTTCCGATTGCTTTCGCTAATGAGGAGTTCTTTCCGTGTTCAACAATCAGTACTTGACTGAGAATAAAATAGGAAATGCCAGCCATAATCAAATTAATGCCATAAAGAGCCACAGGGATAAATTCAAAATTTGCTTCTGCAATCCAGCCAGTCGTAAAAGGAACAAAAGACAACCAAAAAAGTAAATGCATATTTGCCCAAAGTATTCGGCCGCTCACTTTATTAGAAGCTTGAAATAAATGATGATGACTATTCCAGTAAATTGCTAAGTAAACAAAGCTGAGCGAATAACTAAAAAAAATTGGGATGAGGGGCTTTAGCGCCGAAAGCTCTGGGCCGCGAGGGACCTTCAATTCTAAAACCATAATGGTGATGAGAATGGCAATCACGCCATCACTAAATGCCTCTAAACGACTTTTATGCATTCCTGTATTACTCACTTTGAAGCTCTCGATTCAACTTGCTTTGATCGAGCTCACCTTCCCATCGTGATATGACAATGGTGGCAACGCCATTACCTAAAAAATTTGTCAATGATCTTGCTTCAGACATAAAGCGATCAATGCCAAGAATGAGAGCCAATCCCGCCACCGGAATCGACGGTACCACTGCTAGAGTTGCAGCCAATGTGATAAAGCCAGCACCGGTCACGCCAGAAGCTCCTTTTGATGTCAACATGGCCACGCCTAAAATTGAAAGTTGCTGTCCCAAGCTTAAATCTATATTTAATGCTTGTGCCACAAAGAGTGCAGCCATGGTGAGATAGATATTCGTGCCATCTAGGTTGAAAGAATATCCAGATGGCACCACTAGGCCTACGACCGATTTAGAGCATCCCAATTTTTCAAGTTTACTCATCAAGGGAACCAATGCGGACTCAGAAGATGAGGTCCCCAAAACTGTTAGGAGTTCGTCTTTAATATAAAAAATAAATCGAAAGATATTAAATCCTGTCAACTTAGCAATCGAGCCTAAAACGAGAATGACAAAGAGCGCACAAGTTAAATAAAATGTTCCCATGAGTGCCGCAAGTGGTAAGAGCGAAGACACTCCATATTTACCAATAGTAAAGGCCATTGCTCCGCCTGCGCCGATAGGAGCTAATTTCATAATTGCACTCATCATTCCAAAAAAGATATGGGAGGCTTCTTCAATGAATGTATGAACAGCTTTGCCCGATTTTCCCATATGAACCATGGCGTAGCCAAAAAGTATGGCTACTAATAAAACCTGAAGCAAATCGCCTGATCCGGTAAAGGCATCGGTAAAGGTTTTTGGAATTAAATGCAGAATGAAATCTACAAAGGACTGGCTTTCAGCCGCTTTAGAATAACTAGCAACCGCACTTGCATCTAAAGTTTTAGGGTCCACATTGAAGCCACTTCCTGGCCGAACCAAATTCATTACTATCAGCCCAATAAACAAAGCGAGAGTCGAAACCACCTCGAAATAAATCAAGGCTTTGCCTCCGACGCGACCTACTTTTTTCATATCACCGGCATTTGAAATCCCAAGTACAACAGTGCAAAAAATCACCGGGCTAATCAGCATTTTGATGAGCGCAATAAAAGCATCTCCGAAGGGCTTTAGTTTCACCGCCAGTTCAGGATTCATAATGCCGAGCAGGACTCCCAAGAAAATCGCGCAAAGAACCCAGAAGTAGAGATGCTTGGTTAAGTTTTTCATTTTAATTACTTCTCTATTTCCGCCAACTAGCGTTTTTTTTCTTTGCTCACACAAATCATAACTAGTTTAGAGTCAGTTCTAGATTCCGTCCTGAATTTTAATGAGCTTAACAATCATTAGTACGGGCACAATCGTAAATAGTGTCGCGCCTATAATCAAACCAGCGTCCGCACGAATTACTCCAATTGCCAGATCTTGAAATTTCTCTTTCAAATTCATTGGCCCTGACAATTGGGAGCTTTTCATGTTCCGTTTATCTCAAGCATTCTCTGAAATGCTGGTCTTGAATAATAATTGGATACAAGCTTCTTCAAACTTGGTCGACTTTGAATCAGTTCATGATCTCGAATCGGATAGAGACAGCAGCCCAATAAAATATCTGCCGCATAAAATTCATCGCCCATCAAAAAAGTTTTATTGTTAAGTTCGCCTTCTAAATAATTGAGTGCGCGAGTTAGAATTTTTTCGGAGCGCGCAAGCGTCCATTTGGCATGCGCATGGTCCTTTTCATCCGTCATCGGCAAGAGAGCTACCATTTGCACAGCATGAGCTTCAATATCGCTCATGCAAAAAAACATCCACTCCATATGTTTCGCCTGATCTTTCGATTTTTTTGGATAGAGCTTGCCAGTGGTTGAAGTCAAATGGTGAAGAATTGCAGCACTTTGAGTGAGAACGAAACCCTCTGTTTCAAGGCTTGGAATTTTTTGAAAACGATTGAGTTGAGTGTAGGTTTCATCACTCGTTTCGCCTTTCATTGGGTCAAGAGAAATTCGTTTATAAGGGAGACCGGTTTCCTCAAAAAACCAGGTGGGGCGATTATCCCTGATCAGACCTTTCAAAAATGGCCAAGGCGCTTTTGCTCCATAAAGATTCATTTTTACTCCTGTTTATACATTAAATTCGATATCTTGGAATGAACACTCTTGCAAGAATATAATAAAATGTGTGGCAGGTATGTATAAAGCAAACTTCAGATTCAATATCTTTCGATTGATCCAAGTTTAATTGAGTCTTCTCTATAAGAATGACGGGCCCGCAACTCGTTTTTGATTTAATGTGTTTAGAATCAAACTACGAGCCGCGGGCAACAGAGGCTTACTAGTGGGCGGCTTGCCGACTCGTAAAGGCAAGTATTTGATCTGCATCTTTTTGAAAAGTCTGAAGATCAGTTTGCGGGCCGTGAAAGATCGTACTCCAATGACGAGTGAGTGCAGCTAAACTGATAGCCTCTTGCATTTCAATTTCAGTTGCGCCGTTTAAGGCTGCGGCCTTGCGATGAAAGTAAATGCAATACTCGCAGGGAATTTGCGCAGCCACGGCGAGCCCAATTAATTCTTTTTGCTTTCCGTTGAGGGAGGTATGAGGGTTGAGTTGCACGGCTTTGAATTCACTCCAAGCACCCGCGAGTCCTGCATTTGGGAACTGACGAAAAAATTTAGGAACCAGCCCTAGAGTGGCTTCAATATCTTTATAGGTTTCTTTACTTGAGGCTGACGGATCTGCTAAAAACATAGATTCATTTGGTACGCTACCATTTGATTTCTCGATCATGCTTTTGACGTACAACATGATTTGATCTGCTTCATTTCGAAACTCGGTTTTATCCATTAAAGAACCGCTGAGAACTGTACTCCAATGTCGTGTGATGGCCGCCATTAAAACCGCTTCAAGTTGTTCTTGTCGAGTCGCAGCTTCTGCGCTGCTTGATCTTTCATCAAAGTAAGCGATTCGACTGCAGGGGATCTGTGTTGAAACTGCAAGTCCGATAAGGCTTTTGAGTTTCACATCGAGAGCTGTGTTGGTACCAAAGCGCATAGCTTTTACTTCACTCCACGCGCCCGGAATTCCTTGTTCAGTTAGATTTTTAAAAAAGCTGGGAACAAATCCGAATGTTTGTTTCACATCGGCAATTGAATTTTCTACTTCAGTCCACTTAAGGCTTGAAGGAATATCTTGTTGAGATTGAGTACTTTTTTTAGTTTGCGCTGTCGCTGCATTTGTATTTTCCACGCTGTCTCCGTTTTTTGTTTGGTTATTCAACAGCGTGCACTACATCAAGTTTTGTGCCGATGGGAAATAGGCTTATTTTTGACTTGAGATTTTGATCCGTGGCAAATTTACCTGAAAGCAGGGCGACCTGACACGAACGATTGGAAGAGTTAAAATAATTGAACTTTTATATTTCAGTTCTTAACGAATATTTGAAATCGAGTTTTTTACAATATCATGTTTTGTTTTTAAAACATTTGACACTGTCGTATACTGACGGTTTTCGTTTTGCATTGAATTTTGAAGTTGCAAATATTGCAGATTGAAACTCATTTGCGTTTCTTGCATTTGCTTCGTGGCCACCATAAGCTGGGCTTGCGAAGCCCCGCCTGCGATTCCTGCTCCAATTTGGGCGGCGGCAGTTTGCGCAGCTTTTGAGGCATCTTCGGCAAGTTGTAAAAGCTTTGAAGCATCACTCATTAATTTTGCGTGAAGCTGTAAAGTATTTTGAAAGTCTTGATCGGCCTCAATCATTAAATCATAAGCCTGCTTTCGCGTTTCGGGCGGATGAATGACGGGCGCATTGCCAGAGTTCGAAATTGCTGACAGACACACAATAAGAGTCGCACAAAATAATTGTTTCATAGCCGTTTTGCTAACATGACTTCAATTGAGAGGCAATGCGGCTCTATCGCAGAGCAGTTTAAAAAAAATGGAACAGCTTTTGCTATAGCTACTCAATTAAGTTAGTTTCGTCTGAACTCAAAAATTGAATTCGCAAAGATAAATGCTGGAGTTGTTTCTTGGTAAAGATGAAAAAAAAATCGAAAAATCAGAGACTTACAAAGAAAACTCGGGTTCACGCGAGGCGAAAATCAGAGGCCATTGTAGCCAAAAGCCGTGCCGGAATATCACCTAAAAAGGCTAAAAATAGTGCAGGTGAGAGCACAATATTGACCCGATTACAGAAGGTCGAAGCTGAACTTGCTTTAGAAATAGAAACAAATCTTAAATATAGATCAAGGGTCGGCCAGTCTCAAAGACTTGCAAAAATGGGCGATTGGGAGCGCGACATTTCGACTAATATTTTGAACTGGTCAGATCAAATTTATGAAATGACCGGCCTATCAAATGAAAATCCTGCAGAAACTTATAAAAATTTTTTAGCACTTATACATCCTGAAGATCGAGAGGCCGTGGTAAGTCTGGGCGCTCGCACCATGAGGGAAAAGCGGCCATGTTCTCAAGAGTATAGATTATTGCGGTCGGATGGAGTCAGGAGATACCTTCACACAACCTCCGATATTATTTATGACTCAAACGGAAACGCAATAAAACTAATCGGGACAGTACAAGATATTACCGAAAAGAAGCTCTCTGAAATTGCCGAGCGCGACGCCAAATCCTTGATTGAGGCGGTCATAGAAAATATTCCTCTCATTATTTATTTAAAAGAGCCCGCGAATTTAAACTATATTTTATTTAATCGAACCGGCAAAGAAATTTTTGGATTCGAAAATCAAGAGGTGCTTGGTGTTAATCACTTCAAGCCCTTTAACAATGAGCAGAGGGCCCGCTTTATGTTGGATGATCGGGCAATATTAGAGGGCGCTGCCGGTGTCCACTTTTATCCTGGCGAATGGATCATGACTGCTCAGAAGGGTATGAGACTTTTTCATAGTCAAAAAATTTGTATTCGGGGTGAAGACGGATCGCCCAAATACATTTTAGGAATTGCCGAAGATGTTACTGAACAAAAAGAAGCTGAATTGCAACGAATAAAGTTACTGGCTAGAGAAAGAGAAGCAAGAGAGCAGGCAGAAGCCGCAAGTCGAGTGAAGGATGAATTTTTGGCGGTTCTCTCACATGAATTGAGAACTCCCCTCACCACCATACTGGGCTGGACACAAATGCTCAATACTCGAAAATTTGATGAAGAGAAATCAAAGTATGGGATGACGATTGTCGAGAGAAGTGCGCTGACTTTGGGTCAGCTCATCGACGATCTTTTAGATATATCAAGCCTCAATGCAGGAAAGCTCAATCTCGAAGTTCAGAAATTAAATACTGAAAAAGTTCTGAATCAAGCAATTGAGTCTTGTCGAAGTCTTATCGATACCAAGACCATTCAAATTGAATGCTCCATTGATCCCGCCGCTCAAACTCTTTTTGCGGATCCGACACGCATTCAACAAATTCTTTGGAATTTACTGACCAATGCCATCAAGTATTCACCCGCTTCAAGTAAGATTTCAATTCTAGTGAGTCTCGATCTTGAGAGTCCTGGTGGTCAAACACGAATTCGCATTAACGATTCAGGAAATGGAATTCGTTCCGACTTTTTGCCTCATATTTTTGAAAACTTCACGCAATATGATAACAAGAGTACGAGGGCGCACGGAGGTCTGGGCTTGGGCCTTGCCATTGCAAAAAAATTAGTCGCAAGCCACAAAGGCAATATTAGAGCCGAGAGTGCCGGTGAAAATCTGGGTAGTAGTTTTATTGTAACTTTGCCGCTTCCTATTGATGACGCGAAAAGCCTATCGTCATCGAAGAAAATCCTTTCAAATTTGGCGACTCGTTCTCTCGAAGGTTTAAAAATTTTACTAGTCGAAGATGAGCCGAGTACACGGGAGGTCCTAACAGTTATGCTGCAATCTTTTGGCGCGGAAGTTAAATCCGTCGATTCGGCAGTTGAGGCCATTAATGAAATCGAAATTTTTTGTCCGGATATTTTAATTAGCGATATCGCGATGCCAAATGAAGATGGATATAGTTTGATTCGAAAAATTCGTAGTCTAAATTCCGCATTTGCTCAGATCCCGGCTTTGGCTCTCACCGCCTATGCAGATCAAAAAGACATTCGCTATTCAATTTCAGCCGGCTTTCATTCTCATTTGTCTAAGCCAGTCAAGCGAGACGAGTTGGCCACTGCCGTATTAAATTTAAAGCGACAACATATCGATAAAAATTAACCAGGTGTGCGACACTTATTTATAATTGTGCTGTCGTCAGCACATATAGTCTGTGTTCAATTCCGATATGTTCGAATGTCCTAAGAAATCTAAATTTTAGTTTTTCAATTATTTTCAGGGACTGAAGGTTTTGCGGAAGTGCAAAAGCGATTATTCTCGGCAAGCAAAGTTGTTTTATTCCGTATTGAAGAATCGCACTTGCTGCCTCCGTGGCATAGCCTCTTCCCCAATGTTTCAGTAGCAATCTATAGCCAAGTTCGATCTCGTTTTGCCCTTCCACAATATAGGGTTTTATGCCACAGCTACCAATGAGCTCATCGCTCGACTTGAGGAAAATAAGAAATTTCCCTAGACCGGTTTGTTCATACAAATTTTGCTTCTGTTTAATTTTTTGCAGAGCTTCGGTTTCATCTTTTACGAGAAACTGGCCGGGGACAGCGAAAACATTATAGCCAATATCGGTGGCCAAATTGAGATAGTGGCCGACATCTGACTCCCGCCATTCCCTAATGAACAATCGCTGTGTTTCTAGCATTTCATTCTTATCCAATTTGTTTAAGTGCAATGCAAATGCAAATTAGTAAATTTGAGGACCGCCCTAACTTTTTGATTAAGAGGAATGAAAAAAGGCGTGCTCTAGAACATCGTATTAAAAACGAATCACTTAAGTTGGTAGTTTTATTGCACTGATCACTAAGGCTTGAATTTTGCCTTCAATTGGTCCGGTGCCAAAGCGTTTTGTCAATGCGTCTGTTATATAGGAAGTGACTCTTTGCAGTGAGCTTGGGGCCCGTGATTCAATTTCAGAGCGCAGTATGGTTCCGGTACAAAATGCCGTTGCAATAAAATGTGGTGAAGGTGCCTTGCTCGCATGGGTAAGTGTTTCGATTTCAATTTTAGAAAATCCGGCAGCTACAAGTTCATGTCGAATTTTTACTACGTCAAAATATCCATGTGGAGTCCGTGACATGAATTTAGGGGGATCATTCGGAAAATATTTTTCTAATGCTTGCTCGACTTCTTGAGTGAAATGATTCTCTGATATTTTATCCCAGACATTAAAATAGATGCGACCATTGGGATTTAAGACTCTATGGGTCTCCTTGTACGCACGAATGTGATCCGGAAAAAACATAGCTCCAAATTGGCAGACAACGGCGTCAAATTTTTGATCTTCAAATGGCAGTGAAAGAGCATCGCACTGCTGCCAAATAATGCGATTGTCATGAATGTTCTGCTGAGCAAGATCTAACATCGGTTGATTGAGATCTGTTACGATTAAGTGTGCCTCCGGCAGGAGTCTTAAGGCCATCTGCTTTGTGACAACGCCTGTCCCGGCGGCAATTTCAAGTATCGATTTCGGCAATTGGAGCGAGACACGTTTTGCAAGATCAACCGCATAAGATTCAAATATCAGCGGGACCATATAGTTTTGGTAAACTAGAGAAATCGATTCTGAAAATTTATTATCTGATGTCATAAAATACCGATATTGAAAAAAATCGCATGGAATTACTTGATATGCCTATTGGTTGAAGCAGTCAAATGGGGTCAACTTGTAAGTATTCAAAAATGAAGGAAACAAATTGGCGTTCCCAACCGGAATGGCTTCGGGCTCCTGCCCTCGTCGCTCTCGCGATTCGGCTGTTGCCTCACACTCAAATA
>JAYUEN010000388.1:0-34345 GCA_043739185.1 Bdellovibrionales bacterium
CTAATACTTCATTTTGATAAAGTTTTTTTAGCTTTTCATCAGAGTCTTTGGTTTCGAAACTAGCTTGCATCATAATCGGCTTACCTATTGTCTTAGGAAAGGAAGGCTCGGTTTGGGGTTTTGAAGCAAAACTAAGTTCAGCTAAAAAATTAAAAGTCTGGGTGGCGGCATGCGCTCGACTCAGTCCGCAGAGGGAACACAAAGCCAAAGCCAAGATCAAATATTTCATTTCTTATACCCCATTGCCTTTTGAACTGATTGCATGCCGTAAAAAATAATATAAGAATATACTATGCAAGAACAAAAGGCTCCTACACAAGATCCGGTTTTTCAAGCGGGAATGAAGATCATTTCGTTTTTGAAACAGTATCATCGATACGATGTTCACGGCTTAGAGAAAATTCCTAAGTCCGGCCCCGCCTTGATCGTCATCAATCACAGTCTTGCGACTTATGATATTATTATGCTGGCGTCAGAGATTTACCTGCAAACCGGTCGTTATTGCGTAGGACTAGCAGACCGAAGAATTTTTCAAACACCAGGGATTGCGCAATTTTTCTCAAGATTGAAAGCCGTTATGGGAACTCCCGAAGTGGGTCAAGAGCTCCTTGCCGGTGGCAATTTGGTACTTATTTCTCCTGGAGGAATGCGAGAATCACTACGTTCTTCGAATGAAAAGTATCGTGTGGATTGGGAGGGGCGCTACGGTTTTGTAAGGTTGGCCATCAAATCTCAAGTGCCGGTCATTTTGGCGGCTTGTCCTGCGGCCGACGATATTTATACTCTTTATGAAAATCCAGTGACCACTAAAGTCTATCAAAAGTTAAAATGGCCCTTGCCCATATTGCGGGGTTGGGGGCTTTCTCTTCTTCCACGGCCCGTTAAGCTCGATCATTTTTTGAGTGGACCATTTCAAGCACCTGAACTTCAAAATGGTGAAGTTAACGAGGAGGAAGTTCAAAACTTTCATGCCCTTCTTCGCCAAGAAATTCATCGACTCATGCGAAGTTAAAGCTTTGGCTGTCTGATTACGGACATTTTTCTAGAGGTGTATACTCATAGAAAGAATTAAATCGAGGTTGAATAGAGCCTAGGATATAAGTCACTTGTTCAATCTTAAGTTTTGGGTCGTGTCCGAGTTCAACACAAAAAGTTGATCCACCTTCGCGGCCCCAAAATGTTGTTTTGAACTGTTCGAGCACGCCATCTGCTAAAAGTGAAGCCATTGCAGACTTCAAAACTCGGTAGGCTCCATCATCAAAACCGGTGAGACCTCCGTAAAATTTAACTTCAACGGCCCTTGACTCAGGCGCGGGCAATGGCGTCGGAGCGGGAACTGGTTGATCTGCAGCTAACGCCTGTTGAGCACCTAGAAAGAGTGTAAAGATTAAAAGAAATATTTTCATTTAAAATCCTATATTTAAGTTACTCGCAGGTTTAAAAAAAAGACGAGTTCACTATAAACCCGTCTTTTGAAGATTGCAGAATTAGATCAGAACTAGTTCATTGGTTTAAACCAACAAAGTGGACGCGCACCCAATTTGAAATTTTCTTTTGTGAAACAAGAATATTTCATGGCTTCAAGTTCAGCGGCCGCTGATTCTTGTCCAGCCGGAAAGCCCTTTGAAGGAATAACTGCAAGATCCCATTTCTTAGTGCAGAGTGCCCCTTGAAAATAAGTATCAAGTCGACACTGACCTCTTGGGTGAGCAGTATTGGTTTGCGGAACTTTGGTCGCATCTGGCTTGTCAAATTGTGGAGCTGGATCGCCTCCAAGTGCAGCTAGTAAAACTGCAAGTGAATACCCACCTGCGGCAGCCCTTACGCACCAGCCCTGTGCATTAGCATTGCCAGACCATGCGCTGTCACAAGATTGTTTTACTATAGGTGGAATGCTCGCCAATCTGCCGAAAGCTGTATTTCTTGCAGAATCTTTACCCCAAACGTATTTCGCACAAACATCAGTTGCAAAATAGTCTGATTCGCCTTCAGCAGCGGCCCAATTGCCGCCCTCATAAAAAGCGTAACCACCAAAGTGATGACCTAGCTCATGACAAACAACGAGAGCAAAGCCGTCTTCTGTAACTTCGGGACGTCGTGCAAGTCCTCCAAACATTGAAATCTGCCAGTTATTGCCGCTTTGACTAGCAAATGCGTTCACAGTTGGATCGGTCCATCTTTTATCAACAGTTAAGTTGACGCCTTTTGCTTTGGCTATCGCAATCCAACGAACCATAACTTCGTCAATAATTTGGCCGAATCTCTGTTCGGTAATATTTGAGGTCCCATTGACTCGATCCTGCAAATGCAATTGGTTTGGTGGAAGAGTCATTTTCAAATTTGGCGTCCCATAATAAGCGTATCCATAGTTGCTTTGTGCTTGGGCTACCGTGGCCATCAATACAAAAACTAATATTCCTAATACTTTCATCTAAAACCCTCCTATTGGTTTTTTGGTTACAAAAAGGCTAGGTCACGACGAAGGTCGAGGCAAAGAAATAAAATTTAATAACCCTTTGTGTCTTCATTTTTAATTGAATCTTAAGAAACAGCTAAAACAAAAGGCATTTCTTAATTCAATCTGACATAGATTGATTCTTGATACTGCTGTTCGCTCAATATCTGAAAGCCGTTAATTAGGATTTTTGTTAGAGCTTTTTTTCCGATAGGGTCTTCACATAATGTCGTTAGGGCTTTACGCATATTCTCAACTTCGCAATCCGAGGTTAAGGCAGAAGTGACAAGTGGTGGAGCTAAGACTTTGCGAGTTTGGCCAAAGATTTTGAGGTCGCTGACGAATTCAGGTCGATACTTCATTAAAAGACCCCAGGTGACAACATCAATGGCCGCCCAATCAGCTGCGCCATATTTTATCATCTCGATAGACTGTAGATGGCTGCCGCTCCAATGAACTTTCACTGAATAACTTTCTAGAATGCAATGATAGCCAGAGAAAGAACGATTATCATTGGCAACAAATCTTCCTTTTGCCAAAGCGCAAGAGAGTGAGTCAATTTTTGAATCTTTTCTGGTTACTAAAAAGCTCGAATATTCTCCGTTACTGGCACCTTCAGTTTGATAAATGGGGGTGGCAATCATCTTGAGAGGTTTCAAGGTTCCTGCGGCGATGTCAAAACCACATGTTTGGGTCATAACTAAATTGGGGCTCGCCAAAGCTTTCAAATGCGGCGTTTTGCGATCTAAAAGCGTGGGCATCCGTTTCGACATTCTCAAATCGCAATGTTTTTTTAATGAGTGCCAAACTTGATCTATTAGGTATTCGGTCTCTCTAAAGTTATACCAGGGTAAGCTAACAATTGGATTTATGTTCATAAAGTTTTTCGTTTCAATCAAGGTCTATGCTCAAGATCTAACTAAATCCGCTGACAAGAGCAAGGTCTTCCTTGTTGAAATGAGGATAAGCGTGGGTAGATCAAGAGGGGCCAATCCTGCCAGCCTGTCTTGGCTTCGATTGCGTTCTTGCGGAATAAAAACGAATTGCAAATATCGATCGGGATAAAGAAATCGATGATCCTCAATTTCTCTTGTCCGTCGTCTGACTGCGCCACCTGGTTAGCTTTTTTTCTTGTCGACTCATTTGTCTATGCTCAAGCCTTTAACCCATTGACCAGAAAATGGTGCAAGACGAAGGAGCGATGCTTGCTGCGCCTTCAAGGCAGCCATGATGTCGAATGTTTATAAACCAACGACCTCTACCATTTTGGCGCACTCTAAAATAAGGAAAGTCATTTCTTGGCAGTACTGTTTCGCTGGGACTTAAAAAATAAAAACTAACAGACCCATTTGGTGAAAACGGCGAATCAAAAGGAACTAAGATTTGTGCCGAGCTTGAAGTGAAATCGCCGCGGCATTCTGAAATCGAAATGTCTCTCGCGCCTTGAGAATCTCGACTTCCCCAGTATAACCCCAAGTCCGGATATTGCCACAAAGGAAATTTTTGAATGGCAGAGCTATCAGGAAGCTCAATCGAAAGAACTTCGCCAGGATTCATTTTGTAATCAAAATTTGGCGTTTCGATCGTCATGCCACTTGGGTTAACGCCGCCAGGACTGGCAACTGCTTGCAGAGTTTTAGTATAAGTAACTACTTGGTCTACGCAAGAAGACCCTGCGGGAGGAGGATTGATTGCGACAGGCGGATTTGAAGTTGGGGTTGGCCCGGCCGTTGGCGGAGTCGTGCCCTGGCCATTTTGGCAATCGCAATAATTTATGACTTGAGCGTTTCCGGTGCTGCGATAAAAGCCTACGCAAATACTGTCGCTATAAGGGGCCGGTAAGACGCCACATGAGTTTGCTTGCGCGGGGGGCGGAGGAAGGGGGCTTGCGGCGCCATTGGATCCAGAAGCGGGAGCACTGGCTGCGTCGTTTACGCCTGGGCCTGATGCGCCGGAATAGGCCCCAAACCGCGATTCGGGACTGCAGGCTGCAAAAATGATAGAGACAAGCGCGAAGAAGGCAATATAGTTAAAAAACCTATTGTGAGTGAAAGGGGTTTTCATAAATTTTTATTCTCCCAGTTCATAACCAATTGTCGTATGAATCCTGAGTTTTTAATAGAGTCCAAAATATATTAATTGTTGAACTTCAATTCAGAGGCTTTGTAAAAAATCATTTTCGTAAATACATTTGTAGCGAGTGCCAATATCTGTGCAATCTTTTGACAGTTTAATTGAATGATGAACCCATATAGACAATTTGGGACGGCGATTTAAAATCTTTGGTTTTCAGAGGAAGCAGCAATTCTTCAAAAAAGGTCCACAGATGTGTTTCAAATTGACACGCTTTTACAATCTAAGGGCCCAGTTTTCAATTATTTGGATTTACAGGACTTCCAGCGAATTTTTTTTCCTCTTGAAAATGACCATAGGGCTTTTTCAATTTTTCGGCATAGCCCTGTGTTTTCGTCACATTCATTGAGCTCGGTATTATCCTTCAATATTTTTTTACAAAATTCTTCACAAGCGGACTCTGAGGATTTCACTTCTTTATTTTGTACTGTGCCTGAATTGCACGGGGGCTCTGAAGGCCCGCAATAAGAAATGCTGAGTATCACTGAGCAATCCGAAGAGCTAGCATAACTAACGGAATGAAAAAGTAGCATCACAATTAATAGGGTTTGAATTAGCTCTCCCATTTTGATTTCAACTTATCAGCTTCGGGCTCAATTTCGAGATCAATGTCACTAGGAGGCCAAGCGAGGCAGGCCAATAAAACCATAAAAATACATTCTTTGATAGCTGATTCCTTTGCTTTTTCAGACATTGTATTTTTGTTATTCAAATTTCTCAAAGCTTTTTTGATACAAACTTTAGTAAGTCGAACTCACAGGCCTGCAAAGGTAGCTGTTTGTAGGACCAATTTTTTGAGTAAGTTCTTGCGCGATTTGTGTGGTGATGGTGTCGTTACAGTTTGATCGCCAAATATAACTAGCGCCATCACAAAAGCTATGGGCATTTAATTCAACTTTTTCGCCGGAGGATGCAAAAAATGGATATTCTCCGCTGCTTGTAATTGCTAAGGAAAGCATTGGGCAAATGACAGTATGATTTGCGCCTTGGCTATATTCACACATTGGAACCTCGGCAAAACTTTTTTGGAGGGAGACAATATCAGAATTTGTTAAAGCCAAATTCAATACGCAGATTTGAGCGCCTGAACTTTCGCAGGCATAACCTCCTTTGGGTAAAGCCTTACACGTCGGATTGTAAAAAGCATAGAAATTCACCGAAGGGCTCTTGTTCAAATCAAAACTTAGGCTTGAAAAATCGAGTGAGAGGGCATCATCTTTGTGGAGAATGTATTTGGTTGTAAGGCTAGCGCGATCCACATTTTTACCGTAAGGGCCGATATTTCGCACGATGAGTTGTGTATCGTCATTTGAAGCCGAATTGAGGCCACAAGCGCTGGTGAAAATAATGAGGAAGGTGCACATGATAACTTTAAGTAAAATCATTTGAGTCTCCATTTATGTTTTTATGTTTCTGCTGAAATGTCCCATTCTAATTTGAATCGGTTATTTGAATTCAATCATAAGCCAAAGGGCCACAAAAATGGTCTGGAAAGTCTCGCGAAATGAAAGTTTTCGTATTCAATTGGTATACGTAGACTAATATAACATGTCGTAAACACGCCATTAAATTAAAGTGATCTAATAAAACATATATAGTTGGTATACAACTGGCGAATCAAGTAGAATGAATTTATGGGGTCTAAGCTCAACATATTCAAATTTGAAGATTACCGAGAGCTCTTATTGGCGCTCATTGCACAGAGAAAAAAAGACAAGAAGGTATTTTCCTATCGCTGGTTTTCGCAAAGAGCAGGCTTAACGGCGCCGAACTTTTTACATTTAGTTGTGAGGAAAAAGCGACACTTATCGGCTGAGACAATTGAAAAGGTTATTGATATTTTTCAATTGAGTTTAGCCGAGGGAGATTTTTTTCGAAACCTAACTCATTTTAACAAAGCCAAAACCTTATCTGAGCGCGAACATTTTGCTCATCAACTTATAAAGCTTAAAAAATTCAAAAATGAATTTCCGCTTTCACAGGATCAATTTGAATATTATTCTAAATGGTATCATATACCCATTCGTGAATTGTTAAGTCTGAAGGTCCCACCAACTTCTGAAGAAGAGATTTCGGAGAATTTGATTCCCTATGTTTCAAAACCAGATGTACAAAATGCGTTGGCAAAATTAGAAGCGCTAAAACTCATTTCAAAAAAAGCAAAAACTTGGACACTCGCTCAGGAAAGTGTCGCTACGGGGAACAAATTTTCTTCTTTTGGCGTCGTGCAATTTCATAAGCAAATGATGGGCCTGGCGGTAGAGTCCCTCGACCGATTTGGTCCAGATGAGCGCGAGGTTTCTGCGGTCACGGTTGGATTGTCGCAAGAGAGTTTCAATCGAATTCAGAAAATGGTTGAGGATTTTCGGTCGCAAATCATGAGCATAGCTGAAGACGACAAATTAAAGGAACGTATATATCAAATCAATTTTCAAGTTTTTCCGCTTTCAAAAAGCCGGAGTTCAAAATGAAAAAGATTCTGTTTTGTTTCACAGTTTTTGCTTTGCAATTCGGCTGTATGGGCACCAATACCGGAAATCCTGGGGCAGTTTTTTCTCCGGTCCTTGGTACGTCTACATTTACTGCGGGACTAGTCGCTACCGTCTGCACCCAGATTGTAAAATGCTATGCTGGGGCAAATCTCTCAACCTGCGAGACTCAGGTTTTTTCATTGACGGGATATCCAAATCAACTTGGGGTAAATGCTTCAACCCATTCAACAATGACGGCGCTTCAAACTGCTGAGCAAGCTGGCGCTACGAGCGCAAACTCGAACAATGTTCAGGCCTGTGAGACGGCTATTAGTCACTTAAATTGTACGGACTCTTTGATTTCTCAAAGTTATTCGAACTCAAGTCCGAATGATTATGCGAATACAAATTTATTATTTAAAGTAAGTGCGAGCTGCCAGTCCATTTTCTAAGCACTCTGAGTCTCGTCTTTTTCAAAAGCCCGCAAATTTTGCAATAAAAGGGCTTCTTGTTCGGGACTGAAATTTTTGAATAGAATTCCGGTGCGAAAGCCGCCATCCGAGTCGGGCCATGCCCAGCGTACTTCGCCAAGAAGATTGCCGAGATTATTTTGAGTCAGAATTTTGTTGAGCTCGCCATCTTGGGAGTGAATCGAGAAAGAGAGAATGGCACCTCTACCGAAATATTTTTCGAGTTTGGCGCCCAAGCCTGATAGAGAAAAATCAAATAATCCTCCTTCACTTGAGTCTTCAGTTAGTTTCAAATAGAGGCCGCCGACTTTGGCAGGCCAGCGAACGCGATTTCTTTCGGCCTTAGTTTTTGAGCGAATGAGGCGATGTCTACTTTCTCGCAATATTGGCTCTTCGGCGAAAGGATCAAGCTCATAGGACTCTACAAGTTGAGAATAGTTTTTTACCGGAATATATTTCTTTATTAACTTTTCAGACAGTTGGCTCTTTTGCATCAGATGATCCCTGGTTACGGCTCCACATAAGATGTGATAGTTTTGACAGCCGGCTTCGAGGCGTTGAGCGAAGTTAACCGCATGCCCGATTATGGTAAAGTCTATACGATTTTTTCCACCCAAATCGCCAATATAAACTTCACCTGTATTGACACCAATTCGAATCGGAAAAATATGAGACCCTTTTTTAAATGCTTCGATATCACGATTCAATATTTCTTTTTGAATGCGAATTGCGCAATTGAGGGCCTTTTCGGCGTGAGTGAATTTTTCTTTTTCATTCTTTGAATATTGATAGCCGAAATAACAGAGTAAGCCATCGCCCAGAGAACGATCGGTGATGCCGCCATATTCGTGCACAATTTCAGAAATCAGGCTGAGGATTTCTCTTAAATTGCTAAAAACAACTTGCGGAGGTTCGCGCTCTGCTGCTGCCGAAAAGCCGACAATATCAATAAATAAAATGGTCAGGACTTGATTTTGGGGCTCAAGAATAAAGTGTCCATTTGCATTCAAAAGTTGTTTTAGTTTGTCGGGACCGACCATGCCTTCGAGAGAAATTTGAACGACCTTTGCGCTTGCTGCCATGAGGCGACTTTTCTCAGCAAATAAAACGGCGCCGCCAAAAAACACACCGATGGCTGGAAACGCCCATGGTAGGTGAAAAGTATAGAATTTGAAGGCATAATACCCACTTAAAAACAGCAGGCTTTCAATTAATAAAAGTACCGGCCAAATCCAAAATCCTGCTAAGGCCCAACCCAGAAAGCAACCGATCATACAAGCAAGGGCAAGGTAGGCGAGCTCACCGCCAATCAGTGTGACCCAAGTACCATTGAGGGCGCTGTTGACAACTTCTGCCAATACAAAGCCGCCAGGAATTGAACCCGCAGGTGTGGCTTTATATGCCGTGGTTCCTTGATACATAGTGGTAAGTAAAATAACGACGTCGTCATTTTTGATATTAACTAAAGTTTTGCCTGCTCGGGCACTTTTGAGAAGGTCAATCATGCTGTAGGTATTCATCCAGTAGTTTAGCAAAGGCCCCATATTAACTAAGAGTGCGGCGTTTTCATTAACCGAAATGTGATGCTTATCAAAATAAATTTCGCCATTTTGGACACTGAGACCATCACCAAGGTTTAGGCCCCAATGAGGAATCGCTTGGCTTTCAGAAAATCGATAGAGAGGCTTAAGATAACCGTCGCCATCATCGTTTGTATGACCCAGGTGAGCAAAAGAATCAATAATTTCTGGCCTCGGTCCATAGGCAAAGGCTTTGAATATTTTTAAGGAGCCTAGTTGCTGATCAAAACTTTGCTTCGGAGTAAATTCATTCATAGTAAGAAACTTTATAGGCGCAACAATGGCGCCTGCATTCACTGGAGCTGCTGCATGAAGTGCATTTTGAAAAGCATGAATCACATTGGGGTCTCGTGATAAAGGAAGTGAGAACGCTTTATCAATAAAGATGGCCTTCGGGTGGGATTTTGCCAGGGCTTCAAATAAAATCGTCCATTCTTCAATTGGCATTTGTTCGGATTGAATCTCATTCATGGTTTTTTGATCAACTGCAAAAATTTTGAGGTGCGGATTTAACTTAGAGTAATACTCAGTTTGGTTTCTGAGTCTAAACAACATTGGATTGACCAATCGATTGTATATGAATTCCTGGCCGTTGTTCACATAAAAAAGGGCCAGAAGAAAATAGATAATCAAACAAAGAAGCGCTGCTTTTTTCTTTGAAGCGGATGAATTAATGATCCAGGTTTTCTTACTTAAAAGCTTTTGCATCAATGCGACCCTTCTGTGTCAATTATCGGAATGTACGGCCTGAACATTAAATGAAATGACTTTTGAATTCGGGTACTTATTTGATTTAAATTCTAGAGGCACCAGGCACAAAAATAGGATTCGACAAAAGGCGGGGCTAAGTAATTTTCTAGTGTCTTATATTGATACAATTCACTTTTTTGGCGTCGATAATCCTGTCATGATTTTGCTGTTTTGAAATAATCTATTCGAGTACAGCGGGTTAAAATTATTCTATTCATTATAAATCGGCATAGATAGTGAAGCTTCTTAAGCTAGGGGGCTTCATGAATTTTGAATATATTAAAAGCAGCATAAAAATCAGTGCAATGGCTTTCTTTGTATTATGTGGTTCACTGAGCTTTCAAAACTGTGGCGGCAATTTTGATACTTTGAAGTCTTCATCAGCTCTGCAAAGTGTCGCACCTATTTTTTCAAGTGGCTCTCCTCTTCATCTCAATGAAATTGCCAACCAAAACTCTGGCGATAGTTCGATCAGTGCTCCTGCGCTCGGAAGCACTATTTCAATTTCAACTTCATCACGCCTCGCGGGCGCGATTGGCTCGCTTACTTGGAATGGCAAAGAATTTATTAATCAAGATGATCATGGGCGAGAATTGCAATCGGCTTCTGCATTTGATGGCCTCGGGGAATGTTTTAATCCGACTGAGGCAGGATCCTTGGCCGATAACGCGACTTCGACTAGCATTCTGATTGGACTTGAGGCTGTAGGTAATAATTTGCAAACGACATCGCAAATGGCATTTTGGACCCCCGTCAATTACTCCTATCCGAGTGGCTGTGGCGGAAACCCAAATATCACCGTCGCTCAAAATAGGTCGAATCTCTCAAATGATTTACTAACGAAAAAAGTAAGCATCGGGTACGCAGGACTTTCAAACGTAATTGAATATTTAGTTGATTTTAAAGTCTCTGAAGATCATAAGTCGGCGACCTTTGAAGCACTCACTGGTTATATGGGCACAGATTTTAAAAATGCTTGGACCTTTGATCCTACTCATAAATCACTTCAAGCGATTAGCTTCAATAATCTTTCGCCCGAGCAAAATCTGCCGATTATACTTTCTACTGAAGATCAACAATACGCTATGGGAATATATTCACCAGATTTGCCGCAGGCCAATTTTCCCGATGCAGGATATGGTCGCTTTGAATTGTCAGTCTATAATACCATGAAGTGGAATGCGGTATTTCGTAGAGGAGATACCCCCGCGGGCGATTATAGTTTTCGATTATATGTAGTTGTCGGCCGGCTATCTGACGTGAGCTCCGGCATGCTTGCGACTTATCAAGCTTTCAGTCCTATTTCGCCTCCAATTTTGATCACCCCGCCAGTTGGGACAGTTCCGCCAATTCCGACAAGTCCCCCGGCACTAGCGCAAATTTATCGCTTTTATAATGTCATGACTGGAGAGCACTTCTTCACGGCCTCAAAGTTTGAAGGATTGAATGCCGGCTTTCTATTTGAATCAGAGGCTTTTAAATTTCTTGCCTCTAAGGATGCTAATTCCATCCCTATTTACCGCTGTTACACAAACAGGCATTTCATTTCGCTGATTGCAAGCTGCGAGGGAGCCACACTTGAAGGGCAGTATGGCTGGATTTACACTGTCCCGCCGGCAGGAAGCTCCCCATTGTATCGCTTTTTCAATCCTGCCAACGGCGATCACCTTGAAACCACAAATTATTATGAAGGCATCAATGCGCGATACAATTTCGAAGTAGTTTTGGGTTATGTCTATTGATCAATCGCTTGATCAGTCGAGCTGAATATTGAGCGGTTTTGAGCGGTGCCACTTGTATTATTGCAAAATTAAAGCATTATTTCTGCTATGAAAAAATCTCGATTATTATGTTTTTTGATTTTGATTGTAATAAGCGAAGGCTGTTCGCAGGCGCAGAAGTCTGAAAATTCACCGAATTCAAAGGTGTTCCCATTTGCAGTTCAGCAAAATTCCGAAACGCGAAATCAGTACGAAGCGATTGGCAAATCATTCGTGATTTCGACTCAAGGAGTTGCAAGTACCAAAGCTGCAGCTCAAATGTTTCATCAGGGCGGAAATATCATTGATGCCGCGGTTGCAGCTTCTTTTGCAATTTCAGTTGAGAGGCCGCATTCAACAGGTATTGGTGGCGGAGGCTTTCTGATTTATCGAGAAGCTAAAACGCAAAAAGTTTATGCCATTGATTTTCGCGAACGAGCGCCTTTGAAAGCCACGGAGAAAATGTTTTTGAATTCAGGCGGCGAGGTGATTCCGAAACTATCGACTGACGGAATCTTGGCAGCAGGCACGCCAGGCATGGTTGCCGGTGTACTTGAAATTCACAAACGCTTCGGAAAACTTTCGAGACTTCAGGTGATGGCTCCAGCTCAGTTATTAGCTGAAAATGGTTTTGCAGTTTACAAAGATTTGGCTGCAGCCATACTGGAGCGAAAATCAATTTTATCTCAGTACCCAGCATCAGCAAAAATATTTTTAAAAGCAAATGAAGAGCCCTATAGGTTAGGCGATATTTTGGTCCAAAAAGATCTGGCGCAAACGCTAGGCAAAATATCAAAGCAAGGGGCTGAAGTATTTTATCGAGGAGAGATTGCGAGGGCCATTGTAAAAGAAAGTAAAAGTCAAAAAGGCATTCTAAGTTTACAAGATTTAAATAAATACAAAGTGAAGTGGCGCGAACCGGTGAAGGGAAGTTTTCATGGCTTTGATATTTATTCGATGCCACCGCCAAGTTCGGGCGGAACTCATGTTGTCGAAATTTTAAATATTTTAGAGCATGATGCTCTTGGGACTATGGGATACGGATCTGTCGATGCAATTCATTTAGAGGCCTCAGCAATGCAACAGGCATTTGCAGATCGCGCAAGTTTTATGGGAGATCCTGAATTTTTAAAGAGTATTCCTTTAAAAGGATTGCTTTCTAAATCTTATGCAGAAGTCATTCGAAAAAATATTTCACTCGAACATTCTAAAAAAATTAATGAGGTTGGGGCCGGGAATCCTCAAAAGTATGAATCGCTCGAAACGACGAACTTTAGTATCCTAGACTCTGAAGGGAACATGGTTGTTTCAACCCAAACCATTAACGGCTGGATGGGCTCGGGCTTGGTGGTTTCAGGGACCGGAATATTGCTAAACAATGAAATGGATGACTTCTCGGCAAAACCCGGAGCAAGCAATTTGTACGGCGCGGTTGGCAGCACCGCCAATGCGATTGCGCCCTTAAAAACTCCTTTGAGTAGCATGGCGCCAACGATTATTTTGAAGAATCAGCTACCGGTTCTTGGCCTCGGTGCTCCGGGCGGCACTCGCATTATCACTTGCGTTGCGCAGACAATATTAAATTATTTAGACTTTAAGCTCCCGCTTTATGAATCGATAAGTTATTTGAGAATTCACCATCAATGGAGTCCAGATCAAATTGTTCTTGAATCTCCTGGCTTTAGTAAATTAGTTCAGCAAGGTCTTCAGGAAAAAGGATACAAAGTCTTAGTTTCTGATATTGGATGTCGGGTCAACGCTGTTGCCAATGAAACTGCAAACCTCAAAGGAGTTGCCGATCCTCGTGATTTAGGGGCTAGCTACGGGGAATAAGGTCTCAATTTCAGATTTTAAATTGCAGGCGTGGTCGTGTTAAAAGAAATCTTTTTAATTTTTACTGTCTTTTTATTTCTTCAAATCAATTACGCCTTTGCAAAAGTGATTACGACTATAAAAGATATTCCCGCTAGAGTCTTGAAGTCTTGTTTTGACTATCAAGGGAGAATTGCAGATATTGGTGCTGCCTGGAATCCGTCAGATGTGGGAGCCGAGGGACCTCACGCTAGGTTATTGGCCGCCTGCCAAATTAAGGAGGATCGTTGGATTATTGCCTGTGAAAAAGGAGGAATTGCTCACCAATATTTTACAGTTGAGATTCATAGAGAGAATTTAAAAGCCTGGGGTAAGCCAAGAGTCAAAAAGTTTTCAATAGTACCAAGCTTGAAATGTCCCTAACCAGCTACTTTCCTCGCTCTAGCATTACTGCGACTTGTAATCCGCCGCTGCTGACGTTGACCTTAAGACCCTTATTGGTGGCTCGGCTCATTAGGCCGCCAACTTCAAAGTGTCGATACTGACCATTTTGCCAATCGTAGTGTACGAATACTCCAAGATCTGAAATGGCCCGTTTTGGTCTCGAAAGAATGCCATCGACATCGATTGAGTTAAGGAGAGTTTTCTTTTGCAAAACATATTCATGCTCTTGCCTGGTTTTGACTTTCTTTAATTGGCGAACCAGATCTTGACCCATATATACTTGTTGCCCACCAAATCCGTCGACGTGCTTCAGAACTAAACTATTACTCCTGGCCAGAACCTGTTCACGTTGTCTTTCAAGTGAAAAGGCAGGTAAAATGCTATTTTGCAATTTGCTTGAGCTGCCTAGTAGTTTACGCCTCAATAGTGGATCATTTAAAAGAATCAATATTGTTTTAGATGCCACCAGGCCCGTTACGAATGGTCCATACTGGGGAGTTTGGGAACGAATGATTTTGGCGTAGAGTTCTCGACCTTTTTTATAATCTGAAAGTCCAAACGCGAAACTCATATTGAGGGCGTCGGGAATTAACCTTGCGCCAATTTTCACGCGACCTTTTTGAAATGAAAATTTCTCTTTTTTTAACAGGGGAAAATCATCATCAATTTTACAATTAAATTGCTCAGGTGATATCAAATGTACTCTGGCCCCCATTTGCTCAGCGGTTTGTAAAAGATATTCTTCGTCCCAGTTATAGCAATCGTATTGAATACGAGCGGTATGAGTTCCGAGCCTTTGCATATTGCGAACTTCGGCTGCGGCAGTATCCATTGAGATCACGCGTTTTTTAAGTTGCGGAAGCAAATCTAAGAGTGTCTTCTGAAAGAACGAAGAGCGCGCAAGACCATCAAAGCCAATTTCATTAATTTCAAGAAGTTGTAAGGGATGAGTTGAATTGGGTGGGCCAACAACGGCCATATCAAAACGAAAACTTCCGGTCAGACGTTTTGGCCGAAAGCGAAGCACTTCAAGATCATCAATCAGAAAATCACGAATTGGCCCGCGTGGCACAATGGCTCGAATTTCTTTTTCTGAAAGTGAAAGCAGGCGCAAACAAAAAGTTGTAACATCCTTTGCGTTTTTCTTTATCACGGGTAGGTAAGAGGCCGGCAAAAGCCTCGGAAGAACCGAGAAGTCATCGTCCGTCACGTCCATCAGATTTGAATCGACAAAAGCATTCCAAACCGCAATTTTGTGATCGCCTAAATTCAGATGTTGTAGAGATTTTCGGACATCAGAAGAAGAATTTTCGTGATAGTAGTTTTTAAAGTTCATGTGAATTATTTAAGCCTGTTCTACAGACTTTTGCAAATAAATGTGTTTTTAAAAACTGGGCTTTTGGGCGAGTTTGTCCGCGTCTATTCTTTTATTGCCGATTTGTAGCGAGGGTCTGTTTTAATCACTTCTTTTACTTTATCGCAATCAACATAGTACTGACCATCACCATGCCAGTCTTTAGAGTCCCTGGCGACTCCAGTGCCGAAGCTCAAATCATCAGCGCGCTTGGTATTTCGATTTTGCTCTAGCCCAAAGGATTCCCATCGGCATTCAGCCCCAGTTAAAGTGCTGTCATGGTAAACTTGCAGCAAAGGACGATTTGTGGTGCGCCGAACAATTATAAAACCCCCTCGTTGCTTTGCAATTTGAATAGGTTCGCCCCAAACTGGTTGCTCAATCCAAATGCGAACCCCATGACGATTAACTAAATCGGCGTCGAAGTCTGTAACTTCAACCTTTGGCGGGAGATCCTTTTTGGATTTCATAAATGAAGGTGTGCCCACATTGAAGGGCAAAATTGTACATGACGAAATAAAGCCTGCAAAAACTAGAAATGAGAGAATCTTAAACAAATGGGCCTCCTTAGGTTTATACATTTAGGATTGGGCGCGAATGTATCGAGCCTCAAACTAACTTTATATTTTGCAAAATTTGAAAACAAACCAAACAAAGGCTTCAAAATGAAAACTGTTTTCCCATTGAAGACACCCAGGCCAATGGTGGATGGCTGTTTACAATTTGAAAACACCTGTTTTCAATTTAAGTTTGACTTATAGGAGGCTTTATACAAAAACTTCAAAATCATGAAGTTTCATCAAGACTTTTTAACGCAACAATTATTTGAAAGAAAAAAGAAGAACAACCAGTTCTCATTACGGGCCTTTGCCCGAATCCTTGAAATAAGCCCCTCGCAACTATCAGGACTTATTAGCGGGAAAAAGAATCTAACGCCAAAACAAGCTGCACATTTGATCGAAAAGCTTGAATTGAATGAGGATGATTCTACTAAAATGATTCGTGAAATGCATCCCGGATTTAAAGCTCCCAAGACTGCCCTGACTAGCATTCAGACGCTAACGGCTGATCAATTTCGCCTTATTTCGGATTGGTACCATTTTGCGATTTTAAGTCTAGGAGAGTTTTCAGACAATCAATATAGTTCGAGGTGGATCTCCCAAAAACTCGGTATCGATCCCACTTTTGCAAGAGAAGCCATGTCCAGGTTAGAAAGGATGGGGATTATAAGGGTTAAAGATGGCCGATTCAAGCAGACGACAAAGCCTCTCACAACATCCAAAGATGTTCCTTCAAGTGCAATTCGCTCATATCATCGACAAAATTTGCAGTTGGCATCAGAGAAGCTTGAAAGTGTGCCAGTTGAGCACAGAGAATTTTTGTCGATTACAACAGCTACCAGTCGCAAAAAAATTGAAAGAGCAAAAAAAATGATATCTGAATTCAGTCAAAAACTTTCGGCTGAACTTGAATGCGAAAATCCAACAGAAGTGTATACCCTTGCTATACAATTATTTCCGGTGACCAAGTGAGGATTTATGAAGATTATATTTAGTGCATTTATTATTTTCTTACTCGCAAATTTTGCAAAAGCCGAAAGCGGAGGAAATTCTGTCGGCAATGGTGGTGACGCCTCAGCCGAAGAATTTGTTGAGTCTGCACGCAAATGCGTTCAATACTTAAATTCTGCTCAATTGGATTCAGGACTTTCTATCATTGTTTCGGTGATTGAAAACCATATTGGCTTGACCCAAGTCAATTCAACAGAAAATGATCTTTGGCTCCGCGGAACTCAAGTTGATGCAATTAATTATCCAGAAGAGCATAAAATAATAATCAATCGAAAACGCTGGCAAACATTAAAACTTGGCCAAGTGGTGACGCGAATGACCTTGGTGTTGCATGAATATCTTGGCGTCGCCGGATTCGATGACGGCAAATATGAAATATCACAAAAACTAATTGAAATAATTTCAGCTAAACTAAGCAAGAATTCAATTTCACTGCAGAGATTTCAAGGCTTGGTTGGTGCTTTTCGAACCAAAACAATGCTTTTGAAAATGGATATTGCGGACCTTAAAAAATCATTAAACACCCCCGCCAATTTGCAGGGATTCTGTTCTGATACTGGCGCCATCGACGCCTACTCAGAAATGAGCTCGCAAATTATTTTAGAAAATCTCGATTGGTTTGCTGGCCACGAATCTTGGGCTCAAGGTGCTGCAGATTCTTTTAACAACTTTGCCAAGAGCCTCAATCAACAGTGTTTCACGCAAGTACTAGATTTAGATAAAGATGAAGCTCAAAATGAACAGATATCTTATTTATTGTTAAATCTACTTTTAGCTTTGTAAAATACTAAATAAGTAAAGCAGCTGACTATGACAATCAAGTTATTTGCCTTTGCCATCGAAGCCGTTATTCAATGAGCAAGAATTTGCCAATTTAAGATATTCGTCATACTTTTTGTTTTTTTCTGCGGAGGTTCCTTCTTTCAATGAGGCCGTTTCTTTTTTTGCCCAATCCCCGCATTTTTTAAACACATCTTTTGCCTTCATTTTTCGATCATTGTTAAATTTCGGACTCTGAACTGCATTTGCCACTGAAGTGGCGGCCAGTACAAATAGTAGAGTCGCACTTAATTTCATTAAATTCATTGGTTACTCCTTTGGTTTGCATCTTTTGAATGGTTCTAGGCCTTTTGTTTTGATTTTAAGGGGTCTGTTTCTCATTTCCAAATAATTTTTGCCGTCAATGCCAAAAGCTGTTTTTGAGTTGAAAACAATTAGAAGTTTATTATTCCAAACAAGATAACTCGACTTAGATTTCTTGACACACTTTTTTCTTATGAGACAATTTTGGAGCTTAACAAAATACAATCAAAGGGATGGGGACTTATGAACAGACTAATAATCTTAATTTCAGTGTGCACTATATTTTTATCTCAGACTTTTACGTTTTGCCCCGCTCAGGCGGAGACTTTGTCGGTGGAGCAAAAGACACAACTTGAAAAGTGGCAGGCCTCACTCGATGATATTTCAGTTACTGAAAATACTTGGCCAAAGCAAATGTGTGAAAAAGACTTTCCGATTAAAATGGATGCTTCGCTAGTCGCTCCCTTTATGGCAGCCGGGAACGAAGCAAATTATTATTGTCGAGAAGTACGCGAAAAGCTTTCAACTATATGTCGGAACGCACAGTCTTACTTAAAAGAAGGCAATAAGAAGGACAATAAAAAACTTATAAATACATTGATCAACAAAATTACCTGCAAATTTAGCAAAGGAGCTGAGGACGATGCTCTTTTTGACCTTAATAAAGGTGAACTAATCGTGTCGATTGGAGCAAAGGCTTCAAACATCAGCGAAAAGCTTTTGTCTTTTCTTTATAAAAAGCAAGGTTTCAACCCGGGCAATCAATAAGATAACAAGTAGCAAAATATTTTGGATCATTGCTTTGCTACTTTAAATACTTTGAGGAGTATGGCTTCTTAGGTTTCGGACCGGTAATTTAGCGGGTGATTTGCCAAAGGAATAAATGGTGGTTTGATAATTGCCATTTTGAACAAATAGCTGACAGCTTTGAACATCAATTGGAGTCGGGATTGCAAATCGCAATTGAGCGTTGCTATCTAGAGTGAGCGCATATTGGGCGAAGCTGTCGCCATCACAAGCGGCCCATACTTGATCACTATAGCCAGCGAATACACCTTCGACGACAAAATCTGCAAGATTCGGATTTCCCGAATGCAGGCCAAGTTCGAAAGCATTTTGAATACTTAAAATTGAATAAGTATTACTTTGAACTTGATTATTTGCCACTATGAATTGACAGCTTGAAAAATTATTTGGCGAGGGAATTGAAAGTTCAATTTGAGATATACTATCGGACAAAAGGCTTGATTGTGCGGTGAAGTTCGAAGCGCCGTCACAAGATGAATAGACAACATCATTGCCATCGCCAACAAAAAGCCCTTTTAATTGAATGAGATCTGTATGCGGACCGCTCGCGCCGAGGTCTGAAACTTGATCTATCGCCATTACGTTGAAAACTTGGCTTTGTACGCCGTTAGCTTCAACGAAAAACTGGCAACTATTGAATTGACCAGGTGATAAAATCTCAAAATCAATTTCGTTTGAATCATCAATTGAAATAATTGCGGCGCGGGTGAAAACAGTAGCGCCATCACATGAAGACCAAACTTTATCAGAGCCCGTGAATTTTCCGTATATGACGAGATCATCATTTGAAGAGCCGCCAATAAAACCCCGATCGTATGCAAAATTTATTTCAAGTGCGCCCTGCGAATGTGACAGTGTTAAGGCTTCTGAATTGTTGCTGAATTGTGAGCCATTTTGAACTTGAAAGCTGCAGGCATCATCAAGAGGTGCCATCTCAATAATAATTTGATCTTTGTTGTCGCTTAAGATTGAAAAGCTAGGATTGGCATTGGCAGCACAAATTGGCTTTATTTGATCACCAGTACCGATAAAGCTTCCGTCAAATTCAATCATGATCTGATTGCTCTTTCCAATTCCAAAGCTTATTGTCTGATCAATGTTCATGGTGCTCGTAACAGTGACCGCAGGCGTGCCATTATTATTAGTTGTGCCATTTGAACAGCCGCAAATGAAAAACCCCAAACTGAGTGCCAGCAAGCTTTTAGAATAGAGACTTTTCATAATGTAGTTCCTCCGTTAGATATTAGTAAAGCAAGCTCAAGGCCTAGTTCGCAGCCTTTTACCGAGGGTAGTTCGTTTAAAATTACTTGGATTGATTCAAATTTTTGTCACCGAACAACAAATTGACAAAGCTGCCCAATTTTGTCGATTCAGACATAAAACAAACAGAAACCTAACTAGCCCATTCTCTTGAAATGTACTTATATTTTGGTACAACCTAACAAGGAGAAGAAAATGATTAAACCTATCCTGCTCGTTGTTCTTTTTTCAATATATCTTCCGAATTTGTGCGCAAAAGAAAATCCAGAGAATTTTCAGAAATGTGCGTCATCTGATCCTTCATGGATGAGCCGATTTGGTCAGTATATAGTTTCAACTGACCTCGGACAGGCCTACGATATTTGCCGCCAAAAAGCTTGGCCCAATACAAATATTACTGCCGTACCCGCGGGCTGTCACTTCGAAGGACATTGGCTGCGTGCAGGTTACTACTGTCAGAGTCGATAAGATTCGATAAGGATTGATGTGACTACAACTCGAATTCTTCATCACGCCGACGCAATTACTTGGCTATCTCAAATGCGGGCTCCACTTCGGGGAGCCTCGATTGTGACTTCAATGCCCGATGTGTCGGAGTTTCCTCGATTTTCTCTTGAAGAATGGAAGGCCTGGTTTACAAACGCAGCGAGGCTGGTATTGTCCTGTTGCCCGCCCGACGGCGTCACTATTTTTTATCAAACCGACATTAAAAAAAATGGGGTATGGTTAGACAAATCCTTTTTATGCCAAAAGGTCGCAGCTGAAACGGGCGACGAATTGATCGCACATAAAATTATTTGTCGCTCCCCACCGGGTGTCACTAGTTTCGGACGCATCGGCTATTCGCATCTTTTATGTTTTTCAAAAACGATAAGGCCGGACACCTCAAATTCCTCAGCAGACGTTTTGCCGCAAGCAGGGCCGACCACATGGACACGCGGAATGGGCCTAGAGGCCTGTCGCCTGGCCTGTGAGTTCATTAAGACCAATACGACATCGCATACAATCCTTGATCCATTTTGTGGCCACGGCACTGTTTTGGGAGTTGCCAATGACTTTGGTTTTCATGCTATCGGGGTTGATCGTAGTTTGAAGTGCATTCGAAAAGCTAAATCAGTTAAAACTGGGCCCTTAGACTGTAAAATTTGAAAATTAAGCGAAGTTTCATATTGGCTAGTTCAATTTGTTGGATCTTTTTCAACCAGTTTTTACTTAGTTGAATCATATTTTTGTCCGTCGTTTTTACAGGTCTTGCTGTTTGCCGCGAGCGGAACACAAATTTTCACACTCCCTGAACATGCAACGCCATAACCGTTTGAAGCAGTAAAAGATATTATATAAACGCGACCATTGCCACCGCCTTGGCGTTCTTGTCGGATCAAAGCGTAGCCAGGTTTGATGACTCCATCAATTGGTGTGTCTCCATCACCGAGACCATTTGTCGGTTCATCTTGTGAAATTTTCGTAATGATAATTTTATTGCCTTGGTCATGTTCGTGGCCAATTTCGAAAACATTGACTACATCAATTTCTTGTAATTTGTGATTGGGCGGCCACAATACGTTCTTGTTTGCGAGAGCCAAATCACAAATTGGTGGAGCAGAAATTGGGTTCACTGTAATTACCACAGTCGATGCAAGGCTTGATAGTGCCCCGTCATTTACAATTAACGAAAAGCTCAATTGAGTAATTGTCGAGACCTCAGGAGCAATCAATCGCGAATGAGGCGAATTGTTTGAATCCATAACCGCTGTTGGACCACCTGTCTGCTGCCATAAATAAGATATTGGATCACCGTTCGGATCATAGGATCCCGAACCATCAAGGCTAACAATATCGGTTGATTGTACAGTCTGAGGCGAACCCGCGTTTGCTATTGGTGCAATGTTTAGTCTCTGCACTGTTATAATAACCGAAGCCGAACTATTCAATTGGCCATCGCTGACGGTGACTTTAAAATTTAAATTGGTGTTGTTCGAAAATGCGGGAGCCGTAAAACTTGCAATTGCTGAGTGCGAATTCATAATCGTCACCGCAGGGCCTGAGACTTCGCTCCACACATAGGTTAAAGAATCGCCATCGGGGTCATAACTATCAGAGGCATTTAAATTTATGAAAGCGCCCGAAGTAACAATTTGAGTTGAGCCAGCACTTGCAACCGGCGCATGATTCACGTTTTTGATATCTATGTTCACCAAGGCGGCAGCACTTGAAAGCTGCCCATCACTTACAATCAAACTAAACGAAACAGTGGCGCCGGCAGTTGCAACAATTGGTGCAACAAATGTGGGACGGGCTGGATTAGCTAAATTTAAAGTTACGATGGGGCCGCCAATCTGCGACCAAGAATAAGTGATGGCATCTTTGTCAGGATCAGAGCTACTTGTGCCATCAAGACTGACAGGCGTTTGCATAAAGACTGTTTGATCTTGACCTGCGCTTGCGACCGGGGGCCGATTTACATAATTAATTTTGATAAAAATCGGTGCTGAAGTATTTGTGAGTGAGCCATCTGAAGTCGTTAAGACAAAGCTTAATATCGCCCCTGAAAGCGGAACTTCTGGAGCGGTGAATGAGGGATTCGGTAGAGAAGACATACCGAGTGTAACACTTGGCCCAGAAATCTGGCTCCACTGATAACTTATTGGATCATTATCTGGATCAAAGCTAGAAGTACCATCTAAATTCACAATTGTTCTTTCATCAACAATTTGATTTGGTCCCGCAATCGCAACCGGGGGTCGATTCACATTGTTGATCTGAATTTTGACTATCGACGGAGCACTTTGCAAAAAGGCATCGCTTGCGATCAACTGAAAAGAAATCAGGACTCCCGCGGCACCCACCTCGGGAGCAACAAAATTTGGGGTACTAGTGTGACTCCCATTTAGAACGACTGCAGGGCCCGATACTTGAGTCCAATTGTAAATCAACGGGTCGCCATCCGGATCATAAGTGGCAGTACCGCTTAGTTGCACAAGCGTACGTTCATTGGCAGCAAAGTCGGCTCCTGCAATAGCCACGGGGGCGCGGTCAGGATTATTAACCAAAATTCTCACGCTTGCTACTGAGCTGCTGAGAAATCCATCTGATACAGTCAGAGAAAATTGCAGGCTCGTTCCTGCCAGTGATACGAAGGGCGCCATAAAACTAGGGTGAACGGGATCTGAGAGATCAAGGATGACATTTGGTCCTGAGGTTTGTGACCAAAAATAGGTCAGCGGATTGGTATCAGGATCAAAAGACGCCGAAGCATCAAGTTTAACAAGAACATTTTGATTCACGGACTGCCCAGATCCTGCATTGGCAACTGGAGGTCTGTTCACAGAGGCCACAAAAATATTAACGAAGGCAGGCACGCTCAAACTCAAACCATCAGAGACTGTCAATTGAAACACCAAGACATCGCCATTGGGGCCAACAGCTGGCGCCACAAGAGAAGGGTTCACGCTATTGGCATTTATCAATATGGCTGCCGGGCCTGAAGCCTGCGACCACTGGTAAGAAATATTAGTTGGGTCAATGACAAAGCTACTACTTCCGTCGAGAACTACCGCATCTCCTTCATTGACGTATTGATCATATCCGGCGTTAGCAGTTGGTACAAACCCAGAAATGATTGGAATGCCTTTCGCCGAAGGACTGGCCAAAAGAACTACGAGGAAACTCCTAAGCATGATCCGCAAGGTTGAGTTCGCGTGACTTGATAAATTCCAACTAAATGTCCTCATATAAATCCCCTTAAAGCCGCCGTCAGCCAATACTGGTGCGTGTTTGCAGGCTAACACGAGGAGCTCGGCTCGCAAAGATATCTAATTCTGAGATGGGTCATAATGAAAACTTCGAAAAAAGCGAAGTACTTATTCGCAGTTCAATCGGAATCTTTAGACACTTTTTTCTGGTTTCGAGCGAAATGAATATTTAAAAATGAAGTTTCGGAAAGAAATTACTCAAAGCCACCAGAGAGTTAAGTCAAAAATGTGCCTTGTTCGCTCGATCTATTGACAGACCTATACTTTGAATCGAAACTAAAACCGAGGTTGCATGAGCATAAAAGTTAGTGGCTTATTTTTTTTACTTTGTGTTTCCTGCGCGAGTAACCCATACCTTGGGGGATCGGCAAATACTTTCAAAAGAGAAAGATTACCCTTTCCGACCTATATTCAATTTAAAGTATCTCAAGGAGCTTTTGGAAAAGCCTCGCATCTTGAAAAAGCTAATGAATACTCTTGGGATTTTGACGTCCCATATGGAACTCCGGTTGTATCGGTTGAAAACGGCAAAATCATTGAGGTTTGGCAACCCAACAAAGGTGGCGGCTGCGATCCGCAATTCGAAGGCCTAGCACACAATATTAAAGTCGAACATGAAGACGGAACAGTCGCCCAGTACGTTCATATTGCATCGAAACTTAAGCGCGGAGATTATGTGCGAGAGGGTCAACAAATTGCCGTGACCGCAATGAATGGTCACATTTGCCAACCCCAACTTCATTTTGGAATTTATCGATCAAAAGATCACCTCTATTCATCTTTACAGCGAGAAACGCTTCCGGTTTATTTTGATGGTTTGGGTAAAGCGATTGAGGGAGCTTCAGGGGAGGTTCCGGCAGGTTTACAAATTGAAGTCGTGAAGGAAACTTCTGATACACCGAAAACCGTTCAACTAGTGAAAGATCTTGTTCAAAAATTTGATCTTTCTCCATATTTCTTTACGCGAAAAATTCAAATCGAGAAATTTGTTATTCCGCACGATTATCCAGTCCTGACCTTAAATCCTTCTCATAATGATGAGCCCGATTTTTTGCTATCGACTTTTTTACATGAGGAGCTGCATCGATTTTTAAGTGGGCCTAACGAACAAAAAACGCAAGCGGTGATTCGTAAGCTTCGCGAAAAGTTCGCCCATGTTGCTGTTGGCGGGCAGGCTGGAGCTTCGGATGAAGCTTCTTCGTATTTACATTTGGTGGTTTGTTGGTTTGAGCTTCAGGCCGACAAAAAATATTTAGGAAATGATCGCGCCTACGAAGTGATTCGCTCCACCAAACATTATACTTGGATTTACGAGCATGTGCTCAGTTATGAAAAGTATATTGGCGATTTAATTGCCCGAAACGGACTAAGCTTTGAGCCCGCCGTCGAAGTATTTGCCAGCAATTTTACCGAAGTAACAGCAGATATTCAGAAGTTCGACAAAGGACTTTTAAAAATGAAGAAAGCTCACCATAACTCAGTCAAAGATAAACTTAAGCAAATGTACGAGATCGATCAGTATACCCGTGATTATTTTATGAACCTCCCTTTCACGAAGAAATACAGTCCCGCACAAACAAAAGAATTTCAGAAGATATTTGTTAGTCGTATGGCGAGCGTTGATAGAGCAAATACCATCGAGCTTAAGGAAATACTCACCAAGCGAGATTGGATTAAAATTAGTGAATTTGGTAAGCAGGCTGATAAGCAAGCGTGGATTATTGTGCAACACGCTGACCTTGATATCGATTTTCAAAAGCATATTTTGAGTATTTTAACTGGTCTCGTGAAAACTCATGAGACCGATGCCGCCGATTATGCCTATCTAGTTGATCGTGTCGCAAGTTCCTTTGGCGATCCTACACAAAGAACTTTGCAGAAATTTGGGACTCAAGGATCTTGCGTTGGTCCTGGGGAGTGGCAGCCCTTAGAGTCTGAAGATCCCGCGAACTTAGATCAAAGAAGACATGATGTTGGTCTCCCGCCAGAGGCAGAGTATATCAAGATTTTCAAAGACATTTGTCACTAAGGGCCCGTCTAAAAATTTTCAGATAGCCGCGGACCATTGCCGATTGCCCTAGGTGATTTATATGATATCGTTTGGTAAAATTTGCGAAGGAGAAATGATCAATGAGTTTCAATAAGTTAATTTTAGTTGCTGTACTTACAATTTTTTCGTTAACGACAAATGCGCAGGATTTTGACTACGCTGCGATCACTCAAAGATCTGTTGAACTACTTGAAAAATTGGTGAATGCAAAATCAATTACGGGATGTGAAGAGGAGGTCAATGCTCTAATAATAGAGCGCCTTAAGCAGCTAGGGCTCGAGTATAAAATTATTTTGTCAGGTGATGCGCCAGTAACACCTGCGGCTGCAGTCACCGACCCAGGTGGCTTATGTTTAGATGGAAGACAGCCCTCGACCGAAAAAAGACCCAATATTATTGTAAAACTAAAAAGTTCTGCCGATGGAGAAAAACAATTGAAATCCTTTATGGTGGTCGCACATATGGATGTGGTGCCGGCAATCAAGCAGGTTTGGAGCCCAGGAATTCTTCCACACAAATTGACTTTGAAAGATGATTACTACTATGGCCGTGGCACTCTAGATATGTTAAGTTATTTGGTTTTTTCAGTAGAATTGTTTGGAGAAATTAAAAGACAAAATATAAAACTCGATCGTGATATGATTCTAATGTTGAACTCCGATGAAGAAAAAGGTGGTATGAATGGCATGGGTTGGCTGGTTAACAATCAACCTGAATTATTTACGGGCGTTGAATTGGCCATCTCCGAAGGTGGAGCTACCGTCGCCGATGATAGCAATCAGCCTTTATTTATTGGGTACGAGGCCGCCCAAAAACGTTATCAGGATTTTAAGATAGTCGCACAGGGCGACACAGGTCATTCCTCTACTCCAGCAAAAATTCAAGCGGTCAATTTGCTCAATGAAGCTCTGGCAAAAATTCAACGAAACCAAGCGCAACCGCGATTGATTCCGATTATTAAAAGTTATTTTAAAGAGCGTGCAAAGGTTGAAACCGATCCCGTCTTAAAATCTACTTTGGCTGTGCTCGGAAGTGCCAGCGATGCGGACTCTGCCAGGCTTTCTGTAAAATATAAAAATGAAGTTAAGCTTCTTGAGAGCAAATACCCTGTGGTTCATGCCCTACTAAGACGAACTTGTACAACTACGGTGGTCGAAGCGGGAAGTGCGTCTGCTAAAAATGCGCAACCACAAACAGCTACTGCATTTGTAAACTGTCGCCTTATGCCAGACGAAACGGTTGATCAATTATTGCCAGTATTTAAAAAGGCCATTGATCAAAGTTTTGGAGACAAAGCCACCGATCCCAAAATCACGATTGATCTAGATATTGACTACAGAAAAAGCCACGGGGGGGCCTCCGACATCAATGGCATCATTCCGAAAGCTTTGAAAAAGTATGCTGACAATTACTTCAAGGGAATTCCTGTAATTCCGAGCATGTTAACGGGCGCAACTGATTTGCGGTATTTACGAAAAATGGGAATTCAAGCTTATGGTTTTGGTCCGGTTATTATTAGTGACAACGACAGAAAGCGAGCCCATGGTATCGATGAAAGAATCTTCGCCGGAAAATTGCAAAGCGGGATTGAAGTTTTCAGTGGTCTTGTTTTGGACATTGCTTCACCCAGTTCGCGGAAACCAGCCTCTGAAAAAGCAGTTTATCCTGGTGAAGTTTCAAAATCATTTAAGCATGCGTTCGGCGACGAGCTTCCGCATAACTCAAATTTCCAGCATTAATATGAAACTTGTGAATGCTTAACTTCAAGCTGAGCCTCTTCAATCTGTGGCTCGGTAGCGAGCACGTCGGGTACTGATTCTTTTAGCTTCGCATCTTGTGGTCTTATAAGTTTGAAGCAGGTCGTATAACCTAAATTCGCATCTACTTTAAAAAAACCGGTTTCGTTTTTTAGCTTACACAAACTGCGGCCTACATTTTCTAAGTGTTCATTGTTTGAAACGTGAATTGTCTTACTGCCATCAGGGTAAATATGGGGTGAGGCTTTTACCATATTCATTCCATCCGTGTGCTGATGCGCATTGATTTTAGTTGCGTATTCATGGATGGGGGCTTTGCTCCCGCCAACTAATATGCCATTTAAATATCGATGACCCTGGCCATCAACAGCTATTTTGCTGCCTGCTGAATGCTCAATCTTTTCAGCCTGTTTGACTGTCACTGAAACAACTTTGCCCGTAGAATCATATTTGTAGGTACCGTCAGGGCGTGCAAGCGTATGTTCACTATGTGATAGCGGAGCTTCGCTAACTTTATGATTCTCTAGAGATTCAGTCTTTGCTCCATTATATTTACTTACTGCTTTGTGGTCCATTGTTACTTCGATACCGACAGAGAAACTATGGGCGTGTCCTTCGGATTTAGCGTTTTTAATTTGAGTGAAATGTCCTGGTTTGATGACCATTCCGTTTGAATCATAGGTTGTATAAATATATTTATTTTCTCCAACCTGAAAATAATGTTCAACTTCATTTGCGTTTAGGTGGATCGTATATAAGAGCATAAGTGATGTAGCTAAAGATATGCTTAGATAGTTACCGGATTTCATAAAAGCTCTCTTTCAGAATTTTAATTCAATCTCAATTACCTATATTGAATTGCAACAATGCCATGGTGCCAAATGAACCAAGCGCAAGGTGAAATCAAATTCAGTGCGGTAGGCCACTATCAGATTTACAGTATATCAAAGCCTGTACCGGTGTATAAAACTTTGACACTCGAATGGCCATGATGGTTGCTTGTTTAGTTTTGGCTCTAGATTTCAAATCAGTTTTATCGGCAGCAGCGGCTGCTAACAGGCTAACTGTTTCGGTCTCGGGGGTCGGTGTGACTTTACTCTCAAAGCATTGCAATTGAATGTTCGAGAGAGAAGTGGTACAAATAGTTCACAAAGGTAGGGTAAAATGCGGATCGCCTTTTTCTCGAGTCAAATTTACGATAAAGAGTTTTTCAATTCAGAGAATGAGAAGTATCACTTTGAAATTGAGTATTTTGAAACCAGCTTAGGTACTCACTCGCTGGGTCTTGTGCAAAATTTCGAAGCAGTCTGCGTTTTCGTAAATGACAAACTTGATCGCGAAGTGCTTGAAGGACTAAAAGCACGCGGGGTCAAATTTATTGCGCTTCGTTGCTCCGGATTTAACCAATTAGACCAAGGGGTCGCAAAAGGCCTAGGCATTCGAGTTTGCCGTGTTCCTCAATACTCACCTTATGCGGTCGCCGAACATGCAGTCGCGCTCATTCTGACTTTGAATCGAAAAATCCATAAATCCTATAACCGAGTTCGAGAACAAAATTTTTCTTTGACGGGACTGCTTGGCTTTGATCTGCATGGTAAAAGCGTTGGCGTAGTCGGCACCGGAAATATTGGAAGTGTCTTTGCACGTATTATGAAAGGCTTTGGCTGCAGGGTCTTGGCTTCTGATCCGGTTGCCAATGATGAGCTTCGCAAACTCGGGGTTGAAAGCGTGAGCCTCGACACTCTCTTTAGAGAAGCCGATATTATTTCTTTGCATTGCCCTTTGATTCCAAAACAAACTCAGCATTTAATCGACGCCAAAGCGATTCAAAAGATGAAAAAGGGAGTTATGCTGATCAATACCAGTCGTGGCGGGCTTATCGACACTGCCGCAGTTATTGAAGATCTGAAAGAAAAGCACATCGGCAGTTTGGGAATTGATGTTTATGAACAAGAGGAGCATTTGTTCTTCAAAGATCTCTCTTTAGAAATTATAGACGACGATCAAATCCAGCGACTGGTTTCATTTCCTAACGTCGTCATTACGGCCCACCAAGCCTTCTTTACCCACGAAGCCTTGACCGAAATTTCCCGCATTACCTTAGAGAGCTTGAGCCTATTCAGCCAAGGGCGATCGCCTTCAGCAAAGGTAAGTCTCATCTAAAAATAGATTCTCCTTTTTGTCGAATAATTGAATTCTCGCTTTGAGCCACTTCGGTAACTTTGATTTGCGGGCAATTCCTCATTAAAAAACTCGAGAAAAACATCAAAGTTTTCAGCAAAAAATGTAGATCAAACTTTTAATTGGTGGCCCGAAATATCCGTTTATTTGTAAAGTTTGTGTAGATATGTGCAATGAATTTTTAAGGACAGGATATTGCTAGGCGGACGAAAGTTTTGAAATCAAATTGCTGCCCGACCAAAGGCCGGATCCTCATTTTGCTTTTTTTTGAAAATGAGGGGATCGAATCTATTGAAAACTGTGCGGATTGCGCCGATAGATTGACATGAAAAAACCACCGATTCCAATAGATGAAGAGAGGCGCCTTCAAACTCTCCACGAATATGAAATTCTCGATACCGAGGCGACTCAAACCTTCGACGAATTGACGGCGCTTGCAGCGAAAATTTGCCGTGTTCCGATCGCGCTCATATCGCTCGTCGATGACTCAAGACAATGGTTCAAATCAAAAATCGGACTCAATGCGAACGAAACTCCTCGCGAACTCGCCTTCTGCGCGCACGCCATAATGGACGACGCGACCTTCATGGTCGCCGACGCGAGTAAAGACGGACGTTTTTCTGACAACCCACTTGTCATTGGCGACCCAAATATTCGCTTTTATGCAGGAGTACCCCTGATTGCGCCGAATGGCTCACGACTCGGAACACTTTGTGTCATTGATCGAATGCCAAGAGAGCTAAACGCAGAGCAACTCGAAACACTTGCGTTTTTGTCTCGCCAGGCGGTCCACATGATGAATCTGCATAAGCTTATGCGCAAACAAAATAGAATCTCTTTCGAGACCGAGGAAAAAAACATCCGACTTAGTGCACTTGTTGAGTTCAATCCCTTGGGAATTATTGCGCTTGGCACAAACCACAAGATCACTGATTGGAATAAGTCTTGCGAACTAATTTTCGGCTGGAAACGAGAGGAAGTTCTTGGGTATGATCTTCCCTTCACGATAGCATCCGCGAAAGACGAATCAAAAAAGAATTTCGAACAAATCAAAGCATCGCAAACGCCTTTTCAGTACGTCGCTCAAATAGAAAAGAAATCTGGCGAGATCATCTCAGTTAACATCTCGACAATCCCACTCCTCGATACCAATAAAAACAGACTGGGTGTTCTTGCGGTCATTCGCGATGTAACAGCTGAAGTTAAGCTCAATGAGGATTTGGCCGCGAGCGATCGGCAGATTAAAGAAAGTCATAGAATGCTAAAAATGATGAGCGATAATATCCCTGCCTTGATCGCTTATTGGGATAGTCATGAGCGATGTCAATTCGCAAACAGCAATTATGACCAATGGTTCGGGAAGAAGCCCGGAGCCCTTGTCGGGATAACCTTGAGTGCGCTCTTGGGAAAAGAACTTTATGAAAGCAATAGCGCATACATTAAGAACGCTCTCAAAGGAATTCCTCAATCCTTTGAACGGGACTTGAAGATGACCTCTACGGGCGCCGTTCGCCATACGCAGGCGCATTACATACCCGATATTTGTGACGGCGTCGTCAATGGATTTTATGTCATGGTTAATGACATAACTGAATTAAAAGCAGCAGAGCGCACGGCGCAGATTGAGAGAAAAAAGGCTTTGGTAGCAAGCGAAGCGAAATCCGAATTCCTGGCGAATATGAGTCACGAAATCCGGACTCCGATCAATGGGATCATGGGCATGACAGACATTTTGCTCGATACGCAACTCTCGCCAGAACAAAGGGGCTACGCTGAAACGGTTAAAGCCAGCTCCGACGCATTGCTGGCGATTATTAATGACATTCTCGATTTCTCAAAAGTTGAGGCTGGCAAGATTGAGATTGAAACAATAGATTTTGTCCTCAATCAAATGATATCAGATATCGCCAAACTTTTTACCCCGATGGCAAATAAAAAGGGTCTTGAATTTCGCGCTCTGGCGAACCTAGATACCCACCAAGTACTCAAAGGTGACCCAGGAAGAATTCGCCAGATTCTTAACAATCTTATCGGCAACGCCCTTAAATTCACAACCAGTGGGTCAGTTGAGATTCGAGTATTTGACCTAGCTTCGGCGCAAGGCCGCGCAAAAATGCGATTCGAGATTGTCGATACAGGCACGGGTATCCCTGAAAATGCGCGCGCAAAAATGTTTCAAGCGTTCTCTCAGGCCGATTCAACGATATCGCGACGCTACGGTGGGACTGGTTTGGGCCTTTCAATTTGTAAGCGCCTCGTTGAGCTAATGAACGGCGAGCTAGGATTAGAAAGCAAGGAGGGCAAAGGGTCAACTTTCTGGTTTACTTTAGACTTAGAAATTTCGCAAAACCTTTTAGCTCTCGATCCAGAGATAAAACCTCCATCTGAAGTTTCAAAAAAGCAGTTTCGAATACTCGTTGTAGATGACAATGCAGTAAATCAAAAGCTAGCCGTAATTCAGATAAAGTCTCTTGGATACGGCGTTGACTCGGTTGGTAGCGGCGGAGAAGCCATTGATTCATTAAGGTCCATTCCATACGACCTCGTTTTTATGGATTGCCAAATGCCGGAAATGGACGGCTATCAGACGACTCATCTCATCCGACAAAGCAAAACGATACAAATCAGGGCCATTCCAATTGTCGCGCTTACCGCCAACGCATTTAGCTCAGAGCGAAAAAAATGCGAAGAAGCGGGAATGAATGATTATCTTTCAAAGCCTGTTACTAAAAAGGATCTCAGTGCAAAATTAGATAAATGGCTTCATTCAAAAGCAGGTGTTTCTGCTGAAACCGCAATTCCTCCCCTTGATCACTCTGCGGCCGCACTTGGCGCGAAAGTCCTTTGCCGATTGCTTGAACAATTAGAACAAACTGCTAATGCCGCAACTCGCGGCGAATCTGTTAAACTAGTAGATCAAATCGAAGCTGAATGGGCGCGCGTAAAAGAAGAATTCAGTCGATTTTACAAAAAGCCAGCGTAATCACTCTCCGACTTCACGAGCATTATGCCGGTCGAGTTCTCAGAGGTTCAGATTTCGAGATGAAAATTTAGAAGCAATCCTGAGACAGAGATTGCTCCTTAAATTCCTAGGTCTTCTTTAGAAAAATATTGAAAGAATCAGATTCTCGCGAATTTTTGCAGCTGATCTAATAAAAATTTTGCTGCAGGAGACGCATTCAAAAAGTCTCTACGCGTGGCCACTTCCTGCTTTACGGAATAGGGAGGAAAGGCAGAGTTAAGTGGCCTGTATTTAAAGTCTAAGACTCTTGACTCCAAGTATTCAGAGGGAATTGGCACAATACTCGTTCCTGAACGTAGAACAAGTAAGGCAGCATTTAAATTATTTACATAGGATCTGTATTTTGCGGTTTGCTTTTTTCCTTCTGAAAAGATCTCGGAATCAAGTGCTAACCGGTCACGATTAATAATATCAACCCATGTCTTTCTATATTCGTTTATATCATCCGTCCGAATATCTCGCTTAGACCAAAGCGGGTGTTTTTCAGATATGTAGTGTGCGATGGTCTCTTCTCCAATAAGGCGATAAGTTAGCTGTTGTAATTTACGATTGAAGATTCCTAGGCCGATTTCAATTTCACCATCTGAAACAAGATTTTGGATTTCCTTAGCGGCATGAACTTGAATGCTTATTTTCATTTTTGGAAAAAAATGAATTGTTTTTTTGATCGCAAGTTCTAAAACTTTATTTTGGAAATTATCAATTATGCCTATACACAATAGGCCGTCAAACTCCTGATCTTTGGTTAAGAAGGTTTCAAATCCTCTTAAGTTATCCTTTAGATCTTTACAAAGCTTGAATAATCGCTGACCAGCTTCCGTAAGAGCGAAGCCTGCGCGTGATCTTACGCAAAGTCTTACTTCGAGGTTAGTCTCAAGCTTTCTTAAAGATTGAGTTATCGCGGGTTGTGAAAGATTGAGTTCATCTGCAGCTTTTTTAAGACTCTTAAATCGAGCAATGGATTCGAAATGAATTAACGGGTCAAGTCCGACACGAAGAATGTCTTTTTTCATAATTTCAATTTAATTAAGTTAAAAGTAATTTAATTTCAATTAAATAAATCAAAAAATTCGGTTAACTTGAGCCGACAGAAAAATTTATAACAATGGAGAATAAAATGAAGCATCACGCTTCTTGCAGTTGTGGGCAGCTCACTCTTTATTACAATGGTGAAATTACGAAGACTTCAATATGTCATTGCTTCGAATGTCAGAAGCGTACGGGGAGCGCATTTGGAGTTCAGGTCAGATTAGAAAGTTCAAAAGTTAGCATTAGGGGTGGCGCAACGGTCTTTCAAAGGAAAGGCGATGAAGGATTGGTTACATTTCACTTCTGTCCCAAATGTGGTTCGACGGTATATTGGGAATTAGATGGGTTGCCAGGCTCAACTATTGCTGCTGTCGGGTCGTTCACGAATCCCGCATTGCCCAGTCCGACATTCATGGTTTTTGGTAATCGAAAACACCATTGGATCAAGATGCCAGATACAGCGATCGAATACTTTGAGTAACCAGAATTATAATTATTTAGCGCGCATTCAGGGGTAACTAACGAGATCCAAAATGTTTTTTGACTGTCTGTTTTTATGTCACCGTAAAATGGCGGGGTGGACGGGAATCTTACCTGCGTCTTT
>JAYUEN010000389.1:0-1199 GCA_043739185.1 Bdellovibrionales bacterium
AGTTTTAAGTCCGTTATTTGCTCGTGTCTTCATATCGAATGACGGTCGCAAAGGCTCCACCGACGGCACTTAGCTCTAGGCCGATGATAGCATCCCCGCCACTTTCAGAAGCCTTTTTTCGAAGTGATTCGACCAGAATATTTGAGTCGCCTCCACAGCATGAATTGACAGTGCCAATTTCTAAATATTTTTTAGTAGGGGCTTGTGAGCGAAATATTTCAATTTTTTCAGCCGGTGTGCGCAGAGAAAAAGCCTGGGTGCTGTGAACCGGGGCAAATTGCGAAGTGGTAACACAAGCAAAATTAGAGAAACATAAAAGTAGTACACCTAACTTTAATACGGGTTTGGCATTCATGGTGTTCTCCTAATCAATGAGCCTTCAATTGTATATGTCGAGACTTCTTTTGAGGTTGTTTCATCATGACAGTCATCAATTGTAGTGCATGCTCCCTCAGGCGAACATTCGGTTTTTTGAGTGCATTTTCTTTCGGTGCTGGTTTCATTATGAGTTTCACCTTTAATCTTTACATCTACAATATCATCTGCATTTTGTTTGGCGCCATCTCGTCTGAGTTGAGCATAAATTGTGGGGAGATCGAGCCATTCGGTTTTAAAGGAGATGAGGCCAAATTCAGTGAATGAATTATAAGGATGTTGACTTCGATAAACGCCAATTTTTTCAGGCTGATTCTCGACTTGTTTGTGGGCGGCCTCGTCTGGTTTGTTGAAAAGCACAACACTAGAACTTGCACACGAACTCATAATAAAAAGACTCAATAAAAGGCTCGAGACATTTTGAAATGAGAGTTCGAAGCACTTCATTGGTTAAAAATTTACGCCTAAAATTGCGGTCAAGGTATATGAATTTCCGGCGGGTTTGACCCCAGTTGAAACCTTATTGGTTTGCAAAATATCCTCTGCTGAATTCGGAAAGCTCAGATACTGAAACATACCTTGTGCGCCCAAATACATTTTATTTCTCATAATCGGAATTTCGATTCCAATGCCAATATTACCTGCAAGAGCAGCATCTTTTGCGTAATCAGTAGTATTAGTCGAAATGGCGATAGTTCTAAAGACTTCAGAAAGACCAAAGATCGCATAGGGATTGAGGTCGGCTAGACCGCGAGTGACGTTTTGAGTGTTGAAGTAATACTTTAAGTTAAATGAAACATCACTCAAGCTAATATTTCCGGTAA
>JAYUEN010000390.1:0-1198 GCA_043739185.1 Bdellovibrionales bacterium
GAAGTTCCGCCTGCTCTATGCGGCCTCACGGTTGGCGTTAAGACCAAGACGCGCAAGAGTGATCAATATGGTGATCAGGCGGAATTGAGTTATTATTTCCGCGCTGAAGAAACCAAAGACGATCAGCTTCCTTATTAGTATGAAAAAATCTGATCTTATAAATATTGGTCAGAGGTATCACAAGCTCACCGTGTTTGAGTTTTCCCACGTAAATAAATGGGTAGATGAATGGCTTTGCCTTTGCGACTGCGGCGGGCTTGTGATTGTTACTTGTTATAATCTTTTGAATGGCAACGCCAAGTCTTGCAGTTGTTTGAGATATAGGGAGAAGCATGGAGCGCAGGCAAAAGGGAGCAAAGACCATAATTTATATAAATTGTGGATGGCCATGAAACTTCGGTGCCTAAACAAAAGAAATCCGCAGTTTAAAAATTATGGCGCGAGGGGTATTTCTGTTTCTTCAACGTGGATGGATTTCTCTAATTTTAAAAAAGATATTGGAGAAAGGCCACCCGGCATGACTTTGGAAAGAGTTAATAACGATCTTGGATATTCTAAAGAAAATTGCCGTTGGGCAACAAGGAAAGAGCAATCAAGAAACACCAGAAACAGTGTTTTTGTTTCCATTGGTGGAAGCAGAAAAACAGTTGCAGAGTGGTCTGAGATTTCTGGAATCCATAGAAACACTCTATTTAAGCGCCTTGAAACTGATTTTAATGAGAAAACTTTTCTCAACAAACCGGGCTCATGGAAATAGAGGGCTATCGTCCTTAATTGATGCTCTTTTTTTAGGCATTAGCGCGTCTAGGGTTTCCATCATTTCTTTTGAATTTTGGGATAGGCATTTGCGAATATCTTCAACACAATCTGCGACACAAGCCATATGACCACGCTTAATAAGATTAGCCAAAAAATCGTGTTGCGCTTCCGTGACGGTTCGTTTTTTACCTTTTGCTTTAAGCTCAACCGCAATCATTTTCGCTTCAGGAAGCCAGCAGATCCTATCGCTAATGCCCGCCCCCTGCCCTCCCCGCGTGTACCTGCCATTTCTCATAGTGCCAGCGGAGGTAATTTGCCTTACGTAACCGCCAATAGAACGCAGGAAGTCATCCACCGCTCTCGCGACGGCAGCCTCTGGGCGCTTTCTCTTCGGCGCATCAGCAACCCACCTACCGCTCAACAAGTCTAATCTCTCACC
>JAYUEN010000391.1:0-3854 GCA_043739185.1 Bdellovibrionales bacterium
TGAAGTGTAACGACGTTGCCCCATCTTGCCCATTTATTTCCCCTTTGTTAGACGTTTTTAGTTCTAAAAAGTGTCCGTTTTTTCGGGGGAAGGTCAAAGCGTTCGACCGAATTGAAAATAAAAGTACGATTAACGCAAAAACGGATAAAATGTTTTTCAAGCCACAGTCCTTTTATGGATCTCATTATCGAGGTGTGCGTCTGATCTTTCCAAGAGCTATACCAAAATTATGGCTTGATTGAAATTAAAACGGCCACGTCCAGTCGCATTTTAGAGTATCTGCCGCGAATATTAAGGACTCAAGGATTCAAGAAGTCCGCCTAAAAGAACTCATTTTAGTCCGTTCTGATAGGCTCGAATGCCCAGGTCATTTAAATTGGATCTCTAGCAAGTTTTAAGACCCGAGTTCTTTATAGCGGACTCGAGTTCGCCTACGCGAACTTTTTTAAAAGTTCGAAAAAAAGCCAAATATAAATTCGCCAAAGGAATTAGTCATTTAGGTGTGGTCCGCCTGTCGGGGGAATTCTTGCAATTATAAAAGGTGAAAGGACAAAGAAATGTCCTTCACTACAAGGAGAGCAAGAAATGAGTACGATAGTCAATTGTCCAAGATGTAACGAACGAACTTACGAGAAGCTGAGCACACATGCGTATTGTGTCTCCTGCAACTACGCGCCCGATCTTCTGAATTATCGAAAATCATCGGGCGACGATCTGCCAATTCCACCTTGGGCAGAAGAAGCCCTAGCAAAAATGAAAACGAGTTCCGCTCGTTACATCGTCAAACTTCCGCCTCCAATTCAAAAATCAAATTCTCAAAAAGGAAGTGCTGCGTGAAACAAAATGTAATGAATCAAACGATGATTCTTGAAGCTAGCGATAACCACAAACGACTTTTCACTGAATCATTTTGGAATCTCCGGCGGCTCAATTTTTACAGATTTTTGTCGGTTCTTAAATTGGCAATCAAAACAATCTGGGAAGTCGTTCGGGGAATAGCGTACCTACTTTTCGTATCGCCTCCAGAACAAGAGCTGATTGAACAGACACGAGTGAGGACTCTTCAATACAAAGGAATTTTTTAAGACAGGAGAAGGACAATGAGCAATTCGGATCAAAAAAATAATGAAGGTACAAACGACAAAGAATTTTTACCAGGGGGTGCAATTCAAAAAATTAAGACTGAAATTCGCAATTGGTACGGAGGTCTCTCAGTGCGGGAACTTGTAACTAATAGCGCACTAGTTGCTGAAATTGAAAAACTAGAACGCTTATTGATGAGTCAGATGGTGGTGAGATGATGGATCAGCCTACAAACATACAAATTAAAGAACTCTCAGATGAGGCTGTTCTAGAAGAAGCAGCAAGGCGTTTGCAGAAGCAGTATTCCCGTGAGCATGGAGCGGAGTTCTCTTACGGAACGTTTCGCTTCTTATTTCATGAAGGGAGATTTCAAGGAGTTGAGGATTGGCCTCGAAACAAACGCTACGTCAGCCCAAAGAGAAACTCTGGTTAACGCAAATAGAAAATAAAAGAACTGTGAAACTAAAACTCGAACAAGAAGGAAGAAAAATGAATAACTCTGAATCTCTAAAAACTAAAGTTCAAATAGCCCTCGCAGTATTGGCAATGGCCCTCCCAGCATGTGCTAAGGACAATTCTCCAAGTTCAAACTCCACTCAGACCACAAAGTACTCAGCGCCCGCAAGAGACGAATCTTTTGAGTCATACTATAGTAATTTTCTATTTAAAGCCGATCCGTGCCAGCCGAACAAAACCCTTTGGTACCACATAGTAAATACGAGCGATATTTCTACTCTGGCTTCAAATCCTGCTCTTTTCGTTTCAATGAAACTATTTCTTTTGGCGAATAATAAATATTCAGTTGAGATCCAACTTTTAAAACCCCGCCCAGATATCAACAACTACACCTATGATGTTTTAAAAACTTACCAACAAAGTGGAAAGTGGTCTGTAGTTGATGAGACCATAGTTCTTGAAAATTTGGGTATCGGCCATGCCCTGACCTATAACGGACACCGAGCAATAAATCTCGATTTAGCAAATGTGGCGTCCGATAGTTTGTTTAATCAGAGCAACACCATTCTCACAAACGCAGAGAGCGATTCAGTCCCGCAGGAACTAGAAGTTCAGTGCCAATAATTAAAATATTTAAAACTAGGGAAATTTAGGAGGGGCTATGAATGAAACTATCGAACAAATGATTATGAGAATTTTAAATCAAGTATCAGATCTGGAGCGCTCGCGAAATAGATCCTTGAGCAGAAGAACTGCGCGAGTGCTTAAGGCGCTTGAATATATGAAGGCAACCGTAGAACTAAAAAAAGTTCTAAATGAAAAAGTGGGCGCGTAATGATAAAGACTGCAGCAACACAAAAGGATGTTCCACTTTCCGTAGCACTTCTTGCGCTAGCGGGATTTGGATTCGTGTATCTCTACCTTGCATATTTGAGATTTCACCCGGACATCTTACGATTTGTTGTGAATCAGATTGAGTTGAATGCGAATTTCTTCTGGCTCTCTGCTTTTTGCATCTTGGTGAATGTCGCAGTCGTTTCTACTTTTTTAAAGCGCTCGATTGGCCTTGAACGTCAGGGAAGTAAGCTTGCCGTTCTTGAAGGAAAGACTCAGAAATGGCGATTTGGGAAAGCAGAGCTTGCCTCTTCAATCATGGGATTCACAACCTATTTTACAGCGAGAAAACAAATTCTTGAGGTTGTCTCACTGGCTGTATCTGGATTGGTGCCGGAACTGACTGCAACCTGGGCGGTAACGGCAGTAAGTGCGAATTTTGCTATTACCATTTGTTTGCTATCGAATGTACTCCTGCGTTTCCTTGCGAAGCTCAAGTTTTCATTTAGCGACATCCACAAGCTAGAAATGCCGATAGTTGAAAGCGGAGAACTTATTCTTGGCACAACTCCTGGAGAACTGACTCACGCCACTGTCCAAAACTCATCCGAAACTGAGGAGTGGGTTAAAATTCCCAGTCGAGGTGTAAACGCTGGAATTTTAATTTCAGGGAGTGTCGGAAGCGGCAAAACACAAGGAACGGTTCTCCGTTATCTTCGCCAGATTCTTCATTCAGAAGGTGGATGCCCTGCTATCCTGGCTGTCGATCCAAAGCGTACCTTTCTTGCGGAAGCCGAGAAAATTATCAGACAAGCAGGCCTTGGTGACCGCATCGTCAAAATCTCTCTTCACGGAGATGTCAGCTTTAATCCGGTGTACGCCGAAAACCTTCTCAGGAACTCCAAATTTACGGAAATGGCAGAGATGGTTAGAGCCGCGTCGGTAAACTTTATGGGAAAATCTTCTGATTCACCGTTCTGGGATATTTCTTCATCAAACTTAATTAAGAACGCCATTGTTTACTGTGCGGCTCAACACGGTTATTTCACCCTTCTTGATCTCTACCGAGCAATCGTTCGCGCTTCAAAACAAAACCTAGCTGATGATTTGAATGCAAGACTTCGGATCGGAGACTATTCCGAAGAGGAAGCTTTCAATATTGGACGAGCCATTGAATATTTTGAAAACGAATATTCCCAGCTCGAAGAGCGCGTGAGATCAGGGATTGTTGCTACAAGTACGGCGTTCATCAATCAGTTTCAAGAGTTTGCGGCAAACCGCACGCTTTGCCCGGAAAAAGAAAATCTCACCATTCGTTCTATGGAAGAGCTTGTGCGTGAAGGAAAGATTCTTCTCTTTGACATTAATCAGCCAGGCCTTGCGAGATCTATGGGAACTTTCATTAAGCTTCACTATCAGCAAGCGATTTTGAATTTGCTCACAGAACTTAAGGGTCAAGAGAAGACCTGCACGGCTGCACT
>JAYUEN010000392.1:0-1195 GCA_043739185.1 Bdellovibrionales bacterium
TCCACTGCCCGCAAGCAGGGTCACCCAACTCTCGGAGCAATTCATGCAGCACTAATCAATCAAGCGCCGACTCTTGCGTAGGAACCTGAGCAGTTACGAATCGTCCAAAACCTGAAGTCCACTAACAGACTTTGCTTTGCCTTCATGAAATTCGCTGGCCCCATCAATACAATCATAATATTTGTACACTTTGCTATTTTTAGCAACCGCACGAGTCAGAGATGATGCAACATCGACGGATTTAATCCGATCGCCGTTATGAAAGAATGTGTTTTGCCGAAGCTTGAACTTGATGTTTCTCCCAGAGTTGTCTGTTTGCCAAGACTCAGCGATTGAAGGTAGGAGCTCCATGAAAGGCGAAAATTTGAGTAGACCGTCGTAAACTAGGTTTGAGAATATCAATGAAGTAGTGTCATCCATTTGCACAGGATCAAACGTCAAAGGTTCGGAATAAAGGGCTTTAACGAATGGACGCTCGTTTAATGTACCCCTACTGCCAGCGAATTTCAGATTTTGGTCGCTACAACCAAAAGATCCTAGGATGCAAAATAGAGCAATATTTATATTTTTTAAAATCCGCATTGCTTACCCACCCACTTTCTTAATAGCGAAATCTGGGCCAAACTCCAGAGCGGAAGAAGTTCTTTAAACTGAATAGGTTTGAGTTAGGCCGAGGATTCATCATGATTTCAAGCCATCCTGACACTGCTTGCTCTGAACAATGTAATTATTTCTTTTGATAAGTAGCATAGCCTGCAACATGGCTTTGAGAATCACGTCTTCTGTGTCGTCCGTTTTTCAAATTAAAAACTCAAATAGAAAAACACGCGACTATGTTGCAAGCTACGCTACTCATTTGTTGCAGAGAGTAGCATCGCGCTACTCTACTCCGAAGATCTCAATAAGACGGGAACATCTCTAGTGTTTTGATCTCATTAGGCAATTCTAAAAATCCTAATATTAATTTTCACTAAAAAATTGGCGGCACGCTTCTTGACCTAGAGCTTCGATAACGAGGAGGCAGAAATGCGATGTATTTATCAAGAAATTAGAGTTTTAAACAAAAACCATAAACGGAAACGAAAGACGTGGACGAAGTGCCCGAGTTGCGGTCATGAAGATTTGTTGGTCATGGGGGCCGACTTCCTTTGTCTAGACTGCGACTGGTCTAATGCGCGAATGCTGATTGATCAGG
>JAYUEN010000393.1:0-1195 GCA_043739185.1 Bdellovibrionales bacterium
CATAAAATATTTTTCGATCAATTTGTGGCTTCACAAAAAGAAGTGCCTACAGAATTAATTTTAGATTTTGATGCTACAGAGTAAATCGTCCACGCTCCACGTCTTTTCAAGTTTTGAATTCCTGATAAATTAACTGAAACAAACACATGGAGGTGTTGCGATGGATAATGCAGTTTTGAAAAAACGATTGAGTACCTTTAAAGGAAGTAAGGGAAATCTGATAAAAGTGAGTGATGATTTGTTGTTCGACGTGATTCGGTCGTGGGAAAGCTGGACTGGAACATCGACGGATCTTGCGAAAGAGCTTGGTGTCCACGTGAAGCAGCTAGCTTTTATTGTAAGAAAAGCAAAAAAACTTCAGCGCGAGGGCAAGTTTCCTGAGAGTGAGTTTAAGGAGATTAAGCTTGAATCTTCACCCACGTCCTCATTTTCTGGAAGTCCTTGTGGAATTGAGATGGCTTGGGACAACGGCAAAGTCATTAGATTTGGTCAAGTCGAGCAGTTGGTAGATTTTTTAAAAAAGGTGGCTTGATGATAGCGCTGAATCGTAGGACGAAGATATTTGTGTGCAAGGAGCCAACCGATATGCGGGCGTCCTACGATTCACTTTTTGAAAAATCAAAGACCATATTGAATCAGGATCCATTTTCGGGCCACTTATTTTTGTTCATCAATAGCCGTCGAAACTCATTCAAGTGTTTGTACTATGATGGGACGGGTCTGGTGATTGTGGCGAAGCGCCTTGAGAAGGGGCTATTTTGCAAGATCAACCCACATCTCAGGAGTGAGATCATATTGACGTCAGCGGAGTTTGCATTATTTTTCGAGGGTGCGGATTTAGAGAAGAGATTTATCGAGAGCCCCAGTGAATTAAAAAAAGAAATTAAAAAACCATTCCCAATGAGTCAAGAGTTGCATATATCACCGACGTAAATCACCCTGTCCTAAGGCGTGACATTACAAGAATTATTAGAAGAAATTCCGGTTGAAAAGTTTGATCTCCTGACGAGGGATGAGCTTGCTCAGTTTGCAAAGCTTGAGCAAAAAATGCGAATTCAGCTGCAGAAAGAGAATGAGAACCTTCGATCTTTCAATGACGAATTGAAGCAGAAATCATTTTATATTGAAGAGCAGTTCATAAATATCAAGAATAAGTTTTTTGGTAAGAGCTCTGAGAAGAAGGCTAGATCTGATG
>JAYUEN010000394.1:0-1191 GCA_043739185.1 Bdellovibrionales bacterium
TTTTATTTGAGATTAAATTATCGACGCGGGGTCGGCGGGCGAAGTACAATGACATTGATAAACACCATTTAGTGCAACTCTGGAAACTCTCAGGCTATCCATGTAGCAAGCGGCTCAAGTCAATTTTGTATGAATGGCTTGCAAATTATGATTGTAGTGAAGAAATAAAAAATCGTTTAAAATCAATTTCTCCCTCACAAATGGATGAATATCTCAGAAAACCAAGAGTTGATTACCAAAGAAAAATAAGTAGCGGAACTGTGCCCGCAAAAAACCATATCAAAAAACTGATAAGACTTAGGGATGCGTCAATCCGGCATGAGGAACCAGGGTTTATCGAGTCAGACACGGTTCTTCACTGCGGCCATTATATTTGGGGATTTTATGCGCATACGGTTTCTATCACTGACTTGTATAGCGGTTGGACCGGTGGCGGCGGTGTCTATTGCAAGAATGCCGAGCTGGTGGTGAAAATGATAATGTTGCTCAATCAAAAATTACCGTTCGTTATGAAGGCATTATTTTTTGACAATGGAATTGAATTTGTAAATCATCTACTTGTGCAAGAGTTCAAAAACGTACAGGGGGTTGACGTGGCAAGGGGTAGAATTGGCAGGTCTAATGATCAATGCCATATCGAACAAAAGAATAGTACCTTTGTAAGAGGCATTTTTGGCCATGCTAGAATCGAAGATCCAAGTCTTATTCCCATGATGAATGAAATTTACGAAGTCTGGGGCAATTTGCACAATTACTTCATGCCGCAAATGAAATTAATTTCAAAAGACCGAGTTGGTTCAAAGGTGAAGAAAAAGTATGATACTCCAAAGACTCCATACCAAAGAATTATTGAATGCCCAACGGTCAGTGAAGAGGTCAAGGAAAAACTTCGAAAGACCAAGGCAACATTGAATCCATTTGAGTTGCAGGCCACGCTTCAAACAAAACTGGCCTACTTCCATAAGTTGAACGATGCTTACAATGAAAAGATAAAGAAGGAAGTCTGATGAAACTCCCCCTCAAAAACAAGTGGATCAGATTGAGTCATTTGGGTAACAGCATTTATCTGGGCAACACGGTCGTGACTCAAAATGAGCGACAGCAAAAACAAAAATCGGGCGGTGCCCCGGCGAGGCGTTGGGGCCGTCGTGAGCGCTCAGAAATCGGACCTCAAAAATCCATCATACACAT
>JAYUEN010000395.1:0-3834 GCA_043739185.1 Bdellovibrionales bacterium
TTGCGGTTTTAGGCTTTGAAAATATGCAAGACTCTTCCTCCGGGTTACGTGTCGAATATTCATGGAATATACATTCAGCGGTCGATCTACATTTAGGGGCTGAGTTTTATAACGGCAGACGCGGCAGTTTTTTAGAATCTTATCTGGATCAAAACAAAATCTTTTTAAGTGCTAGCTCCAAAATTATTCCTTAAAGTATTGTCATATTCTTTTATGAATATGTTAGCCCTAGGTGTTCCTTCGCAAGGCCTCGACTATACTAAAGCTTAAGCCTTTTGTGATCGGAATAAAGGCAGCAACGATTGTGGTGCAAAAAATTAGTGTACTTGCCAAAAAAAACCCACTTGTAGAGAAGCAGAATTCAACCGGAACTGGAAGAGAAGCGCCGGGAATTTCAGTCGTAATCGCTGAGGCGTTGACAACACTGCCTAGGATGAGGGCGCCCGATGAACCAAATAAAATTCCGGCCAAAACCAGGAATAATGTTTCAAGTAAAAGTAACTGATAAATCTCAACTTTTCTTGTCCCGAGCGATCTCAAAGTGCCCATTTCTCCAATTCTTTCAAGAACACTCATGCCAATCGTATTTAGTACTCCCAGCACAACAATAAATATGAGTATCGATTGAATAATCAAATTTTGAGCTTCATAAAAACTCTTAACTTTGCGAAAGAGATCCGAAAGGCTCATCCAGTTTCTACTTTCAACGCCAGGAAATGAGCGATTGAGAATTTGGTCAATTCTTGAAGCCACCACCGGAAGAGTATTAGAGCTCTTGAGTTTAACTACTAATACATCTACGCCATCTGTCTGCATTAGAGTTTGCAAGTCTACTAAGCTTATGTAGGAATAATATTTGTCTATTTCTTCAGTGCCAGCGGCAAAAAAACCAACGACCTTGAAGTCGCCTGCGTTGATAACTTTCTTGACACTATTTAACACAATCGTCACTTCGTCATTTATCTTTAAACCTAAACGATGCGCGAGAAGATGCCCAATGAGAATTTCATGGCTTTGGTTTTTTGAAAAATAGCTCCCTTCAGTAAGTTTGAGTGATTTTTTGATTCCAGTTTCTAAATTCAAATCAAAGCCAATCAATGAAGCATTCTCAGTCTTCTCGCCAGAGCTCAATAGTCCAAAAGCAGATAAACGGCCTGACGCTGACTTCACTTCTGGCAGGACTCTTATCTCAGAAGATAGTTGATCCACATTTTTCAAAAACGTATCGCCTCTAGAAGCATTTGAATTTTGCCAATAATTCTTATTAGCTAACTGAAAATGACCGTAATTCATTTCAGTCGACACATCCTCTACTACGCGCAAGGAATTATCTGTAAAAGCTCTAAACAATACAAGACCAAGGATCGCGCCAGAAATCATGAGGAGACTCAAAAGACTTCTCTCACCATTACGCATAAGATTTCGAAGTGCCCAATTAAATTTCATACTCTTAGCACCTTTCCGTTTTGAATTTTGATTTTGTAATCACAATTTTCGAGAAAGTAATGGTCATGGCTACTACACAAAATGGTGATACTGGTATTCTTTTGGATACCAACTAATAACTCAGCAATTCTCCCAGAAGTCTCGTCGTCTAAATTAGCGGTGGGCTCATCGGCAATAATTAAAGATGGCCGTTTAACTAGGGCGCGCGCAATTGATACTCTTTGCCTTTGTCCACCACTGAGCTGGGCAGGAAAACGATTTGCAAATTCGCTCAGACCAACTTCTGCCAAGACTTCATCAACTAGATTTCGTCTTTCTTTGGCATGAACATTGATAAGATGAAGTGGGTACTCTACATTTTCAAAGACCGACATTGTAGGAATTAAGTTAAAACTTTGAAAAATAAATCCAATTCTTTTGCGACGCAATTGAGTCAAAGCATCTTCATCTAAAGTCCTAACATCAAGATTTTCAAAGCTGTATGTGCCCTTGGTCGGCTGGTCTAGACATCCCACAATTTGAAGGAGAGTCGTTTTTCCGCTTCCGGATCTACCATAAAGCCCAACAAATTTACCACGCTCTATTGATAGAGATAAGTCGTTTAAAACTAAATTTTCTTCGTTTCCCGCCTGAAAGCTCATAGATAGATTTTGAATCGAAATAAGGCTCATATATAATCCTAGTTTGTTAGTGCATCTTTATTGAATGCACTTTCATCAAATTTAATTAAATCGTAATTGAAGCTTTTTATTTTGGTTTTCTGATGGGTGTTCAAATCAGTTATCAAGGTTTCAATACAAATTTCGCGCCCCAAGACTTTCTTGAACTTTAAATATTGGGCACTCTTAAGTTCTTTACCAGATGCCGCATAAAAAATAGCCTTTAGCGGGTGATGATTTTTTCGGTCAACAAAATATTTTATTTTTTGATAAGCGGCACCTTCTGATTTCTTCTTCAATTCAAACACCTCAACTGAGCCACTTTGGTTTGCGTCTCTATCAACAATACGAATAGCCGAATAGTCTTCAGCAAAATCCGTTTTCAATATATCCCCGTTTGAAACGTCGCCAACCAGACGCTGCTCCATTGTCACACGCACGGGCCGCTTACTCCCGGGCACAAATAACCAGAGATCATCGGCCTTCATGAGAAGCTTGCGATGAAACGAATTGGCAGGTTTTATTTGAACAGCAAGAGAATTCTTACCGCTTATTGATACCTCGAATTCAGACTTTTCTCCTGATTTCTCTTCTTCTACATAAATTTTAAATTTGTGAGACCGGCCAAGTGAACGAAATTTGTCAGCTTCAGATATTGAATTATTTCCTTGCGAAAAATGCGCCGAAAATAAACATAAAAAGAAAAGCATGTATTTCATAAAGACCGCCCTACAGTTTGAATGTCGTTAGCAAAGCTATGTAGTTCCGTGAAATCCTGTTGTAAATAATTTAAAAAGGCTTCCCAATTCTGATCAGTTTTGAACAGTTGAATGCCGTGAAGATTTTTCTTTGACCACCGAACCCTTCCTCTCACTTCGGCCACTTGGTTGGCTGAGACTCTTACTAAAAGTCTTACTATACCCGAGAATCGTTCTTTGGATGAAATGCAAACACCTTTAGCCGCAACATCAAGGACTCGTATTAAATCACGTTGGTGAATTATAGACTCAGCAATGACATTTGTAATATGCCGGTTCATCTTGCCTTTTGGTTTCAAATCCACAAATGAGAAAAGCTCGGGATAATATTCGATTGGATATGCATTGGCGAGAGCCATTTTTTCGTTTTGAGAAAGCTCCGCAAATACATTTGATTTTTCAACGAAAAAGTATTTTAGCATTTCTTGGGTCATAACGGGGTCAGAGATCTTAAAATACATTCTATGTGGAAGCTTGAATTGCTTAAATTTAACGTCTACGAAATACCGATATAAATTTTGAGCTGAATTCTTATGTGCATAGAGCGCTTTAAATAAAGCCGGAGCCTCCCGAATCTTAAGATAGAGTCCCACACCTGGCTTTCCGTTTGCAAAATTATAGTCTGAAACCACGGCATTTTTTAAGCGTTTAAAACTTAACAGGCCCTCATAAAAATCAGACATCGAGGGATTTACCGTGATAACAATTGAGTCCAAATTCATAAACCCATCTACGTATTCCCAAAAGAATTTGAGAAGGGGCAAAAAAAGCGCCCCTCGCTTGACGCGAAATTTAGAATCAATTGCAAGAGAGGAAATTTCAGCGACGACTTCATTATGCTTGAGTAAATCCGAAATTTCGTATGCCGACTCCATAGGTAAGCCAAAGGATGTTCGGCGAATTATTGACATTGTGCCAACTACCTTTTCTTCAAACAGGGCAATAAGTGTAGTTGTCGTTGGCAAGGCGAA
>JAYUEN010000396.1:0-3832 GCA_043739185.1 Bdellovibrionales bacterium
TTCATCATTTGAAATTTGGACGTCAGGAATTTCAATATTCATCTTCAAGACCTGACTCGCTTTTGCCGAACTCGACCCAAGCATGGTAACCAAAGAGGAAACTCCCGCCATAGTGAGTGCGGACCCGGACAAAAACTCTCTTCTTTCCATATATTCATTCCTTTTTGATGCGGTTGTTTTCGGTAACCTAAAGGAATGGCCTATCTTTGTAATTGTCCTAGAACAACTTAAATATTGTTTTTAAACTTTTTTATAATTTTATTGAGACTAGATGAAGTCACACCAATATAGCAGGCAATATCTTTTTGTGGAATATTTTCACTATTCACACCATGACGCTTTAAAAATAGTTGATAGCGTTTTTCAGCACTAAAGCTGAGTAGTTCATATTCACGATCACATTTTTCAAAAAAGCGAATTTCAGCTAAAGAACGTCCGCCTTCGTGCCAAACACTATGTCGGGCCCTAAGTTTCTTTAAAAGGCCTGGTGTTGACACTAAGGCTTTCACGTCGATTACAGCTTGAATAAACTGCCGCGCAGGAACATCCTTCCAAAGCGTAGCCGCATCACCACTTGTTTCGCCTGGGCAATCAAAGCGTGTAATAAATTCTTTGCCATCTTCGGTTGTAAAGTATTGCTTCATGATACCTGAGTAAATGAAAGCATAGATATTTGAAGGCTCACCTGGCTGAAGTAAAAACTCACCTTTTTTAAAAACTTTCGGGATCATATTCGACTTATAAAATAGCCATTCACTTTCAGGAGGATCGCAATGCCTATGAATTGCTAGCTTAAATTGATTGTATGCAGACTCTGTGTCACTTTTATTCATTTGAATTTTGATATTAGTTAATTTTCAGATTCTTGTCCATTAAACAAAGGAGCGGTTTAAAAATTTACCGTACCTATTAACTGAAATTCTTAGCGATGCTTTTATTGAATTTAAGTGGTTACAGAATCAAGGAAAGCATCATTCAAGAGTTCGCTTTAATGAAAAAAGCGATAGCTATTTTCTGTCGGGGCTCCAAGAGGGATTCCGTTTGTAGATTTGACTATGCGGAATTTATAAGGATCTTCAATCCTAAGCTCACCGATGTTTGGGCTTTTATTTGTTTCGTCTTGAATAGCTTTGATGCTGATGATGGCATTTTGGCTAAGTGGCACGCTGAAGTTGAGGTTGATTTTTTGAACTAAATTACAAGACTTAAAAGTAGGCATAATTCCGAGAGTCTCAGAGCCAATGCGAATTGCGATTGCTGAAAGCTCATGTTGATTTGGATTTTTACATACGAATTCTCGGGAGAATTGGACTGAAATTTTTTGCGATAGACTTTTAATTTTGAGATTTTGCCAAGTGAGTTCGGTACGCTTGAGATGTCTTAGAACACTTCGAAGTGAGCCCGGGATATCAAAGATATCCGTAGACTTTCGACTGTATGAAATCTTGAATGTGTAAGGGCCAATGGCTTGGAGCGCAGCAAGAGCATCCATATTTACTGATGAATAGCAGCTCATTAAAGCCAATGCTCTCAGATTTGGGTCTGAACCCAAAAAAGCAGAATCAATTGAATTGCCAAAGGCATCAAGCATTTGTCCGTTGAGAATATGCGCTGATTGAGTATTGTGAGCTATGAGAATGATTCCAACTACATCAGAGTTGTGACTAGCATTAAAAATATCTTCATATGTACTCTTGTAATTAAAAACGACTCTTAGCGTTTGAGGGAGCGAATAGGCCTTGAGCTTTGTATGAACTTCATTTTCTAAAGCTTGCTGCCAATAGTAAAAGTTTTCTGGAGATGCAAAATCCTTTGAAGCCACATTCAAACTTGTCGCGACATATAGAATTGGTTGATACGGAGTTGAAACACTCTCAAATTCAGTTGAGGCAAGGACCTGCTGTCCACAAAGGAGACAGCAGATAAGAAGCATATTAATCAAAATCAGTTTTTGAAATTTCATATATTTTTTTAGGTTTCTATTTAGTCGCGACTAACAATTGAAAGTACTTTCGAAGTGCATGCTGCGCTTCAATACTCATACAGTCTTTGTTTGATTGTAAAAATTCAGCCGCAGCATTCGGATTGTGGGCTTTTAGGGCCTCTTGTCCGGCGGATTGATAAAGTCCGTTAAGGATCGGGAGCTCGTTGTTTAAGGCAGTGACTTCATCTCGGGTCATTCTCGCCTTTTGCGCAAGTGCAGGGCTAATAGCTCCGAACTCTTGCTGGCCTGTTGATGCGTTAAAGGCAAGACCTCCGGCAGCAGCGGCTAAAATTGTACCGCCATAGAATTCAAGCGAATCCACTTTACTTTTCATAAACATAGTTGCGGTTGGAACTTCGATTGCTCCAAAAACAACTAAGCCTGCGAATACGGGAACCCAGACAACCGATGTCTCGAGTCCAACCAGCGCATGGGCTCGCGGGCCAGTCATGAAACTAAGAGATACCAAAATCGTGAGAACTGCTTTTTTTAACATAAAGAAACCTTTCGTTTGCTTTTTGAAATTGTGTCGGAGTTCAGCTCCAAGCTTTTCAGACAATACAAAAAGCTAGTTATTAAATTAATTAATATAAATAGATCCACTCACATCCAGGGGTCGATTGACATATACTTTGGCCACCGTTTTGACCTTGCATTTGGCATACAGGCCCGGAAGCAGGACTGTATTTATCGTTACGGCAAACCCCATTTGTGCTCAAAGAAATCCATCGGCAGCCTGTAGTCGACTGGCACATCGACTTACCACCCCATGGGCCTTGACCTTGGCTTTGGCAGGATTGTTGAGACCCGGGATGCGATTTATCATTGGTGCAAATCCCATCTGCGAAAAGGCTTGAAGTAGAGAAAAGGATAAGTATTGCGATCACATTTTTCATATTTGCTCCTGGTCGGATGCTCCGACTTTTATTCAGTTTAAAGTTCAGAAACCAATATAATGCAGAGCAGCATAATTAACTAGACCATTTTAATTAAAAATAGGTGCAATTTTTCACTTATACTGAAAAGCATGAAAGAGAAATACAGCATTTTTGAATATCGAGATTATAAGATTTATCTCATAAAGCTTCTTGATCAAAGATCTTTAACTGAAAGAGGGCCGCGAACTAAATTTGCGGAGTACCTTGGGTGTCGGCCCTCGTACATCTCGGCGATTTTAAAAGAACACCAGGATTTGAGTCCTGAGCAAGCTCAGGCCGCTAATGAGTTTATTGGACACACACCAAATGAAGCAGAGTACTTTTTAACATTGGTTTTATATGCTCGAGCAGGCACGCAGAGTCTTAAAAAAATATACAGTGATAAACTTAAAAAGATGCTCGAGCACAACCTTCAAATTCGCAATCGTGTTCAAAAAGGACGAAGCCTCTCAGAAGCCGAACAAGCCCGCTACTATAGTGCATGGTATTTTGCTGCTATTCATATGGTTGTTTCGATCGCTGCATTTCGTACTAAAGAAAGTATTGCCGTTGCCCTGAAATTGCCGCATAAAACAGTTAGCGAGGCCGTTGAATTTCTATTGGCAATTGGCGTACTCAAGGTCTTCGACTCTCAACTCAAGCAAGGAGAGACGAATTTATTTATCGGCACAGATTCACCATTCTTAAGTCGTCACCAATTGAATTGGCGAACCGCAGCCATTCGGGCTCTTGATGAATTGAACACAAAAAATCTACATTACTCGGGAGTGATCACTTGCTCGCTCGAAGACTCTGAGAAAATTCGTGAGTGTATGGTCGAAACAATTCAAGACATTCGTAAGCTGGTACAAGCTTCGAAGGACGAAACTCTCATGGTTTATAACTTAGATCTTTTCGAGCTTTTAAAGTC
>JAYUEN010000397.1:0-3831 GCA_043739185.1 Bdellovibrionales bacterium
CATTCAAACCATTTTTGATGATCGCTTTTCAAGTCGCGAATTAGTTTCAGAAGTTTCGGGTCGTGGCGTGGGCCTCGCAGCAGTGAAGGCGGCGGTTGAAAAACTGGGTGGATCGATCTTAGTTTCGAGTCATATCGGTCGATCGAGCCAGTTTATTATTGAGGTTCCGTTTTTGGTAGATAGTTCGGTGTACACATCAATCAAGGCAGCTTGACTCTAAGCCTTCAACTTTTCCCAGCTACGTTCAAGTTTTTCTTTCAAAGTCGCTTCTTCAACGGGTTTCACCATGTAGTTTGTGACTCCTTGTTGGATCGCCTCGACGACTTTAGGTTTTTCACTTTCCGTGGTGATTAACAAAAACGGAAGTTTAGACCAATCAGGATTAGCTCGAATGAGCTTCAAGAGATCAAGACCGTTGAGATTCGGCATATTCCAATCAGAGATGACGAGATTTATGGGGGCTTTTTGATTCTTTGACGAAACCAGTAGCTGGTAGGCTTCCTGGCCGTCAGCGGCCTCTGTAATGTCTTTGTAGCCGAGGCGTCTGAGATAAGCCCCAAGAAGCTCACGCAGGCTCTGCATATCGTCGACGATTAGAATTCGTGTGTTTGGCGGAAACATTTTAGGGCTTACACGCTTTGTGAAGCTTGATTCTTAAGCTCACGTCTTAAAATTTTGCCAACATTTGTTTTTGGAAGATCTTTGCGAAATTCAACATGCTTTGGAACTTTGTATCCGGTGAGGTTTGATTTCGCGTAAGCTAAAACTTGTTCTTTAGTTAAGCTCTCATCTTTTTTAACAATAAAAACCTTTACGACTTCTCCTGATTTTTCGTCAGGAACACCAACGGCCGCGACTTCGAGCACACCAGGTAGGTGCGCGAGAACATCTTCAATTTCATTTGGATAAACATTAAATCCCGAAACCAAAATCATATCTTTTTTGCGGTCGACAATTTTAGTGTAGCCGTCACTATCCATGAAGCCGATATCGCCAGTTTTGAGCCAGCCATCTTTGGTGAGGACTTTTGAGGTTTCGGCTACCTGATTCCAGTAGCCCTTCATAATTTGCGGTCCTCGGATGCAAATTTCACCGGTCTCACCAATAGCTAAGACTTTTTCATCATCGTTTAAAATAGCGATCTCGGTAGATGGCACCGGGAGACCGATCGTTCCGCCCTTGCCCGTGCCGTCGATAGGATTTACACAGGCAACTGGTGAGCTCTCGGTTAAGCCGTAGCCCTCATAAATCTCAGTGCCAGTCACTTCTTTCCAGCGCTTTGCAACCGAAGTCTGAAGGGCCATTCCGCCTGCCACTGAAAATTTAAGGCTTGAGAAGTCCAGTTTTTGAAAATCAGCGTTGTTGTTGAGTCCGTTGAATAATGTATTGATTCCAGTTGTGATCGTAATGGGAAAAGCTTTAAAATCTTTGATAAGCGATGGAAGATCTCTTGGGTTTGTTACCATGATGTTATGAACACCATATTTTACCAAAGCCATACAATTCACAGTGAGACAAAAAATGTGGTACATAGGAAGTGGCATCATCACGACTTCTTTGCCCTCAACAAGTGAGGGGCGCATCCACATATTAATTTGCTCCATATTAGCGACAATATTTTTATGCGTGAGCATGGCACCTTTTGAGATACCAGTTGTTCCGCCCGTATATTGTAAGAAGGCCACTTCATCAAGACTCATTTCAACAGGCCGGAGTGGAAGAGACTTTCCTTTTGCGATAGCATTGGAATAGGTGACGGCATTTGGAAGAGAAAATGCCGGAACCATTTTTTTCACGTATTTAAGGACCGCATTGACCAATACTTTTTTGGGTAAACTTAAAGCGTCGCCTAATTCACTTAATATCACGTGTTCGATTTTAGTTTCAGATAAAATCCTTTCAAGTTGACCTGCAAAATTTGCCAAGATAACGATGGCCTTAACTCCGGAGTCGTTGAATTGGTGTTTCATTTCTCGCTCGGTATAGAGTGGATTCGTATTGACGACGACAAGTCCTGCTTTCAACGCTCCAAACATGCAAATCGGAAACTGCAAACAATTCGGAAGTTGAATGGCGATACGATCACCTTTTTTAAGTCCAAGATCGTTCTGTAAGTAAGCTGCAAAATTAGTCGATAAAAGATTGAGCTCGCGATAAGTGATGGTTTTACCCATATTTGTAAAAACAGGATTTTCAGGAAATTTCTCACAAGCTTTTGTCAGCACTTGAAGAATATTTTTATACTGAGAAATATCAATCTCAGGAGCAATGCCTTTTGGATAATTTTTGAGCCATATCTTTTCCATGTTGATCTCGTCCTTTGGCCATGAGGTAAGCATTCATAAACTACATGGCTCAAGTTATCATTAAACGAGATTTAGGCAAGATGAGAAATTTTGCCATTTTCAAAATAATACTCAGTAGGAAAATCATGCAGATTGTAACTGCTCGACATCGACATTCCATAGGCACCGCAGTCAAGAATGGCGAGACAATCGTCTTCTTGGATCGCAAGCTGGACGTTCGTAGCAAGAATATCGGTGGATTCGCAAATAGGTCCGGCGACACTGTAGGTTTTTGAAGGGATCTCCTTTGTTTCAAGAGGCCAAATTTGATGATGGGCCTCATAAAGAGCCGGCCGCAAAAGATGATTCATCCCAGTATCCACAACAGCAAACCACGTCGAACCATTTTTTTTGATGTATTGAATTTGGGTCACTAAAATTGCACTGCGTCCGACTAAGACTCTGCCGGGCTCAAGCATCAATTGAAGATTTGGGTGACGCCCTTGAAGATCCTTTAGCAGCTCGGCGTACTGCTTTATCAGCTCTTCATCTCGAGACAAATTGTAGTTGAAATAATCAATTCCAAGACCGCCTCCGAGATCGAGGCGATTGATTTCAAAGCCTTCACGAATAAATTCTGCATAATGAGTTTCGAGAATTTCAATTGCCGCCTCTAATTCGCCGAGTTTCAAAAAGTTAGAGCCAATGTGCATGCTCAGACTTTTGAGCTTGACGTGACTTGGATTTTCTTTGAGCGCAACTTTAACACTCTCAAGCTCGCTTAAGTCCACGCCAAACTTATTGTCCGCTCCACCTGTCGAAATCGATTTGTGTGTGTCCGCAGCGACGCGAGGATTGAGGCGAATTCCGATATCAATAGTGGTATTTCTCTTTTGGCAAATTTTAATAATTCGCAAGAGTTCAGAGTAACTTTCAATATTAATTTGTTTAATGCGGAGATCGACAGCTTGTTCAATTTCAGTTTTAGTCTTAGCGACTCCAGAAAAAATAATATTTTGAGCCGAAAAACCACAAATGATAGCTCGCTTAATTTCACCTATAGAAACCGTGTCGGCGCCGAGGCCTTCATGGCATAGCAATTTTAAGATTTTTTCATTGTGATTCGACTTAACTGCGAAATGAATATTTTGGCTCTTGATAAAGGGTAAAGACTGTTTGAAAAACTGAACTCTCTTTTTGATTTGTTCGATATCATATAAATAGAATGGAGTTTTTTGAGTGCGACTCCATTCGGATAAATTAATTGAACTGGCCGTTAAGCCAGCTTGTGACCCGGCCTCTGGATCAGCAGGTTTACCTACGAAAAGTGCGTGTTTGTGATAGAAAAATTCCATAGACGGATCATATCAATGAATAAAGGTCTTGGCCAGCCATTCAGGTAACAAAGTCTGTGACTTTTTTAAGGGAGAGCCTAAAATTAAATAAGGGGTGAATATGCGTAAAGAAGCTCGAATTATTTTTTATTGTCTCATTCTTTTTTATGTTCTAGTCCCAATCTGGGTCCCAAATGTTTTATGGTCTCTCA
>JAYUEN010000398.1:0-91279 GCA_043739185.1 Bdellovibrionales bacterium
AACTTCGGTGATTTTAAAAATTGCCATAACAGAACAGGCGCCGAGATTTGATTATATGTCCGGCATAGTCAATGGGACCGTAGGGGTTTCAATTGGTATTGTAGCGCCCACGAATTTTATGATGGGTGGTAGTATTACAAATTGCACAAGTGACAGAGCATTGCCGGGCGGATTGAGTCTTTCTCCTAATTGCGTAATATCGGGAACGCCCACTACGGAACAAATGATGAGGCCCTATATGATCACGGGTAGCAATTCAGGTGGCAATGGCATGGCAATGATATCAATCGTGATATCGCGAGCCAATCTGCCGCTCAAGATTTCGAGTTTGTCGGTGTCGAATGGGGCCATGTGCGCGGTCTTAAATGGTCAGGTCCGTTGTACTTACTTTTTTGCAGGTGGTCTGCAAGTCTATGATAAGCTTGATGGTCTTTCAAATGTTCAGCAAGTTTCGGTTTCTCCGAAAGACAATTCAAATGGTGCTCCATTTAGTTCGCTGGTTTTTGCTTTAGCGGGCGGAGCCGTTTATCAATTGAGTCCGGCTCCTTATTGTGACAATAGTGACTTTAATTTAACGGATGCGCCTCAAATCAATTCGCCTTCAAATTTTTCAGGATACCTGACTTCATCTTGGTGCAAGCTTTCTGGATGGACTTCAGGTGTCAGCAAGATCACATCGGGACAAGGTTATATCTGTGCCATTCATGGCGGCGCTGCGGAATGTGCGGGCGCCAATTCTCGCGGTCAACTTGGCATTGGAGGTCCTTACGGCGTGCCAGGCCCGCGAATGAATTCACCGATGCCAGTTTTAGGTCTTAGCTACGGTGTACAAGATATTTCGGCTAGCAAATTTACGACTTGTGCAGTTGCCAATGGTCAAGAGATGTGTTGGGGAGACAATTACTATAGCATTTTTGGATTTGACCCTGACTTTGCAAGCTGTGATGCCGCAAGAAATTGTTTTTCAAATGTTCCGGTAGCGGTTCAGGGAATGGGTGCGGGAATTTCATTTGCCGCTCTCGGAGCGAATTCGAATTGTTCAAGCGCCTATGGCAATGTCACATGTACAGGCCAAAATTGGAATGGAGAATTGGGTGACCCAGCTTTGGCAAAGGGTTTCGGCTGCAATCCCACTCAAAACTATCAGTGGACAGTCGGTCATACTTGTAAAGGAACGGCAAATGTTGTGGGACTTCAGCCCGGCAATGTCATAGGGTTCTCAGGTACTTCTTATACAAACAGCATCTCTAGCCCGGACTCATTTGCTATCGATACACGTTGTGCAATTATGGGAACAAACCCTCTCGCCACAGCAGGAGTTTTGCAGTGCTGGGGATACAATGGGATGAATGGTGGTAGCTTCGGAAAATTAGGATTGCAATCCGTCTTAAGCAATGACGATATGTACGGTATCGGGGGCTCAGCGATGCCAAGTACTCCAATGGGCTTTACTCAGATTTCTTCTGCCGTTCAAATTGGCGATTCAATGTTGGCAGTAGAGTCCAATTCTCAGGGAGACAAAATTTGGGTTTGGGGTGGAGGCGCTTCGCCAACAGCACTCAACATTAGCCAATAAGTTCTTTTACATTTGTCTTAAACCCAAAATTAAGTCCTAGTTTTTGATTGCTCTTAAAAGCTTGGCAGCATAAAATTTGAAAATGATTTTTCGGCTTGAGATAATTGCTTTTCTATTCAGTGTTTTTTTAGGTGTCACGAGCAGCTCAGTTCTTGCTTCTGAATTGCCAGATCCAAAATTTGAAATTTACCGTGTGGTCGGAACTCAAAAAAAAGTCATCACCTCTATTTCAGGCCAGGCCAAATGGAGTTGGGAAAAAGTCGGGGACGGCGTTCAAGCACTTAAAGTAAAAGCCAGTTTCAATTTGCCAGAAGTTTTGAAGTCTGCAACAGTTACCCCGACAAATTCGCAAACCAAAGTAAGTATAAAAGATCAAAAGTTAAATATTCTTACCAGTGAACTTGAAAGTACTCTCAATTTTAAAACTCAACAAAACCAATCTATGCAGCTCAGTTTTAAATTTACTGCCTCTGGACTTATTTTTTTTGATCAGGGCTGCCAAGAAATGAGTTTACAGAGCAAAGTAGAGCCGAAAAGCTTAGCCTTCTATATAGGTCTAAAGTGCAACATAAAGCCAAGTGGCGTTCAGCTCTCATTGAGTTTACCTAGTGAGGCCGAAGTTGAAAATTCAAGCCTTCATGATTTGCAAGGTAAGGGTGAAAGCTGGAAGCTTTACGAATTTGGCAATCTAGATGCGGCCAAAGGAGAAGTAGCAAACTTTAAAATTCGTTATTTGAAGCAAGTCTACAACCTTTCAATAGTCTCAGTAAAACAAGACGAAATAAAAAAGAAGGGTAAAGAAGCGAAGTTTGCCGTTGGTTTGGGTTATGATTCGCTCAAGTACGATAGCTCAATAGGAAAATTTACGGACTCAAAGCCCATATTTTTTTTAAAGGGCTTACCCTATAGTTTGTTTTGGCGGATTGGAATGGGAATTGATCTCGAAATTGCTTTGGCATTAAGTAAAAGCGATAATAATATTTCATTTTTGCAGTTTTTGCCATACGGGTATTTGAGAATTATTGATTCTCCCGGCTTTCTTTTTGAGGGGCGCGGATATTTTTCGATTACCACTCAAGCCCATGCAGCGTCAGGAGGCGGTTACCAACTCAATCAAGTGGGCGCGGGCGCAAAAATGGGAGTCCGAGTTTTTGAACCTTGGTGGTTAAGTATTGAGTCCCGCCGAGATGGCTTGGGGTCAAATGTGGTAAATGCTCACTTGTTCGCTGACGTCTCAGTTATGCGGCGATCAAAAGACAAATCGAATCTGGTGTGGGGTGCAGGTTATCAGTTTCAAGACATAAAAATTAATGAGACGGTCACATTACAAGATGAATTTAGTCAGTCGTTATTTTATCTAATGGCGGAGTTTTGATGAAAGCTTGTATCCTGCTTGCGCTCATAATAATTTTTGCTCAAATCGGTTTGAGCAAGAGCTTGTTTGCCGAAGAAATGAATGCAAATTTTGAGATCAGTCAGCTAAAGGGCAATCAATGGGACAATCTCAATCTCAATCCGAAAATCACCTATATTTGGGCAGCCAATGCCGAGGGTGCGCGCACTCTCAAATGGAAAGTCTTGGTCGATACCTCTTGGGATTTTAATGTTAACCCAGTTGCGGTTTCAACAAGCAAAGCACAGGTGAGAACAAAGGGTAATCGACTGCAATTGACGACCGAAGCTTTATCGAGCGAGTTTAAATTGAAAAGTGGCTTGCAAGTGCGCTTTCTGTTTAAAGCATTGAAGCCAGTTTTGATTGAGGAGAATTGTAAAAAAGCCGATTTGGCATTTCAAGCAAAATCAAATTCAGCGCCATTTTATCTGGGGGTGAGTTGTGTCGTCGTTAAGGATCAGGTGACCCTGCACTTGAGCTTTCCCGCTGAAGCAAATTTGATACAATCTTCGCTCTTTGAAACTCAAGGAAAAGGAGAAAATTTTCGCGTATATGATTTGAAAAAAATCACCGCCGCGCGTGGAACCATCGGAAGTTTTTTATTTTCCTATGGCGGACAAAATTATGAATATTCTTTGATGTCCCTCAAGAAAGCTGGTGCCGAAGATGGTCGCGCGACTGAATCGCGATTCACGCTTTCTCTTGGCTATGGCAATATGACACTCAAGAGTGTGACCAGTGACTTCAATTCGCCGAGACCCTTTGCGGTAATTGCCTTAAGACCAAGAAGAATTTTAGGTAATTTGGCCGCCGGAGTTAATTTTGAAAATTCAATTGGAAGTACAGATAGTGCGAATCCCGCCTCGATGTCTTATTTTCAAGTGGCAGGATACGCGACTTATATTTTGGCTGTCACCGACTGGCTCGAAATTCAACCCCGACTTTATTATGTGATCTCGAATCAAAGTTCAGGGTCCGGCGTCGGATATCAAACTGGTCAAGTCGGGTTTGGACTCTGGAATCAGCTGCGAATTTCACAGCGCTTTTATTTTCAATTCGAAGGCATGACTGAAGCCATAAGTTCGCCTGTGATTACCGCTCACTATTACACTGAAGTCGGAATTTTTTATCGCGATCTTGGCCTTAGTTCAGGCTGGGGAGCTGCGCTGCAATTGCAAAAATATAGTGTCGCCGACTCGCTTCAAAATGCCCGGGATTTTGGGCAGATTTTTTACATTTTAAAACGTTCATTTTAGAAAAACCTTTTGTTTTTCTTTCTCATTTTGAGCCATAGATTTTTTGGGAAAATTTCAGTCTTTTTTAGTATTTGACTAAAAGTTAGTCTCCCATTTTTTTTCTTAGTACCGATAAGAGACATAGAGCTTTATTCGTGGAGTTTTTTTGAATCCAAAATATAATAGATTTAAGCACGTCATTCGCGGAGGAATTTTGAATCTCAGTTGGTTCGAATTTTTTTATTTCAATCGAAAAGCAATTGCTTTTGCACTTGTGGTCCTTCTTCCGACCGCACTCTATTTTCAAAACTGTTCGCCTCAGGGTCGAAACTTTCTCAGCATTAAAGGCGAAGTGATAGCTCCGGTTTCTCCGTTTGCGGATAAAAAAGTAGTGCTCAATCCTGAAAGTTTTAGGAATGCGCCCACAACGGCTTCGCAAGATCCCAATGTTGATTCTTCACAAATGATTTCGGATGCGGTCCCGACACTCAAGGCAAAAGTTCGTCTTTTGGCAAAAATAAATAATGCTTGCGCCGCTTCTTGGTGTGATGGCAAAGCATATCTCGATTCTCTTTCCTGCGAAGGATTTTTACAGGGCCCACAGGAAAAATTGAAAAATAGTTACCAAATTTACGAAGTAAAAAATCCCGGCAGATTAAATGAATCTCAGTTGCAGGCATGGGCGACGAAGAGTCCTGTTGACCAAGCTTGTTTAAAGGGAGTTTCTGAATTGAGGGTTTATTATCCTCAGGCTTTCAACGATACCTTTTATGCCACTTATCAAAAACCTCGCTTAGATCTTATTAATTTTGATGCGGGTCAATCTTATTTTCCAGAAAATGCATTGTCGCAAGTAAAAGTGGGAGTGATAGATTCAGGGATTGCCGGTGACAGCGTAGAGCTGCCAAATGTGGCGGCGCGAACCAATGTCAGCGATGTTGGCAATGATCCGCCTCTGTTTGCTGGCGGCGATCAAACCAAGCCAAATTATTTTCACGGAACTTTTGTTGCCGGTATCATTGGTGCGAAGAGAAATAATAATAGCGGATTCGTCGGAGTTGCGCCAAATGTTGCGCTGTATGCATATGGTGTTGGCAATGGTTTGGGCTCTATGAGTAATCGTGAAATCGGCAATGCCATTCAAGACGTGGTCATTGATCAAATGGATGTGGTCAATATGTCCTTTGGAAATTCAGCAGGCTATTATAGTGATGATCCCGTTGTTTCAGATGCTTTAATTGATGGTTACAACGCCAATATTTTATTTATTGTTGCCGCCGGAAACAGTGGGCAGAATTTGGATATAAACCCATCTTATCCAGCACAATATTCTTTTACTTTGCAAAATGTGATTACAGTTGCGGCTTCTGATACAATCGGAAATATAGCAAGCTTTTCAAATCGAAGTTCGACTTATGTTAACATCATGGCTCCAGGAGTTGGGATCGCATCGACTTTTCCCAGTAATTTGCCTCTACCTTCCGGCACTGGTTCAGACAATGTTGTGGTTTCGCAAGGAACGTCTTTTGCTGCTCCGATGGTGGCGGGTGCCGCAGCTTTGGCTATTGGAGCTTTGCGCTTTAAGAATTTGTCTCCAGATGTTGGCGCATTGAAAAAATTGTTAACTGTAGATGGTGCTAAAAGTCGAAGTGATTTAACAAATTATGTTCACAACGGAGCCATCTTAGATTTAGTGTCATTGGGTCAGGCCTTGCAAAGTATGACATCGGCTGCGCCGATCACACTTTCAGAAGTCAGACAAAGTGATACCAATGGTAATCCGACAGTTCAATTGACGATTTCTTACGACTCAAGTCAGTTGTCAAATGTAGCGCCAAATTCTAAAATCGGAATTTTTGATTTAACTTCAGGATGCAATTTCTCAGCTCCTTGTTTGATTCAAAGTTTTGACTATCCTTCTGCGAATGCAAAATGTGTTCTTTCAAGTTGTTATTTTACTGTGACTCTCACACGTGACCAAGTTGTTTCAATGATGTCGGCTAAAAACGATCCTTCACAAAAACTCTCTTTAGCGGTTGCGATCTATCATGTTGTAACTGGCAAATCGCTTTATGGATTAGATGCTTCAACGCATATCAATCTTCGTGATTTGCCTGCTGTGAATGTCGGGCTCCCACTTATGGGAGGGGTTACAAACATAAGAATGGATATGCAAAATTTTTATGTGCAGGGTTGGGCCTGTTTGCCGGGCTCCGAAAGAGCCATTAAAGTCGGAATAGTAGATGCGAACAATCAAGCCATACCAGCTGATTTTGCCTATGCTTATCCATTTATGATTCCTCATGGGACTCCATTTGATCTGGTCGGCGACGTAGGTGATTGGATGACGAACTATGATCCAAAAACCCAGACATTTAATAGTGGTATGTTACATTCCGTGCCTTATATGGCCGGAGGAATTGTGGTTTCTCAGTTAGGTCAAAGTACCTATTTATCAGGTTTAGAATCCAATCCCCAATTGGTCGGGCCTTGTCAATCGCTTACGGCTTCTCATGGTTTTGAATTGGTCATTCCTTTCGGAAAAATAGCAGGCTCTTCTCTCTCGGGAAAAAACTTTAAAGTGCAAGCCGGTGATTCATTAGAATTATCTTTGGCGGATCAGTCTGGATTGAGCTTGTTTGAATTTCCCGATGTAGTTCAAGGAGCCACCGAGAGCAAATTCAATGTAGCGAGAGATTCATCGAACTATCAATTGAGCGGAGGGCTTTGTTCAAGTTCACCTTCCCCAGTTGAAGTTGAAGTGACTTATACGACTTACAATTATGTCGCGGCCTTGACCGGGCTGATTCCGAATGTGAATACAATACCCCAAGGTCTGGTTAGCGATTCGAGTCTGTTGCCGACAAATGCACTTCCTTTACCCGTTGAAACAATTAATCATACCTCTAATTCTGATATGACCCTTCGAATAACTACGGATACATTGCTTGCTACAGATACGGACCCATTTACAATTGCTTATAAATCCTATTTACAAAATCCGCCAAACGCTGCAGTTGGAGGACCGAGTTTCGGCTCAGGTATATCAGATTCTTTGTTGCAACAATTCACAACCAATGTAAATGCTCACAAGAGTTTTTTAAGAGTTGGTACGGGTGAGTCGTTGGTATTTTTTCGCGACCAAGCCAATATGGCTGCCGGGTCGGCATGGGATACTGCTTTGGCCAGTTATCAAACCGCAAGAACAGGTTTAACATCTACAGTCGGCCTAGGTGACCCTCAGTACTGGGATTACTATGATGTCGGCACGCCTTTTTCAAATGATTTGATTGGCTATGATTTGAAGTACCATTTTCCTGATGTTTCAAACGCGCTTCGCATGAATTATCAGATCACAACAGCGCTTCGTGAAGTCAAAAAATATGAAACCCCACTGGCCAAGAATACAGGCGTGCTCGCTCATTCAAATCTCACTGTCAATTGGTCGGGTATATGTAGTAGCGGGTATCGTCATGAGTTTCCGTCATCTTATATGATCAATAATTATGTTAATTTTGCGCCCTTTTATACCAACGGCAATTCTGGATTTTGGGTCAGTGGCAATTCACCTCAGTCGATTGCAAAGACCACAGTCCAGGCGGCAATGCAGAATCTACCGCTGACTTTGAGATTCTTTCAGGATGGTAAACTCATTCTTCATATTGAGTCGGATTCAAGTTCAAATTTCAATCAAGTGGTTTATAATTTCAGGTAAGAGGAGACTTCAGCACGTGATTTTTCTACATTCGGTCTTGAAAAAAGATGTTTCCGAATTGCCCAAAATACTATTTGGTCTCATTGCACTTTTTTTGGTTATGAGTTGCACTGGTAAAGTAAATACCGAAACCAGTATTGCAAGTGCAGTTGAATCTATGGCTGCACAAAATTCAGTATCCCTCATTTCAAACTCGACACAATCTCAAAATAAATGCGAAGTTGGAAATACGGTTGTGATTCAAGTAGCACTTTCATCAATCGCGCAATATTATTGTCGGGACCTTTCAACACTAATGGATTCAGTAAAATTAGGACCCATTTGTAGCGGTGGAATTTCGATTCAGGCTTTAAAGGTAGACGGAAGTGCAAAGGATTGCCATCAGCTTACGATTTGCGGCAAAACTTTTGATTCAAAAATTGATATTACCAAGCGAATAGACGGCACCACGGTTCAACAATTGACCTTCAGCAATTTGCCCTGGGGCTGCGAAGGTCGAATTGAAGCATCTACAAGTAGTTCATTTGATACGCCTGATACACAAAAAGTCAGCTTTCAAGTATTGCCGCCGTCTTGTCCGTTTTGTCAGGCGAGTAATGGGGTCACTTGCAATGCTTGCGCATCGGCAACTGATTCAACTTTTATTGCCGGACAAATGATTCCCAATACTTGTACTGGTGGCTGCAAAAGCTGCGCATATCCGCCGCCAAATAGTCCTTCTGCAAGTATTCCAGGAGTTTCGGTTGTTCAAGTAAACCATGCGGGTATTGGTGCTTTTTATACTACTGCAAATGCGGTATGCGGTCAGACTTGTAATCAAGTTCAGCAAATCAGGGTTTGCAATAATGGAGCTTGGGTCGCTGGTTCGGATGTGAGTTTTTCGACTCAATGTCAAGAGCCTTCGAGTTCAAGTTGTTCTGCAGGTCCGCATTCAGTTTCTCAAGTGATGAGTCAAATTTCAACGAGCATTGGTAGTGCATTTAATATGAGTGGTGTGACGAGAAGGAGTTTCGCCGCTGCGTTTATCCCAACCTGCATTGATTGTCAGGCGGGTAAATGTGCAACTTGTAAGGCGGCAAGCGGAGCTGATGGTTTTATTTTGTATTCTCAGGCTTCAGTTGCCAACGGGGTAAATTGCTCGACGGTTAGTCAATGTAAAACCTGTGTGAACGGACTTTTTCAGGGGGACCCCACCTTCAATTACAATTCCTGCTCTTCACTTTCGGCCTCATGCAATCAAAAATTACTCTCAGCAGCTGTGCCATCAGGATCATCACAAATTTTTTATAACGGCGGCGCTTGCGATCCGATTAGTCTTCAATGCCTAGACGGAAATTGGAATGCCTCTGGTGCGGCAGTCTCTCAAGCTTTAGCTGATAGCTATACTCTTACTTGTATTAAGGCAGTCGATTGCAAAACCTCTGCAGGAATTCCAATCCTAAATGGTGCTTCACTATATGTATTTGATACGGCCCTGGTTGATTCAACTGACAATTGTTATTCGGCATCACACTATCGATATTTGAGTTGTGCAAGTGGTTCAGTTGCCCCCTCTGATCCCGGAGTCACATTTAGTTTCAAAACTTGCACGACTAAGAAATGTGTTGATCCCAGGGATAGTTCAAAAACCATTAACGCAGGTACTACGGTTTCTTATTGGTCAGTTGCTCCACCAAATTGTTCGGCACTGCCAAGCCCTCAAGCCTATTGTGATAATAATAAAATTACAATTACTTGTCCGGCTTCTGGTGGTACGGCAACGGTTTCTCCGGCTTCGGCAACGAATCTTTCAAGCTTTACAAATAATTCTTGTGTGGTCCCGACTTCGTGTACGGGCTGTGTTTTTAATAAAACAGATGCCACCAATATTAGTGTCGCCTTTGACGGCACTATTACTTTATTTAAAGTGGCCGCTTCGGATCTTTGCCAAGGCGTGGGGAAATTATTTAAATGTCAGCAGGGCGTAAATGGAGCCGCTCCATTTTTGCTTGATACGACAGGCGCTAGTGAAAAAGATTCGGTATATCCGTATTTGAATTGCAGCCCAACCGGTGGCGCAGACCAAGGGAATTTGGGTGGAACCGGAGGCGGAACCGGGAATGATAACGGCCCGGGCGCAGCCCTTAAAAAGCGGTTTGGCGGAGGAGACGGAAGTGGTGGAGGGGGTCTTGGTTGCGTCGACGCAACTATTTGTCCCGCCCATTATTCAAAGGCTTCACAACCTTTCACCGTTTTATTTAATCCGTGTTTATTACCGTGGCCAGGTCGAATCGGCGAGATCGAGTTTTATGGTTCGATCATTGCCTTTAGTAGTTCAGGCTTAAATCTTGCCTCTGGTACTTCCGATACTGTTTGCGTAACCAAACCTGATACTTGTTCGAAGCACCGTCAATCTCGTACTTGTCACTATCCCAATTGGACCGGCACTGATGATTTCAAATATCCAAATTGCGTTGAGAAAACGAGTTGCCCATGAGCTTTAAATTGAAAACACTTCGAGCTCTCAGTTTCATTTCAATTTGTTTTCTCAGTTTTGTTATTTTATTTTCAGGCTGTTCATCTAAGGTCAATGCTCCACAAACCGAGCAGGCCAATCAAGTTGAAATGAGTTATACCCAAGCATGCGCAAAGGGGAGTTGTCCTTGCAGTTCCCCCTTGGGCCCAATAGTTGATGGCGGTACCGCGCTTGCCTACGATACTTCACAGGTGACTTGCGGCAATACCTGTCAAACTCATGCCACAACATTGAAATGTAAAAACGGAGTTTTTGATAAAGACATCAAAGCCCTTTCATTTTCCTGCCAAGTCAATGCCTGTAAGGCTTGTACTGTAGGCAACAATCAAGTGCCCCACGGCTTCACAGTACAAATGTATAATAGCAGCTCAGTCAATTGTGGCCGGAGTTGTGATGACAATAAGCGTGCCCTCGTTTGCAAAGATGGCAGCCTCTTAGGGACTCTGGCCGGCCCATCTGCAGACGGCAAAGATTCACAATTCTCGTTTTCAAGCTGCCTGCCTTCGGCATGCAGTTGTGCAATACCAGACGGCGGAACCATGACTCTCGGTGGAACCATGAAGTTTTATAAATCAGCAACCGGAACTTGTACAACGCCTTGCCAAGACCCCAGCAATACAGCAACAAAAACTTGTTTGCAAAGTGGTACGCCTGCGGCCCCAGTTTATGCCTTCGGTGGTGACCCAGCATTTGCGAAATCAAGCTGTTTAGAAAAGCCCCAAAGCCTTTGTGGCTGCGTATTGCCTGACACCAATAAAACCATTCTGCCTCATGGACAAGCCCAAGACCTTTTTTCAAGTACAGCTCCCAAAAATTGCAGTAGCTGCGACGCCTTTAAAATGACGGTCTATTGCGATAGCGGTACTTTATACAATAAACCTTCAACGGATACGACGCGCTTAGTGGTCGTTCCCAGTGATTTAAATTCACATAGTAATTTGAGCTGTGATCCAAGTAAAACTCCCGATTGTACAATTAATAATTTGTGTATTGCGGATAAGACCAGTCAAACTCTTTATGGCAAGGCGACACTTTCTTGTAGCGATATGCCTGCCGATTCGCAGTCTTTATTTGTCTGTAATTCGAAAAATCTTTTAAGAGATGGCGTGGCCTACAATGCCGCAAGCGATCCTTTTAAAACCACTTGGCAAACCTCTACTCCAAGTAACTCATGTGTGGGTTGCGCGATGCCTTGGGGCGGTGCTGTGAGTGCGAACTCAAAAGTTACCATGTTCAAGGGATCTGGTTCATCTTCTAATTCTTGCGGAACCGGTTGCAAAGAATATCAATTCACCTGCCAAGCGTCCGGAAGTTTTACCTCAGGCGACTCAAGCATAGATGCGGATTTTAAAGCCAATCCTAAAACCTATACTCAGACTTGCCAAAATAGTTGTACGCAAGAAGGCGGCGGCGCGCCGCCAAGATTTTGTTTGCTCCCTTGGCAAAATAGCTATGTGTCGGCTGATTCAGTTATTCCAATGTGGAATAAAAAAGTCGTTGATTACGGAGATAGTTGTCAAAATCACTATAAGCTTGGTCGTTGTCAGTTGAACACAGGAACTTTCGATGCCGGCATTCAATATATTTATAAAAGTTGCACCGAACTTCCGTTCAGTGGCCTTCGTATCGATACGATTTCACCAAAATATTTGGCCGCAAGTGGTGGCTCTATAAATATCGGTGGAGTGGGATTTGCGGCAGGTATGCAACTTAAAATTGGTAGTCAATTGTGTTCGAACCTAATTGTTGCATCTTCAACTTCTGCTAGCTGCACAGCTCCTGCTGCCGCAGTTGGGGCTTATGATGTTCAAGCAATTGTTGCAAATAAAAAAGCTTCAGTCCCTAACGGATTAAATTATTACTCTGGAACTTGCAGCGCCGGCCCCGGGTCGATGCAATTTAAATTCACCGGTTCAAATCAGAGTTTCACAATTCCAGCGGGATGTACCTCAATTAGCATTCAAGCTTGGGGAGCAGGCGGCGGCGGAAGACAGTTTTATACACCTGATACCGGAGTTTTAATTGCGCAAACCGGGGGAGCTGGTGGATTTACCTCAGGAAGCATTAGTGTGACACCAGGAAGTACTTTGACCTTAGTAGTAGGCGGTGGCGGAAGTGGTGGCTATTATCAGGGTTCATCTGGTGGCGGTTATTCCGGCGTATTTTCTGGTAACACAATTACAGGCGCTTCGGCCTTGATAATTGCTGGCGGTGGTGGTGGTGCTGGCGATCCAACCGGCTGTAATAAAGGTGGAACGGCAGGAGAAGGTGGCGGGACAACCGGCGGAACTCATGGATCATGTTCGGGCTTGGGCGGAACGCAAACTGTAGGTGGTGCTGGCGGAGCTTCGGCCAGTCCCGGACTTTCATTGAAGGGTGGAAATATCGGAACGAACAACAATGGCTATGCTGGCCAGGGAACCGGATCTGGTTATCAATCTGGCGGTGGTGGTGGCGGCGGATATTTTGGGGGCGGAGCAGGTTCTGAAGTCTTAGGTCTGGCCGGAGCCGGCGGTGGCGGCAGTGGCTATTTTATTTCAACGGCCGTCAATGGCAAATCTTTGATGGGGTCGGGGCGTCTGCCTCCTCAGGCCAATAGTCCATCGTATATTTTTGGAATTGGAATGGGCGGCAGCGATATGACCAATGGCTACGGCAGTTCGGCGGGCGGCAGTGGACTCATTCAAATTAGTTACTAGTTAGTTGCTCGCTGACTTTAGTAAAAGCTCAATGATTCCGATAAAAAATCATGAATATTTCTACTCTTGTTGGAATTTGCGTTGCCATTGCTGTGATTTGGAATGGCGTTGTCAAACACGCAACTAATACTTCCATTTTTTTAGACTCCCACGCAATCACTCTGGTGGTGGGTGGTACAATTGCTGCTGCTTTGATTGCTTTTCCGCTGAGAGATATTTTTCATTTATTTAAATTTGTTGTGCTGGGTGTGCTTTATCCTAAATCACGAAATAAAGTAAAAATTGCCAAAGACATCTTATCTTTCACTCTCAAGACGAGAGCAAATGGCGATAAACCTGTTGATAATGTTTGCCATCCATTTCTGACTGAAGGATTTTTGTTGATTCAAAAAAAGACTTTGAGTCACGAAGAATTTCGCACTGTTTTGGGAGAGAGAAATCTTCACTTTAAAGAAAGTTACGGCGCTGATGCCAAAATGCTAAATGCATTGGCTAAATTTCCGCCTGCCTTTGGTCTGTTGGGTGCGACTACCGGAATGATCGCGATGATGTCCAATCTCGGCGCCGGCGGCAAAGATTCAATTGGTCCTGCTATGGCGATTGCGTTGGTCGCAACCTTTTGGGGAATCGCAGTTGCAAATTTGATTTTACTTCCTTTGGCCGATCACGCTTCAAAATTAGCCAAGGACGATTCGAAAGTGCGGGAAATGATGATGGCGGGAATGGTGCTCCTTCACGAAGGGGCAACGCCTAGTTTTATTTATGAAGTGATGCGAAGTTATTTGAGCATTCCGGATCGTAATCATTCTGAATTACGTCAAATAAAATCTGAGTTAGAAACAGTGTTTGCACGAGATGAAAAGGCAAAGCAAGATCGTCTAGCTCAAGAAAACCCATATCAAAATATCGCCAATGTCGAGCAGCTCATTCAAAATGTAGAGGCGACCCAAGGCGCAGACGCGCCGGCCGAGTCTGATTCCCAAGAAAAATCTGAGGAGCTCGCTCTAGATAATGTGGTTCATCTGAGATCGGCAAAATGAAAGCACTTGATCCCAAAGAGAGCGATCCCAAACCTCCGAGATTCAATCCTATTTTGAAGCATGATGATGATGATCATGTCGATCATATTGATGAAAGATGGCTGGTATCTTATGCCGACATGATGACCTTGTTGTTTGGGCTTTTCGTCATGCTGTACTCAATGTCGACCAATTTCGAAGAAGTGCAAAGTGCGATGACCAAACAATTTGCGCAGACAGACCCCGTTCCTGAACCCGCAAAGATCATTGACCCCAAGGAATTCGAAGAATTAAAAAGTAAGTTAGAATTGCTCACTCAGCAAATGGATCATTCGATCAAAGAAAATGATACATTAAAGACTGAGCTCATTGATCTTAGTAAGGTCAAAAGAGAAAATGAGAAATTAAAACAAGATCTTGCCCAAATTGAAAAGATGAAAAGTGAACTTGCAAACTCAAAAGATAATTCGGCTACGGCGAGCGCACAAATTTTGGAGTTAAAGCTTGCGAAAGAAAAACTTGAAGAGGCATTAAAAGAAAAGCAAAAGCCTGATCCAAAAGAAAAAGACCTTGAGAAAGTGATTGCCGAAAATCAAAATATGAAAAATAAATTGCTAGCTGTCACGGCTATGCAAAAAGAAGTTGCAAAATTGACCGCCCTTAATAAAACTCTGACTCAACAACTCAAAGATGCGAGTCGTGAGCCCGCCAATGTGCCTGACAAAATACCTGAACCAAGCGAAGATCTTCAAAAACAGGTCGATGAACTCAAGACGGCAAAAGAAGTATTAGAAAAACAATTGAAAGACAATCAAGAGGCGATGGCTTCAATGGCGCCACCAACCCCATTTGCAGCAGTGGTGATTACATGGCCAACCGCCGATCATGATATTGATTTGATTTTAACCGACCCCGAGGGAAAGACCTTTAACTTTAAAGAACGTAGCTTTTCAGGGCATCCGGGTCAGTTTGTCTTGGATTCTCGTCGCGGCCCTGGGGCTGAAATGTGGCAGACCGATCGCACTTTAGCTGGGACCTATACCATTAAGTATGTCTTTTACAATACCTACGGAAATGCTGAGCCAGCAACTGTTTTGGGAACAATATATTCAGCTCGAGGAATGTATGAGCTTCCGAAAGTGAAGCTCAATTTTGATTCAAAACGCGAACAAATTTTTCGCTTTAGCATCTCTAAAAAGGGCGAAATCACTTTACTGAAGTAGAGCGATTCATGGTTTGCAGACCCATCATTTCTTGCATGGTTCTGCGCATTGAATCGGTTGAGCCGTCTAAGAAAAACATATTTCCTTTGCCATTTTCAGCAAAATGTTTGAGCGCATCTAGCCACATTGAAAAAAGCACAGTTGAGATATCTAAACCTGAATCCTTCATTTGTTCTGCTGCAATCGTCATTCCTCTGGCGACCTCTTCGCGAAACAGTGCCACCCCTTGACCTCGGAGTTGTGCTGCTTGTCTCTCTGCTTCTGCCGATATTTTTATCGCATTCCCTTCGGCTTCTGCTTGTTTGGTTTTTGTAATCAAAAGTGCCTGTCCTTGATTTTCGGCCGCTGCTTTCAGATTGTTTGAGGCAACAACTTGGGCCATCGATTTCATAATATCGTCGTCAAAAGTGATATCGTTCATTTGTAAATCAATGAGGTGATATCCCCAACTTTCTAAGCTTGCATCGAGCTGTTCTTTGACCGACTCGACGATGTCTTTTCTTAGTAGCAAAATTTCGCTTTGCTTTTTGGTGGCCACAAAGCTTCGTACACAACCCTCAACTGTTCGAGTTAGGGCCTGCATGAAATTCTTAAAATCAATGAATTTAAAGGCGACATTTTTTATGCTTTCTTCATTTTGATTTAATACCGCATAAAGTAGCATGGCTTTAAAATTAACATTGGCTTGATCGGCCGTGATTGCTTGGAACTGCAGTTCGATAGACTGATTCTGAATCGAAACTCTTCGATAAACCATTTCGACAATTGGCAATTTAAAATTCAATCCCGGAAGCAAAATACGTTTGTATTTACCGAACATTGTGACCACGCCCACGGTACCTTGGGCAACGCTGATAAAGCTATTTGCTAGAATGATCAGAGCGATAATGATGAGTGCGATTGCAAAAACTGATAGGCCTTCCATTTGTGACTCCATTTAAAATGAGATTGAGCTCACCATCTTGCTGCCGGTCCGCTCATGGGGTCAATAGATTTGCAAGAGATCTCACAGATGAAATAAAAGCTTGGACTCTAAAAAAATTTCAGAGAGCTATCTACCAATGTGGATCAAATCGAACAGAGGCTTCATTGAGTCCCTTTTTGCTAGGATCTTCACGGCATAGGCTTTGCTATATAATTAACAAGTGACGGCGGGTGTCAGTGGCTTTTGTAGAAAGTACTTAGGGGTCTCAGAATGAATTCACCAAATGTTGCTCTGGTTTTTGCGGGTCAAAACGCTCTCGATCAATATGATATCCGCTTAGGTGTTCAGCGCATTCCTGAGGTGACCCAAAAATTGCGAGATGCTCAAGTCGAGATTTTGAAATATGCTTCTTTAGAGATCGACTTGCGCGCGGCTTTGAGTGCAGAAGATAAAATCTATAATTCAAACGCCAAATTGCGATCGCTTTTGACTGCGATTGTGCAAATTGGCCTTTTTGATCGCTGGATGAAGTTTCATGCAAAGCCCAATTACCTTATCGGTCACTCTAATTTAGATTCGCCTTTGCAATTTGCAGCCGGGCGAAAAAGTTTGACTGATATAGTGCGTGAATCATCTTTTTTAAATCATAGGTCGCTGAAAGCTCTTTCAAATCAAAATACTTCGACCCCCATTCTTGGCGGCGTCGAATTAGTTGAGTATGAAGTTTCAATTTTAAATCATTCAACGCAGCAATACATTTGCATACGCTCTCGTGAAATGGATGTTCTGCGTCTGTTCTCTTATATTGCTGATCAGTTGCCCATTGATCAAATCACAAATGTTGGGCCAGCTTGCCCACTTTTCTCAAATTACAATAAGATTCTGAGAGAAAAGAAAATTAGCATTTTGGATTCAATTGACGGTGACCCTATGCTTGCATGGTTTTGGAACTCGATCAAACCGCTTGATGCGATTTCTCAATAAGACATTAGTTCTTTCGCGCAGACCATATGACATCTTCAACCCCGGCTAGGTGATTGAGATATCTTGCGACAACAAATAGCAAATCGCTCAGGCGATTTAAAAAAATTATAATTTCGGGATTCACATAAGTTTTTTTATTTAAAGCCACAACCACTCTTTCGCTTCTGCGAGCAACGGTTCGTGCCATATGTGCAAAAGAGGCCGCTAGACAGCCGCCGGGTAAAATGAAATTTTTAAGACTGGCAAGATCATTTTCAACTGAATCCATCCAGGCTTCCATTGATGAAATTTGAGCGCTGTCTAATTTGGGCATTTTAAGTGCCATTTTTTCATTTTCACAGGCGAGATGGCTCCCGATATCAAAGAGTGAACTTTGAATCGCAATTAAAAGTTCAGTGCATGAATTTAATTTTGGCATTTTTTTGAGTTTTGCGTCTGAAGATGCTTGAATTTGGGATACAAGAATTCCTAAAACCGCATTTAATTCGTCTACTGTTCCATAAGAATTCAGACGCAATTCAGCTTTGCTAACGCGCTTGCCCCCAATTAAGGAAGTTTGGCCCAGGTCCCCTGTTTTAGTATAGATTTTTTGAGATTCGTGAGTCATATAATAGGTATAGCCCAATCTCATTTTGAGTCAACAGCTGAGCAGGAAACAAGATTTAAAACTGCCAGCATTTGAAGGAGAAATGCTGTGAAAGCATTTTTTGTTTCGATTCCACATTCAGGTGAACTAATCCCAAATGAAGCCAATTGGCTCTTGAAGCATCCAGAGATTTTGAAAATGTATGATGTCGACCGCTTTGTCGACAAATTGTACACTCCTGCAATTCAAAAACTCAAACTAAAGTCGGTAATTGCCGATATACATAGATATGTAATTGATCTCAATCGCTTGAGTGAAGACGTTGACGCTGGCTCAGTCGTCGGGAGTAAAAATCCTGCCGGAGCTTATTCGCGGGGACTGCACTGGGTTATTACAACCGCGGGCGAAAAACTTATGAATCAACCCATTTCTCAGAGTTTACATGAGCAATTGGTCGATAAATATTTTAAGCCTTTTCATCTCGACATTCAAAATACATATGAGTTTTTTAGAAATTTGGGAGCATCGACTATTTATCATTTAGATTTGCACAGTATGCCCTCGATGGGAACTTCAGAGCATCGAGACCCAGGTGAACGCCGGGCCGATATAGTAGTGAGCGATTGTGAGGCAAAGAGTTGTTCTTCTTTTTTGAAAGATTTGGTTGTTAAATCTTACCAAAAGGTCGGATTTAAAGTGGCCTACAACTGGCCCTACAAAGGCGGTCGATTGACCGAGGCTTACGGAAGGCCTGAGCTTGGACAAGAGGTCGTGCAAGTCGAATTGAATCGTGCGCTTTATATGGATGAGGCAACTAAACAATTGAACCAAGAGAATTTGCCGAGCATGCAAGAGCGACTGAAAGAGGCCTTATCTCTAATTGAAATTGGGCTTCCGACTTTGAAGTGAAAAGAGGATCATAGAGCAAATGTCGCTTAAAATTAAATTCCGCAAGATTGTCAAAAGCTTTGCTAGCCTCAAAATGGCCGTGGTGATAATTCTCTCGTTAGCGAGCGTTATTGCTTGGGGAACTTTTGTCGAAGCAAAGTATGATGCCTCAATTGCGCAAAAGATCGTTTATCACTCTATTTGGATGAGCCTTGTCATGGGAACGCTCATTCTTACGCTCATTGCTGTTATGATTGATCGGTGGCCCTGGAAGGCAAAGCACACGGGCTTTGTTTGCGCTCATATCGGAATTATTGTTTTAATTGGTGGTTCGGTAGTCACTCAATATTACGGAGTCGATGGCTCGATTTCATTCGGAATTGGTGAGCACTCTAAAAAAATTGTGGTCAGCGATCAAGACTTTTTGGTTTATTCACTGCCAACTGCCAGAATGCCAGTCAAACTTTATGACTATCGAGGCGCTACCGGCAAGGAAGTTGATTTTTATATTCATCATCCAAAAAAGGAGCCTATTCATATTTCTCTGCCTGATGCAGTCATTGATGTGGTTGATTTCTTACCTTTTGCACTTCGGGATGATAAGATTGTTTCATCTGAATCAGGAGAAGATGCGCCGGCCGTACGCTTTCAATTGACCAATGCAAATGTCAATCTAACGGATTGGGTAGGCGGGCAGCAGGGCCCAAAAGATGCGGTCAAAGACCTAGGACCCGCCCAAATTATTCTTTCAAAAGAAGCTCCTGATATGAAGGGCAAGTTCGCAATTGTACTGACCCCAATTGATGGTGAAAAATTAAAATATGCAATTTATTCTCGCTCCGAGCCCAATCACATTAAAAAAGGCGTGGCCACTGCCGGTGATGTTCTCGATACGGGTTGGATGAATATGAAATTTCGCATCTTCAAATTTCTTCCTCACGCTAAAGAACAAACTAAATTTGTCGCACTTGAGCGCCCAACCCCCCTTACGAGCCAAGCATTGAAGGTCGTTTTTACTGAAAATTCTGGTAAAGTAAAACCCGTTGAACAATGGGTGCAACTCAACGCGCCGATTCGGTTTTTTACCTCTGGAGCGGCCTATGCATTGAGTTTTGCAAATCGCGCTATTTTACTTGATTTTAATTTGCAGCTCACCAACTTTAGTGTCGGCAGATATCCGGGCACAAATCGAGCTGCAAGCTATGAAAGCATTGTGAGCCTTGAAGAAAAGGGAGCGCAGCGCGCGGATGCAACTCATCCATATTCAAATACCGGACCTCAAATTGTCGATAATATTAAAATTTCAATGAACGAACCTCTAAAATACGGTGGCTTCACTTTTTATCAGTCTTCTTTTCAAGAGGATGAAAGTGGCAGGCCGGTGATGTCCATTTTAAGTGTCAATCGCGATCCGGGGCGTTGGATTAAATATTTAGGAGCTCTCATAATCGTTCTCGGAATTATTCATCTTTTTTATTACAAGACTTTAAAGAAATCTTTTGCAAGTGGAACTGAGCAGACCACTAAACATTGATCGGAGACTCTATGGCCTCATCTTTTAAACTCCTCATTATTTTTTGCTCATTGTTTTTGGCAAATTCAATTGCCAAAGCATCAGATGAAATGAGTGCATTGAAGCTACTTCCGGTACAAGACGGGGGGCGCATCAAGCCCTATGATACTTTCGCAAGAGAGTCTCTGCAATTGATTCACGGAAAGCAAAGTTTTCAATCGCGTCCGGCAATAGAGGTGGTGACAACTTGGTTTTTAGTCCCTGAAGCCTGGGAGAAAAAGAAACTTTTTCAAGTCACTCATCGCGGATTAAAAGAGGCTTTGAAGCTTAGCATTGAGGAAAACTTTTTTGATATTGGCGCCTTTTTAACCAATGATCGAATCAGCTTTGTATTTCAAGAGTTGCAGGCCAAACAAGAGACCAAAGAAAAGCTCGATCCGTATTTTCAGGCGGTTCAGCGCTTGCAAAATCAACTTGGACTTTTTATGGCCATAAAAAATGGCCAAGTCATACGCGTTTTGCCGCAAAATCCAAGTGCTCAAATACCCGAAGCTACTTCGCCCGCAGGGTCCCTTCCTAGCCTCTCAGCCGCAAATGCTCAGAAGGCGAAAAATGACGCCTGGATTGCGATTTCTGATTTACCGCCAGAGGGAGCCGCCAAGTTTTCGCAAATTTCCAAATCCTTTGCGCATGTTTTGCCTGGGGTTGAAAAGCAAGTATTTGCGGGCGATAGCACTTTGAGTTTAGAAAAGGCAGTACAGGATTTCAAGTCCTATGCCTTTACTCAAAACTCTACTTATTCTGCAGCCGAAAAAGATATTGCACTAGAGGTTCATTACAATGATTTGAATCCTTTTATGAATACCTGGATTCTTTATTTAGTCAGTGTTTTGGTTATGAGTTTGGCTTGGTTTACTAAAAATAAATGGGCTTACCGCGGGGCTTGGTTCTTTGCTCTCGCCGCAATTGCAATGCACACCTACGGATTTGGTATTCGCGTCTATTTAACCGGAAGACCTCCGGTTTCAAATATGTATGAATCAGTTGTTTGGGTGTCCTGGGGAGCCGTCTTTTTTTCGATGGTGTTTGAGGCGATTCAAAAAAGATTCTTTATCCTACTTGCCGGCACATCGGTGGCGGTACTTTGTTTGATTGTAGCCTCTCAGGCTCCCGCAATATTAGATAGTAGTCTTCAGCCGCTTGAGCCCGTCTTGCGAAGTAATTTGTGGTTGAGTATTCATGTACTGACCATCACCATAAGTTATTCGGCGTTCTTTCTTGCATTCGCATTGGGAGATGTTGGCCTCTTTCAATTCCTCAAAGGCGAAAATGCGCAGAGTCTTCGAGTTAAAGAAATTCACCAGGCAATTTATCGTGCCATGCAAATTGGTGTTGTATTGCTTGCCACCGGAATCATTATGGGTGGCGTATGGGCAGACTATTCTTGGGGTCGCTTTTGGGGTTGGGATCCAAAAGAAACCTGGGCCCTCATTGCATTGCTCGGCTATATTGCTATTTTGCACGGCAAACTTGCAGGTTGGCTTCGTGAATTTGGCTTTGTAGCAAGCAGCGTGATTTCGTTTTCATTGGTTATGATGGCTTGGTATGGAGTAAATTATGTATTGGGTGCAGGTCTTCACTCTTATGGTTTTGGCGCCGGTGGAGTGCAGTATGTTGCAAGCTTTGTATTGCTACATTTTATCTATGTAGCTTACGTGAGCTTCGTAGTACATCAGCGAAAACTGCAGGCGGCTAAGTAATATTCGCGGCCAGGCTCGCGATTTTGAGTTCAACTTGAGCTCGCAGCGAAGCGCTGCTGCCTGATTCGTGTGCAGAAACCTCATTCCGTTCACACAAATCGTGAAAATGGTTAAGACTTTCCTAAACTTTTTCATTTGATTTTCAAAAAGTATTTCCAAAATTCAAACAAATTCGTTAGTTTGTCTTAGACCTAATATAAGACATTATTGTTTTCTAGTTCGTGCGCGAATTGAATTGTGCGCGAGCGTCTCATCGAGGGACTCTAATATGATTTCAAAATTATCAAAATTTCTAAAGACTTTTTCAGTCTTTGCCGTTTTTCTTTTGGCGATGACTTCTTGCGAATTTCCGATGGGACTCGACTGGGGAAGCATAGGTTATAATCAAGGTTATCAACCAGAACAACCGATTCCCTATTCACATGAACTTCATGCCGGAAATTATAAAATCCCGTGCTTGTACTGTCATTCAAGTGCTGAACGCGCCAATCATGCTGCGGTTCCGAGTCTTAATATATGTATGAATTGTCATATTGTTATTCCAGGTAACGAACATAAGGATGCAATTGATCGTATTAAGGCCGCTTATGCTGCCAATGAACCAATCGCTTGGGTCAAAGTTCATATGCTTCCTGACTTTGTGAAATTCAATCATAAAAGGCATGTGCAAAGATTTGGTACTCCTGAGTCTTGTCATAAATGTCACGGGCCAATTGAGACAATGGCGAGGGTGTATCAGCACTCTTCTCTTTCGATGGGCTGGTGTGTGAATTGTCATCGGCAACCAGAAAACAATGCGCCAACGAGCTGTTCAACTTGTCACTATTAAATTTATAATTCACCGGGTTTAACTAAACCAGACGAATGGAATAAGATTATGGAAAATACTGAGAACCTAAACGAGAGCAAAAATCAGATTCAAAAATCAGAATTTTGGCTTGGACTTGAACAGTACTATGAAGATTCAGATTTTGCTAAAAAAGCAGAAACTGAGTTTCTGTCTTCTCCACTAAAAGAAGATGATGGCAATGATGGTTTTGCTCGTCGTAGTTTTTTAAAACTGATGGGTGCAAGTATTGCCATGGCGACCACGGGTTGTATTCGTCGTCCGGTTCAACATATTATTCCTTATGCTCAAGCTCCAAAGGAGATCACGCCTGGTGAAGCAAGCTACTATGCTTCAAGTTGGTTTGATGGCCATCAAGGCTACGGCATGGTGGTTAAAACCCTAGAGGGCCGCCCCATAAAAATTGAAGGAAATCCGCGCCACTCAATGAATCGCGGCGGATTGCCAGCGAGAGCCCATGCCGAAGTCTTGAGCCTTTATGATCCAGATCGTATTCGCGGTCCCAAAAGAAATTTGTTAAATAAAGCGCGAACCAACTTCGAAAATGTTGGAGCCAAATGGGAAGAGATTGATGCTCTAGTCAGTGCCAGTGCCACCAAGGGTGGTTTTGCAATTCTCACGCCGACAATTCCTAGTCCAACGACTCAAGCTTTGTTTGGCGATTTCTTAGGTTTTTTTAAAGGCAAACAATATATCGTTGATACTTTGCCAATGAGTTCGGTGCGCGAAGCTCAAAAGCTTTCTTATGGTAAAGATGTTTTGCCTCGCTATCGCTTTGATCTCGCGAAAATGATTGTCAGTATTGATTGTGATTTCTTCGGCACCTATTTGTCGCCAGCTGAATTCGCGAGAGACTTCTCATCAAGACGCAAGCCGGGCGAAGAAATGAATCGCTTTGTTGCCTTTGAATCCTTGATGTCCTTAACAGGTATGAATGCAGATGATCGTATTCGCATTAAACCTTCGCAACAACTCGATGTTGTGCTCGGCTTGATTCATGCGGTAAATCAAAAACTTTCAAGTCGCCATGTAAGCGCTGCAATTAAAGAATTTGTGGCAAAATATGCAAATATTAGTTCGCAAATTGGTGTCAATAAAGAGCTTTGGGCGAAATTGGTGTCAGATTTAGTAGCTGCCAAAGGCCATAGTCTAATCATCGCCGGCGGCTTGACCAGCGAAACTAGTGAAGCAGTAAGTCTGCAAGTTGCAGTTAATTTGCTTAATAGTATTCTTGAAAATGACGGCAGCAGCATTGATCATGAAATGGGTTTTTTGACCAATCAAGGCTCGACAAATGAACTTCATCAACTGATTGAAGATATGAAGGCCGGTAAGATTAAAACTCTTGTCATAAACGATGCCAATTATGCTTATACGTTGCCTCGTACTTCAGGATTCGAAGAGGCTTTAAATAAGGTAGATCTGGTTCTCTATACTGGTAATTATAATAATGCGACCGGCACGAAAGCTCATTACTTGATTCCAGCTGGGAACCACATGGAGATGTGGACGGATTATGAGTTTCAAAAAGGCGTATTTAGCATAGGCCAGCCAACGATTCGACCGATGTATGATACACGTTCTTTTCCAGAGACATTGCTCGCGTGGGCCGGAAAAGCCCAGGGCGCTCCAGCGAAACTGAAGGTTGCGTGGTTTGATTATTTGCAAACCCATTGGAAGAACGAAATTTTCAAAAAAGCCGGTAGCGGCAAGTCTTTTGATGATGCTTGGTATGAGGTCTTGCAAACTGGTGTTGCCGGAAAAGTTCAAAATAGCGGAAAATCAGCGCGCAGTTTTTCGGGTTCCGCGCTGTCTACAAAGCGTGCCGAAAAGGCAAATGGCTATGAGCTTGCCCTTTATACGAGCGTGCAATTGGGTGACGGAAAGCTTGCAAATATTTCTTGGTTGCAAGAACTTCCAGATGTCGTTTCAAAAATGGTTTGGGATAATTATTTGTCCGTTTCGGTTGCCACCGCTGAAAAAGAACACCTCAAGCAAGGCGATATGGTTGAGCTGACTGCAGGCAATGTGACCGCAAAAGTGCCAGTACATATTCAACCTGGCCAAGCTGATGGCGTTTTAGGTATCGCCATTGGTTATGGTCAAAAAAATATTGGTAAAGTTGGCAGTGATATTGGCGTAGACGCCTTTCAGTTTGCAGAGTTTAAAGAGGGGCGTGCGATCTATTCAGGTATCAATGCGAGCATTAAGAAGACTGGCGAGAAATACGAACTTGTTTCAACCCAGACCCATCACACTATGGAGGGGCGCCAAATAGTCGCGGAAGCAACCAATGAAGCTTATCAGAAAAACAATGCAACAGGCATTGAGAAGCTTTCACTCATTTCAATTTGGCCAGAACATAAATATACGAAAAACAAATGGGCGATGAGCATTGACTTAAATGTCTGCAATGGTTGTTCTGCTTGCGTAATGGCTTGTCAGAGTGAAAATAATATTCCGGTGGTTGGTAAGAAATTTGTTATGCAAGGCCGGGAAATGCACTGGATCCGGATTGATCGATATTATCGAGGTGAGCCATCAAGTCCGGACAGTGTTTTTCAACCCATGCTTTGTCAACAATGCGAAAATGCTCCTTGTGAAACCGTTTGCCCAGTGGTCGCAACGGTTCACAATGAAGAGGGTTTAAACGACATGATTTACAATCGTTGTGTCGGAACAAGATATTGCTCGAATAATTGTCCATACAAAGTAAGACGATTCAATTGGTTCAATTATTCAAAGCGCGCCGAACCTCTTCATATGGCATTGAATCCAGACGTCACTGTGCGTGAGCGCGGAGTTATGGAGAAATGTACTTTCTGTGTTCAAAGAATTCGTAAAACAGTCGGCGAAGCAAAAGACAAACATGAAAAATTGCAAGATGGTCAAATTGTTACGGCTTGCGCTGAAAGCTGCCCAACCCAAGCCATTACTTTTGGTGATTTGAATGATCCGAATTCAAGGGTCTCGAAGTTATTCGCTAAAAAGAATAGCTATGCTGTTTTGGGAGATCTTAATACGCGACCAAGAGTTCAATATGAATCAAAAATTCGCAACGCTGAACGAGCAGCTGAAGAGGGAGAACAAGCATGAGTTTGATTTTTCGCAAACCCCTTGTTCTCGGAAATAAAACTTATAAGGACATCACCGATGATATTTGTCAGCCGGTTGAGAGTCTACCTACTGCAAAGTGGTTCGGTTTATTTTCGGGAGCTGGTCTTTTGTTTATGGCTTATATCGGAGTGATCGCAACCGTGGTGGCAGTCGGTATTGGCTTACTCGGTGTGAATCATCCGATTGGCTGGGGAACAATGATTGTGACTTTTGTATTCTGGATCGGTATTGGTCACGCAGGAACCTTGATTTCTGCGATTTTATTTTTATTTCGGCAAAAATGGCGAACTTCGGTCGCCAGGAGCGCTGAGGCTATGACGGTATTTGCGGTTATGACCGCCGGTCTTTTTCCGCTGATGCATACGGGGCGCCCTTGGCTCGATTACTGGTTGCTTCCGTATCCTAACCAACGCGGTCCTTTGTGGGTGAATTTTAGATCTCCACTTTTGTGGGATGTTTTTGCCGTCAGTACATACGCAACAGTATCAATGGTTTTTTGGTATATCGGGATGGTTCCTGACTTCGCAACCATTCGCGATCGCGCTAAAAATAAAGTTCGAAGATTAGTTTATGGCATTGCTTCGCTTGGCTGGCGTGGCTCAGCTCGCAATTGGTCTCATTATGAAATGCTCTATTTGATTCTTGCAGGCCTATCAGCTCCGCTTGTTTTGTCAGTACATACAATTGTAAGTTTCGACTTTGCGGTGAGCTTATTGCCAGGTTGGCATACGACAATTTTCCCGCCTTACTTTGTTGCGGGAGCAATTTTTTCTGGATTCGGAATGGTGGTCACTTTGCTGACGCTAGTACGAATTGGTTATCCTAAGTTTAAAGATTATATCACCATCGATCATATGGAGGTTATGAATAAGATCATTATGACCACCGGGATGATGGTTGGTTATGCGTATGGTTCTGAATTTTTTATCGCATGGTACTCAGGAAATAAAATCGAGCAATTCACCTTTGCAAACCGTGCCTTCGGCCCTTACTGGTGGTCGTACTGGATCATGGTTTCGTGTAACGTCATATTTCCTCAGCTTTTCTGGTTTAAGAAATTACGTCGAAGTATTCCAGTGATGTTTGTCATCTCGATTCTAGTAAATGTCGGAATGTGGTTTGAGCGCTTCGTTATTACGGTGACTTCACTTAGTCGTGATTTCTTGCCTTCGAATTGGGGAATGTACGCTTGGTCAAAGTTTGATACCGGTATTTTATTCGGTAGCTTTGGAATGTTTTTAACAATTTTCTTAATCTATCTCAGAGTCTTCCCTGCGATTTCAATCGCAGAGATCAAGCCAATGCTTTATGTTGGCAAGACTAAGCCTCACGGAGGTCACCATGGCTAATCCATTCGGTAAACGCGTCGGCGGCATTGCAGGAATTTGGCATGATGATCACGAACTTGTCGTAGCAGCCAAAAAGGTGCGAGATGCAGGTTACGTAAAATTTGATTCGATAACACCTTTTCCGGTACATGGACTTGAAGAGGCGATGGGTATTCGCAGATCAATGATTCCCTGGGTAACCTTTATTGCTGGCCTCATAGGTGGTTTAAGCGGTTTGGGGCTACAGTATTGGGTGGCCGCAGTCGATTGGCCTCTGATTGTCGGTGGTAAACCATTTTTCTCAGTACCAGCATTTATTCCGGTTACTTTTGAGCTGACGGTTTTATTTGCTGCTTTGAGCTCAGTCGGGGCACTTTTTGTTATGTGCGGCTTACCTAAAATCGATCCACCCATCATAGATCGAGATTTGACCAGTCATAAGTTTGCGATTTTTATTCCAGAAGATGATACGGCTTATGATGCCGCCAAAGTTGAAAGTTTCTTGAAGCAAATTGGTGCAAAAGAAATTAAAAAAGTTGCTGAGTATTAGAGGGAGTTCGAAATGAAGTTTTATTTGTCACGTCTCACCTATTTAGCTGGCTCTCTAAGCGTAATTTTAGCTTTTGGCGCATGTTCAATAGGTAAGCATTCACAGCCCAATATTGATCCGATTCAAGATATGATGGATCAAGATGCCATTAAAGCTCAAGACTATCAGCCCGGTGGTGATGGGACCAAGGCGGCCTCTTTGCTGCCGCCTCAGGGGACTGTTCCTCAAGGCTATAAGCCCTATCCCTATCACAACAATGCCGAAGCAGCTGAAAAAAATCTGAAGAATCCTTACGCTGGAGATGAGTCGGTTGAGGTTTTGAAAAATGGCGAAGCCAAATACAATACTTACTGTATTGTTTGCCACGGCCCTCAGGGCAAGGGTGATGGTTTGGTTGCTGCTAAGATGTTGCTTAAGCCGCCACCGCTCATATCGGACAAAGTCGTGGGATTTAATGACGGCAGAATTTATCATATTATTACCGACGGCCAAGGAGTCATGAGCTCCTATGCTTTTCAAATGGTGAATGAAAAAGATCGCTGGGCAGTTGTAAAGTATGTTCGTAGTTTACAGAAATTAGCGAAAGGCAAATAAGATGCAAGCTTCTCACAATGCAAGTCCGACCATGCCCGGAAAGTTTGTTCCGAATTCGGCAATTAAGACACTTTATAGTGTGGGTATTTTGATTGGTGTCTTAGCTTTTAGCGCTGGCATTATGCGCGACCCACAGAGAATTTGGTTCTCTTATTTGGTTAGCTTTTTTTATTTTCTCTGTCTTGGTCTTGGCGGATTGTTTTTTGCTTCACTTCAACATTTAACCAATGCGGGCTGGAGCGTTAATATTCGTAGAATTTCAGAATCTCTGGCGGCATTTTTGCCAGTTGGCGCTGTTGCAGCACTTATTTTAATTTTTGGATCAAAACACTTATATGTTTGGCTTGATGCTAAAGAAGTGGCTCACGATGCCGTTTTGGCCGCAAAGCAATCTTATCTTAATTTTGGCTTTTTCGTTTTAAGACTAGTTGTATTTATGGGGCTTTGGTTGGGTTTTTCAAAACTCATCATCGGGAACTCAATCAAACAGGATAGCAATGGCGATGAAAAACTCTCAATCAAAAATAATGCACTTTCAGTAGTATTTATTCTGCTCTTTGCTTTGAGCTTTTCGCTTTTCAGCGTTGACGCCATTATGAGTTTAGAGCCGCATTGGTACTCTACGATTTTTGGGATTTATTGTTTTGCAGGATTGTTTCAGAGCAGTCTTTCACTCATCACCATTATTACTATTTATATGATCAAGCAGGGTTTGCTTCGGGGCTTGGTGAGCGATCATCATCTTCATGACCTCGGTAAGTATATGAAGGCATTTACGGTATTTTATGCCTATATTGCGTTTTCGCAATTCATGTTGATATGGTATGCAAACTTGCCTGAAGAAACTATTTTTTATCTAAACCGTGCAAATGGCGGATGGCTCTTAATTTCTTGGTCGATTTTAATTTTCAAATTCATCGTGCCATTCTTGTTACTTCTTCCGAAATGGGCAAAGCGCAGCCAGTCGCAGCTCATTCTGGTGGGCCTCATTATATTGATCATGCAATATGTTGATATTTATTGGTTGGTATATCCAAACTTAGATAGCAATAGTGTGCAGTTCGGTTGGCAAGAAATCGGCGTTTTCATGGGATTTTTGGGTCTATTCACATTGGCGGTCACGCGCTTTTTGACCAAAAATAATTTGGTGCCGATTAGAGATCCTCGTATTCAAGAGTCTATTCACCACGAAGTTACTTACTAATCCTGGCGATGGCGCACCGCTTCGCCGCCGGAGGCGGTGGAGCTGAAGAACCCTGAATTTTCAGGCTAACGATTTCTAAGTAGTGAATCCTAAATTGTCCTTCCCTAACATCCCATTTTCAGATACATTGCGAAGTGTCTAATTAATGAGGGATTTTTGAAACTGACATTTGCTACGAATCTAAAAACCTTGATCAAGGCTCAAACCGAATTCACCCAGAATTCAGTTGTTGTTTTTTGTATTCGCTCTCATTCTCTCGTCTCATGAAAAGAAATATAAATGTCGTTAATTAAAATTCATTTGCCAGATCAGTCTGTTATGGAGTTTGACCACGAGCCGAGTGCGCTTGAAGTGGCAACACGCATCGGCCCAGGCCTTGCGAAGTCAACATTAGGAGCGAAAATCAATGGACTCCCTGAAGTCATCGATTTTCGTCTTCCACTTAAAAATGGCACTAAACTAGAAATTGTTACCTTGAAAAGCCCTGAAGCCAACGATGTGATCCGGCATACTTCTGCTCATGTTATGGCACAGGCAGTTCAAGAGGTATTTCCGGATGTGAAGGTGACCATTGGTCCAGTGATCGATAATGGTTTCTTTTATGATTTCGATTCTCCAAGAAGTTTTACTCCTGAAGATCTTGAGAAAATTGAAAAGAAGATGGCTGAAATCGTAGCAAAAGATTTCGAAATCAAGCGCGTAGATATTCCGATAGATGAAGCGATCGCAACTTTTACTAAAATGGGTGAAAACTTCAAAGCAGAAATTATACAAGATTTAAAAGCCAAGGGCGAAAGCCAAGTTGGAATCTACCATCAAGGCCCATGGTTTGATCTTTGCCGAGGGCCTCACATCAAATCGACTGGTCAAATCAAAGCCTTTAAACTCTTGTCGATTGCAGGCTCGTACTGGCGTGGGGATGAAACTAAGGCTCGTCTGCAGCGTATTTACGCGACGGCTTTTTCTGATAAGAAAGATCTCGTTGAGTATTTACACAATCTCGAAGAAGCCAAAAAGCGCGATCATCGCAAGCTCGGTAAAGATCTCGGGCTTTTTCACTTTCATCAGTTGTCCCCAGGCGCTCCATTTTTTACGGGCAAGGGGGCCACAATCTACAATGAGCTTCAAAAGTATATGCGCGAGCTTTATTTTGAATTTGATTACGATGAAGTGATCACTCCGCAAATTTTTGATGTCGATCTTTATCATAAATCGGGACACTACGAGAATTATCGCGAAAATATGTTTTTCACGCAAATTGATGAGCGCGAGTTTTCATCTAAGCCAATGAATTGTCCGGGCCATTGCTTGTTGTTTTCAGCTGAACGCCACTCGTATCGGGAGCTTCCTTTGAGAATGGCAGACTTCGGAAGGCTTCACCGTTACGAGCGTAGCGGAGTGATGCATGGATTGACCAGAGTGCGTTCGTTTTGCCAGGACGATGCCCATATTTTTTGTCGGGCAGATCAGATTCAATCTGAAATTTCAAACTTTGTGCAGCTACTTCAAAAGGTTTATTCCAAGCTAGGTATGAATGAATACAATATTTTTCTCTCAACTCGGCCGGCAAAGCGCATGGGTTCTGAAGAGGTTTGGAATAAAGCCGAAGCGGCTCTTGAGGCAGCCTTGAAGCAGCTGAATCTGCCTTATAAAATTAATCCTGGCGATGGTGCCTTTTACGGCCCAAAACTTGATATTATGTTTGTCGATGCGATTAAACGTTCATGGCAGCTGGGTACTTTGCAAGTTGATTTCAATTTGCCAGAGGCTTTTGATTTGAAATATGCCGGTGAAGACAATCAGGAGCATCGTCCGGTGATGCTTCATCGGGCGATTTTGGGATCTCTTGAGCGATTCATCGGTGTCTATCTCGAACACTGTGCGGGTCATTTGCCAACTTGGTTGTCGCCAGTTCAGGTACAGATTTTGAATGTAACCGATCGCCAAGATGCATTTTGCACCGAGCTTGAGGAGCAATTGTCTGGTCATGGGGTTCGAGTGCATTATGATTCACGTGGTGAAAAGTTGGGATTTAAGATTCGGGAAGCTCAGTTGCAGAAAGTCCCATATATGCTGATCGTTGGGGACAAAGAGTCGGATAATAAAACTCTGTCGGTCAGGTCTCGCACCGGTAAAGTAAAAGATGGGGTTGGTCCAAAAGAATTTGCCCAAATGATATTAAATGAAATAAAAAATCGAAGTCTTGAGAGTGAAATGTTCCCTCAGGATGTTGTTCAACATAACCAGGAGGTTAGCAATTAAGAGCTTTAATAGTTCCAGACCAGCAGGAGGCACCGGTGGCGGTGGTTCAAGAGGATCTTTCGGCGGTGGAGGCGGCGGTGGCGCCCCTAAAAAAGGTGGCGGCAAGGATTCGCTCAGGATCAACCGAGAAATCAGAGCCCCAGAAGTACGCGTGATCGATGAAGATGGAACTATGCTTGGAGTATTTCCTCCACATGAAGCACTTAGGCTTGCTGAAGGCAAAGGCCTTGATTTAATTGAAATTGCGCCGACGGCAAAACCGCCGACTTGCAAGATCATGGACTACGGAAAATTCAAATACGAGAACAAGAAAAAAGAACATCAAGCGCGCAAAAACCAAACAGTTATTACGATTAAAGAAATTCAACTTCGACCCCGCACCGATCAACATGATCTCGACGTGAAATTGCGGGCAGCACGTGGCTTTTTGCTTGAAGGTGATAAAGTAAAAGTCAATTTGCGATATTATGGTCGCGAAATGGCCCATCAAGAATTGGGTTTGGCGGTCCTGCAAAAAGTGACTGCGGCACTAATCGATATTGCGATGGTTGAGGTTCCTCCAAAAATGGAAGGTCGCCAACTCTTCGTTTTGTATGCTCCAGATCCAGTTAAAATTAAGGAAATGGGCAAAGCGGCCGCTGCTGGGGCAGCTCGGGCAACTCCGCCAAAAGAGCAAAAAGATGCTCCGGCTACACCTGAAGCAGTTGAGAGCGCAGAGTAGGATCAGGCAGCGGGCAGCCGCTGCTGTAAACTGTTTCAGTTTCGGCGGGCGGGCACCTGATTGCCTGGCCCAGAACCCTGAATTTCTTTGAAAAGTCCTTGTCTTATCAGGCTTTAATCGACTATATCTTGTGCTCTCGCAAATTTTTTGCGGGTGTATTCTGTTTTGGGTTCACAAAGATTTTGGTCAATTTCGATCGAAACACCTACGCAGAGAAAGAACAATATGAAAACGAAAACCCACTCGGGTGCAAAAAAGCGTTTGATTCTTTTGCCAGGTGGCAAAGTTAAACGTAAGCAAGCTGGCCTCCGCCATCGTCTCAAAAGTCACAATTCAAAATTGAAAAGACACCTCGGTGATACGGTTTATGTTCACAGTGCGAATATGAATCAGACTCGTCGCTTACTTGGTTTCTAATCAGTCCGTTGCTTATTGGTTTAAAGCCAATAAATTTGAATCAAAAACTTAATAAATTTAGATAAATTTTCAGGAGAAGATGTATGGCAAGAGTAAAAGGTGGCGTTACAGGCCGCAGACGACGTAAAAAGGTAATGGACCGAGCAGAAGGTTACTACTCATCTGGTAGTCGCTGCTTCATTCATGCAAAAGAAAAAAATGACCGTGGAATGGTATTTAGCTACCGCGATCGCAAAGTCCGCAAGCGTGCATTCAGAACTTTGTGGATCACCCGTATCAATGCTGCAGCAAGAATCAATGGTACCAGCTATTCAACATTTATGAATTCCCTCGAAAAGGCCTCGTTGAATCTCGATCGTAAAGTTTTGGCTGATATGGCCGTAAACGATGCGACAGGCTTCGCAGCTTTAGTAGCGCGTGTGGTTCCAGGCCGAGTAGTTGCATAATATTTTAAAAGCAGAATTTTTTTTCAAATAAAATAAAAAGGCTCACCGATAGGTTGAGCCTTTCTTTTAGGTCGGTACTCAAAACCGGCCTGGCAGAGTGAACAATGACCAAGGGCGACTCTTTTCAAGAATTTGAACAACGAAAAGGTGATCATATTCGCTTGGCATTGTCGCAAAGCTCGCAAACCGAGAGTCTTTCCGGAATCGATCGCATTCGTCTCAAACACGAAGCATTTCCAGAAATGAATTTTGCGGATATCGATGTTTCTTGTGAACTCTTTGGTAAGAAGTTGCGATCACCTTTTTTTGTAAGCTCGATGACCGCTGGTCACGCGGGTTCTCTCAAGCTCAATCATCGCTTTGCCAAAGCCTGTAGTGAAAAATCTTGGATCATGGGAGTGGGTTCCCAGAGAAGAGAGCTCTTTGATGAAAATGCCGGTCAGGAATGGCAGCAAATTCGCGCCGAATTTCCGGATTTGATTTTACTTAGTAATATTGGCCTGTCCCAACTAATTAAAACACCATTAGAAAAAATTCAAAAACTCATTAGCTCTTTAAAGGCTCAGGCCTTGATTGTTCATACCAATCCGCTCCAGGAAGCACTTCAGCCGGAGGGAACCCCTGAATTTGAGCATGGATTAAAAGCTCTAAAAAATTCACTTCAATTCCTTTCAGTTCCTGTCATAGTTAAAGAAACGGGTTGTGGCTTTTCAAAAGCTAGTCTTGAAAAGCTCAATGATATCGGAGTGCCTATAGTAGATTTGAGCGGATTGGGGGGAACCCATTGGGGTCGAATTGAAGGCTTGAGATCAAAACCCATAGAAAAACTTCACAAGGCTTCGAAGGTTTTTGCTGATTGGGGCATTTCAACTGTAGAATCCTTACTTAATGCTCGGTCAATTGGTCCTAAGTTTCAGATCTGGGCATCAGGTGGAGTGAGATCGGGTCTTGATGCTGCAAAATTTATTGCAATGGGCGCTTCGATGGTGGGAATAGCAAAACCAATCTTGGCGGCGGCACTAGAGTCAGAAGAAGAATTGCTTTCAACGATGGAGCAATTTGAGTTTGAATTGCAGCTTGCAATGTTCTGTTGTGGTGCCAAAAGCATCAAGCAGTTACAGGAGAATCAGGTATGGGAAAAGATTTAAATCCAGATTTGTTTCAAGGCTTTTCAAAGCTGACCCGAGATCAGCGTTTTGACCGTTTGGTTGCCATGGGAGCTTTAAATCGCGAAGACGTAAAATTTCTCAGCCGTGGTGGCATAAAGGATTTCAGTCTAGCAGAAAATTTCATTGAAAATGTCATTGGCTATTTTCAGATGCCGCTCGGAGTGGCGACCAATTTCTGTATCGACGGCCAGGAAATATTAATTCCGATGGCAGTTGAAGAGACCTCAATCATTGCGGCAGCAAGTAAGACCGCCAAGTGGGTGCGTGAATTTGGCGAGATTACAACTAAATCGTTGGGCCAACTCATCATTGGGCAAATTCAAATTTCAAAAGTTAAAAATTTTGATTTTTTAAATACCCAAATTCAACTTCATAAAAGCAATTTAATTCATGAAGCCAATCGCCAGGTTTCAAAGAGTATGGTCGAGCGTGGTGGCGGCGTTCGAGATATTGAAGTCAGAAGGCTCGACCGTGGAGATGGCCATGAAATGGCGATCTTGCATGTCTTAGCCGACCCCTGTGATGCCATGGGTGCCAATGTGATAAATCAAATTTGTGAGTTTTTAAAAGCTCCGATTGAAGAACTCACTGGCGAAAATGTTACCATGTGCATACTTTCAAATCTCGTAGACACCAAACTCACCCAAGCTCAGGTGAAATTGCGCGGAATTGATCCGGATCTTGCACTGCGAATTTGTGAAGCTTCGCTTTTTGCTCAGCAAGATCCTTATCGTGCAGCGACCAATAATAAGGGCGTTTTGAATGGCATTGATCCGATCTTGATTGCGACCGGAAATGACTGGCGCGCAGTTGAAGCCGGAGTTCACGCCTACGCTGCCAGATCAGGTCAATATCGCTCAATTACTAAATGGCAGTATATCAATGAAGAGCTAGTGGGAACCCTGGTCGCGCCCATCGTGGCGGGTACAGTCGGCGGTGTTACTAAACTTCATCCTACGGCACAAATTTGTCTGAATATGCTTGCTGTCGAAAATGCATCTCATCTTTCACGAGTGATGGCGGCCGTCGGCCTCGTGCAGAATTTAGGCGCCCTAAAGGCCCTCACCACAGTGGGAATTATTGAAGGGCATATGAAGCTTCATATAAAAAATCTCAGTCTTGGCGCGGGCGCATCTGCTGATGAAATGTCCTATGTACAAACTAAACTTGAAGAGATTTTGAAATTGAAAAAGCGTATATCTTTACACAATGCAGTCGAAGTTTTGACTGAGCTTCGTGCGCGAAATGCAATCCACAGTTAATTCACAGTCTGAAAAGACCTTGCTTGCCGAGCTTTCGGTTCCATCAAAGAGTTTTTTGATGGGAGAATATCTCATTCTCTTTGGTGGCCCGGCTTTGGTGATTGCGACCACCCCAAGATTTAAATTAAAAGTATTTGAGTCTAAAAAATCCTTTCATCCTTTTCATCCAAAATCGCCGGCAGGCTTGCTGCTTAAGGAACAAAATTTAAAAAATATCTTTTTTGAATTTAGTGATCCTTATTTTGGCTCAGGCGGTATGGGCGCATCTTCGGCGCAGTTTGTTTTGATTCATTCCTACCTCAATTTGAAAAAGGATATGAGCTGGCAAGCATTGTATAAGAGTTATCGGGCTCAAAGCTCAGGAGTCGAGAATTGGCGGAGACCAAGTGGCGGAGATGTCATTGCTCAGTTTATGGGGGGCATTAGCTCTTTTCATCCGCGGCTGAACAGTCTTGAAAACTTAAGTTGGAGTTTTTCAGATCTTGAATTTTCACTTTTTAAAACCTCACAAAAACTTGCAACCCACCTTCACTTAAATGAAGAGCGAGATTTTCAAAAGGATTTGCAAAAGCCCGAGCGCCTTAGCGAAGTCAGTGCTTTGGTTGAGCAGGCCAGCGCCGCACTTAAAGCTTGCAATAGTGATTCTTTTATTGAGGCCTTTGCTGCATTTTCAAAAATACTAGAGAGTTTAAAATTGGTGGCAGTTCCCACTCAGAAAATATTGAAGGCCTTGAGAATGCATTCTGAGGTTTTGGCGTCGAAGGGTTGCGGAGCAATGGGCGTTGATGTGATTTGTGTTTTACATCGGCCAGAACATAAGTCCTTGATTTTGGCGGAGGCTACGAACTTGGGGCTTAAGTTTCTGGCCAATCACAAACAGCTCGATTCTGCAGGCTTTCGAATTGATTCAGAAGCTTCGCTGAGGGTATAACAAAATCAAATGAAACAAAAAATAGGTGATCAAAAAATATGGCGTGCAAGTGCTCCTTCAAATATTGCGCTCATAAAGTATATGGGCAAAGTTGACAGCCTTGGCAATCACCCCAGCAATTCGTCTTTGTCCTATACACTTGATCACCTGCAGAGCTATGTCGAATTGAAACTCGTTAATCTGACTCAAGATGTGGATTCATGGCGGCCTTTAGAAGTTGAGGACCTTAGTAAGTTTGAGGATGCCCTGAGCCCCAGTTTTACCAAGCCAAATTTAAATGCTCAAGCGCAAACGCGTTTTCTAAAGCATCTTAAATTTGTAAAAGATAGTTTTCAGTTTCAAGGAAGTTTTGAAGTGCGCTCTGCCAATGGATTTCCGGCCGATTGTGGCCTGGCAAGTTCGGCCTCAAGTTTTGCCGCATTGACTCTTTGTGCGAGCCAGGCTTTAACCGAGTTGACCGGTCGAAAATCTTTCTCTCGGCTCGAAATTTCAGAGATGTCACGTCATGGCTCGGGCTCATCTTGTCGCTCGCTATTTTCTCCGTGGGCAATTTGGAATTTCGAAGGTGCAAGTCCAGTTGACCTTGGCATTAAAAAATTGATTCATCAGGTAGTCGTAGTCGATAGCGCAAAGAAAAAGGTTTCGAGCAGTGAAGCGCATAAGCGAGTGACAACCAGTCCACTATTTTTAAATCGACGCGAGCGTGCGGAGCTAAGATTAAAAGAATTGATGACTTCTTTACGCGCAAACAATTGGGCCGCGAGTTACCAGATCATGTGGTCTGAGTTTTGGGATATGCAGGCTTTGTTTGAAACTTCTAAACCGAGCTTTGGCTATTTGAGTGCGGACTCCGTACAGGTCTTGAGATGGCTGCAGCTAAATACTTGGGAACATCTCGGAGATGGTCCCCTCATCACTATGGATGCTGGTCCCAACGTTCATCTTTTGTACCGCGAAGATCAAAGGGAGATGGCAGAAATGGTTCAGCGTGAGCTCACTCCAATGATGAATGTCCTTTCGAGCTATGACTTTGAATCCTACCTTCGCCATTCAATAAAGAGTTCAAAATGAGCTTTCAAAATATGTCAGCACAAGCTTTCGGAAAGTGGATTCTCTCGGGAGAACATACCGTCATTCGCGGCGGTCCGGCGCTTGTGTTTCCGGTTTTTGCAAAATCACTTTCGCTGAAATATATCGCCGATCAAGCGCCCGCAAGTTGTCAATTCTTAGGTCAAAGCGGAAATGAATTTAAACTTTTGTTTTGGGGTGTGATGCAAAGAGGTTTGGAGCTGGCTCATAAATCTGGTACCGAACTCAAGGGAAGATTTGAGTTCGATAGTTCAGTCCCTGTCGGGGCCGGTTTGGGGGCTTCGGCGACTTTGTGTGTTACTGTTGCCAAATGGTTTCTCGCTCAAGAATTAATTCGAGAGTCTGACGTATACGAATTTGCCCGTCAGCTTGAAAATTTATTTCATGGCGAAAGTAGTGGCGTCGATATTGCCGTTGCACTGTCAGGAAAGGCTTTGCATTTTGAGCGTGAAGGTAAATGTTATGATTTTCAACCTGCTTGGCAGCCCATTTGGTATATTTCACATACCGGGAAAAATGGGATTACTTCTGAATGCGTAAGAAAGGTAAAACAACTTCAGGATCAGTTCCCAAGCTTAGCTCAAGAAATTGATTTGGATATGAAATCCGCCACGGCTAAGGCAGAGAAAGCACTCGGCACTAAAACTGAAAATTCTTTAGCTGAATTGAGTATGGCGGTAGAATTGGCTCAGTCCTGTTTTCATAGGTGGGGACTTGCAGATGGTGACGTGGCAAAGCATATGGCAGCTCTCAAAGCTGCTGGAGCGCTTGCCGTAAAGCCAACTGGATCAGGTGATGGAGGTTATGTTTTGAGCCTCTGGAAGAGCTCGCCGAACGAAGCACTCAAAGAAATTCAAAACTTCTCATTGATCCCGCTTTTCAAGCAATAATTTTTTTCCTACTCCAGTCCTACTCCAGTCCTACTCAATGGGGAGGCGCCTTAGCTGCGTCTCGTCTAAGGCTTTCAATTTGATTTTCATTTTGGATGTGCTAGCGTTTTGCGAGCCTAAAAGAGGCTTATCTTGAGGGGGATTTTTATGGGGAAAAATTTATTAAGTAGTGTTTTGTTGATTTCTGTTTCGGCATTGTTTGCTTGTTCTAAAGAGGAGCCAACTCCGCCACCCAAAAATTTCGTTCAATCTGTGAGTTTTCAAACTTTAGATAAAAAAGTTTCAGTTGCGCCGGATAAGACATCTTCGCGATCTATACAAGTGCAAGCTGTTCTAGATAAAAAATCGATTTTGAATCAAGATTACTTTTATGTCTCAAATCTGCAGTACTCATCGATTTACGATAAGAAAAATGATCTTTATACTCAGAGCAGTGCTTCGGCCTTGGTGCCAGTGCATTTTCGCATTGTAGGTAAAGAGCTGCATCTTATTGCGGATAACAAAATTCAATATCCAAGTGATGTCAATCACCCTGAGCTCTTGATCACTCGCTATAAAATCATTGAAGAGACCGCAAGTACGCTCACGGTTTCAGAGGGAAATTCTGCAAGCTATCTCGCCTCTGAAATGCAGACAAATGCTTCAAGTGCAGGTGCAGCCGAAGACCTATGGGTCAGGTCTTTTGAGTTTGCGCCAGAGGGATCCTATCTACTTCAAGAAACCAGTGTCCTCATGCCATCTGGTGATATTGGTGAATTCTTAGAGTCGGTTTTTCCGAGAGAAAATATGAAGCCCTCTTCAGCCTTCAAGATTTTTCAAATGAATCCTGAAGAAACCTCAGGCACCACTGATCCTATTATGGGGCGATTTCGACTCTTGCAAAGCGATCGCATTTTTGCAGGTGAGACCAAGCTTTCATATGCGGTTCATTTTGATTTACCAAACGATAAATCGACAATTGACTGGTATGTGACCGCGAATATTCCTGACGAAGATCTTGAAGCCATCGGCCTTTCCGTTGAAGGCTGGAATCGATATTTTAAAAATTTCAAAGGGCTTCATCGCGCCGTCATGAATTTTAAAGGCCGATTGCCAGCGGGAATTCACCTTGGAGATCCAAGATACAATGTCATCAATTGGGATAGTCGACTGGTTGCGGGTGCAGCTTATGAATCACAGTCATTTGATCCGAGTAGCGGCAAGCAGGCCAACTCTATAATTTATATGCCAGCCGCTTGGATCAAAATCGGCATGTCTTACTGGTCGAGTGGTGAATTTTCTGAAGCTCAAAATCCTCCGAGTGTGGGGCACACCAAAGGATTGCAAGGGCGCCCGGTTTGTTATCGAGATATGCATGATGCGGCCGCTTATTTGGCTTCGGGAAAATTGAAAGTCGGATCTGAAGAAAGTTTAAAAAAGTTCGGCGTTGAATTATTAAAGCAAACTCTTTTTCATGAGCTCGGCCATAGCTTAGGACTCGATCATAACTTTAAGGGCTCATTGTCTTACAAGCCAGCGGATGCGAAACCAAATTTTTCGAATTCAATTATGGACTACAATGATTTTGAAATTGAACGGGCGGCATTTGAAGACCTTCACTCGGCACTTGGGCCGCAACTTGAATACGATCGTCAAGCGCTTAGTTTTTTGTATGACAATGGCTTAGATATTTCAAATTCAGATCCTATATTACCGGTTTGTAATGATAAAGAAGCTGACAATGAGGTCGGTGGCATCGATCCTTTGTGTACGCGCTATGATATTGAAAGTGATCCGACCCATTCAATTATAGGTGCCTTGAACCGAATCAATCAATCAAGTTTGGCACACGATGTGAGTCTCAGCGAAGCGCTCTTGCAGGTTCCCGTTATCATTCTGAGCGCAGAAGCTTTAAGTAATATTAAGCTTAAGGCTGACTTTGATCAAATCGTTCAAAAACTTTCGTCTGCTTTCGACGGCGTTTTAAATTACTATTTAAGTTCTGGGCGTTCGTCGCTTGGATATGCAACGCGGGCAAATTTAAAGTCGCTTTTTAAATTCAATGAAAAGGTTTCGCTGCTAGATTTAGATCCTCGATTGATGCGGGAAAATGTATTCAATGGCGTGACTCAAATTTTGAAGTTGAAGAGCCTGCCAGACAATGTGGCGGTGTCTTTGAGCAAAGCTCGTGATCAGGCATTAGAGCTTCTTAAAACTTCAAACTATTTGAGTGGAATTACGACCAGTGAATCTGGACAAATCATTTTGGACAAACAAAAGCTTATGAGTAGTCATATCGCCAATTTTTCAAAAGATGAAAAATTAGGATTGCCAACGCTTCATACTAAAATACTATCTGCGATGGTCAGGCACCCAGGCGTTTCATTTTTCTTTGGTAAATATGATAAGACTCAGGTGGATTACGAAATGCAAATCATTGCATTGCTAAGTGAAGTGGCCTCTTTAAAGGAAAATACCGCAAGTGTGCGAATGGCGGCCGTGAAATCTTTAGCAAGCTTTACGGGCCGCAAATTGGGTGATGATGCCATTTCAAAAGTAGGAACGGGTATTTTAGCAGAGCGGGATGCGGCAGAGGACAGCGATGCGCGTGATCTCACCGAGAGCTTAATGAAAGCAATCTCTGCCGGACCATCAAGCCCAAGCGCCGCGAGCACTCTCAGATAAGAAGAGTCCTAAATTAATGCGACCGAGGCGTCCGAGGAGAAGGTGCGGAGGCCTACTCCAGGTAGGCCGCACAAACCGACGACGAAGGCAACGAAGGGCCCATTAATTTAGGACTCTTCTAACATAATAAGAATACATGGCGATGCTAATCGCTGTGGCAGCATTAAGTGACTCTACATTTGCTGCGCTTGGAATTTGAATTCTCTTGATTTTCATTTCCTTTGGTATGCCGCGACCCTCTTCTCCTACTAAGAGAAAACTATTTTTTGGCCACTTAAACTGCGCCAAATTTTCGCCGTTCATATCTAGAGCCAAAGTATTTTTGAGCAATTCTGGGCTTAGCTCTAGGATAGAGGGGCCAATTTCATAGTTCACTTTTAAAACATTGCCCGCAGAAGCTCTAACCGCACGCGGATGAAATGGAGATGCAGATTCCTTTAATAAAATGACCTTACTGACTTCAAAGGAAGCGCAAGAGCGAATAATGGTGCCGAGATTAGATGGTTCTGAGACTGCAACTAATAATTCGAGACCTTTGGGCTCGTGGTGTTGCAATTTTAGAATCGTCGGAACTTTACAGACTAAAATCGGAAAACGCGTCCCGAAAATATCGAGCTCCGAAAAAAGTTCGTTTGATAATTCGATGCGATCTATTGATTTGGCGGCGAGATTAAGCTTATGGCCAGGCCCAAGAATCAAAGCTTCGACGGTCTCAGGATTCTCTGCGAGGACTTCATTAACAAATTTCTCTCCCCAAATTAAAAATCGATTTTGCCGATGAATGCCCTTTGATGAAAGAAGTTTTTTGTATTCACTAAATATTGGGTTTTGTAGTGAGCTTATACTTTTGGGCGACATCTTATTTTGGTTTCAGTGCAAGCTGAGGGGCAGCCTTAAATTTTCTAAATACCAGCAAGGTTCTCTCATGTGAAGTTTTTGGCAGAACGTAAGGCGTATTTTTCTCTAGCCTAAAATATTCGCCCCACTTACTAAGTGCTGGCGCAATTTCGTGTTGGCAATTCGGACCCTTCATCAGGACAAGGCTTCCTCCGACGTTTAAACACATCATGACATTTGAAATTGAGGACTCCGCACTCTCGACGGCCCTAGTGATGACACTCTGAACAGGATAGATAAAGTCTTCATTTACATAGCGTCCGATGATATCCAGATTTGGTAGCTTGAGTTCGTCGCGAACAAGCTTGAGAAAATCAACGCGCTTTTGCACGCCTTCGGCAAGTATTAAGCGCTGATCGGGCAGATGAATTTTAAGCGGAATTCCGGGAAAGCCGGGGCCAGTTCCCATATCAAGGAGCGGGAACTCTAACTTTGTAAGTCTTGGTATCATCAGGCAATCAATAAAATGTTTAATGGCGACATCGCGCAAGGTGATGAGGCGAGTAAAGTTTTGTGACTTTTGATTTTGCATGAGGAGCAGATAAAAGCGGACAAGTTCATGCCTTTGCGCATGCGGATAATCACCAAAGTCATGATTGCGAAAGACATCATAAACACGGTCGTCGGCTTCAGCAAAACTAAAGCTTTCTTGGGGTTTTTTATGGTTGGGGCGAGATCTGTTTTTTTGCATTTGAATCGCGTAAATGTAATTGAAAAAAAACATAAAATCATTCAGTATTTTGGAATGTTAAAAGAAAAACTCGACCTACTAAAAATCCAAGCTACGGGCTCTTTTCAAGAGGCTCAAACCACCAACCAGCTTTTTGAAAAAAAAGCGCAATTCCTGGGTAAACAGGGGCAGATCTCGCTCTTAATGAAAGATCTTGCAGGCCTCAAGCCTGAAGAACGGCCTGCCTTTGGGAAAATTGTCAATGAAGTGAAGCTTGAACTTGAAAAGGTATTTTCAGAAGCTGAGGCCAAGCTTAAAGCTTCTGAGCTCGGTCAAAAATTAAATGCAGAGTTCATTGATTTGACTTTACCAGGGCCCATTCGGTCGGTTGGCACTCATCATCCGATTTCGATGGTGATTGATGAAATCACGTCGATTTTGGCGAGACTCGGTTACAGCGTCCGAACCGGCCCATTGATTGAGAAGGATCGATATAATTTTGAGGCGCTTAATATTCCAAAGGATCATCCCGCAAGAGATATGCAGGATACTTTTTATATTGATAGTGACCATGTCTTGCGAACCCACACCTCGCCAATTCAGATTCATGTTTTAGAAAATGAAAAGCCACCCTTACGCGTACTGGGAGTAGGGCCCGTATTTCGCTGTGACAGTGATGTTTCACATTCGCCCAACTTTCATCAGATTGAGGGAATGTTGGTAGATGAAAATGTTTCAATGGCCGACCTGAAAGGAACTATTTCGTTTTTTGTTAAAGAATTTTTTGGAAAAGAACTCAAGACCAGGTTTCGCCCCAGCTTTTTTCCTTTTACCGAGCCCTCAGCAGAGGTGGATTGTTCTTGCCCGCTTTGCAAAGGCAAGGGTTGCAGTATGTGTGGCCAGAGTGGCTGGGTTGAAATCGGTGGAAGTGGCCTGATCAATCCTAATGTTTTTAAAGCCGCCGGTGTTGAGTATCCAAAATGGACTGGTTTTGCATTCGGATTTGGGGTCGAACGCATGGCCATTATAAAATATGGAATCGATGACATTCGACTCTTTTCTGAAAATCATCTTCACTTTTTAAGGCAGTTTCCAGTATGAAAATTTCATTAAAATGGCTAAACGACTACGTCGATATTAAAGAATTTTTTGCCAAACCCAAAGAGCTTGCGGCCATCCTCACTTCCGCCGGACTCGAGGTTGAGAGTATTTCGGATCAAGCCAAGCAATTTGAATTTGTTGTTATCGGACATATTTTAAAAAAAGATCAGCACCCCAATGCAGATCGATTGAGTCTTTGCCAAGTTTCAACCGGCGAAGGTCGCATTCACCAAATTGTTTGTGGGGCGCAAAATCATAAACAAAATGACAATGTGGTCGTGGCCTTGCCTGGTGCGATTTTGCCTGGTGATTTTGCAATCAAACTCTCTAAGATTCGTGGTGTCGAGTCTTCAGGAATGTTGTGCTCTGAAAAAGAATTAGGTTTAAAAAATGAGAGCGAAGGCATTTTGATATTGCCACAAAACGCACCTATCGGAAAATCTTATGCCGAGCATATGGGTTACGACGACGTACTTTTCGAATTGAAGGTCACCCCAAATCGTGCGGATTGTTTGAGTCACTTCGGCTTAGCTCGGGAGATCGCTTGTCTCTTGGGGCGCGAATGTGTGCTTCCTATTGAGTCTATGATTGAGAGTGCAGATTCTACAAAGAAAATGATTCAGCTCGAAGTGAAAAGCTCAGATGCCTGCCCAAGATATGCCGGACGGGCTATCAAGGGCGTGAAAGTTGCGTCGTCGCCTGATTGGCTTAAAAAACGTCTTGATAGTATTGGGGTCAAACCAATTAATAATATTGTAGATGTCACCAACTACGTGATGCATGAATTGGGACAGCCTTTACATGCTTTTGATACGAAGGAAATTAAGGGCTCAAAAATTACGGTTGATCTTGCCGTCCCCAAAGAAAAATTTGTTAGTCTTGACGGCTCTGAAAAGACTTTATCAGGTGAAGAATTGACGATTCGAGATAGTGAGCGCGTGATTGCGCTGGCAGGAATTGTTGGCGGCAAAAACTCTGGCATTCAAGATTCAACGCAATATATTTTCATTGAAGCCGCCTACTTTGCAGCCGCAGGCATTCGAAAAACATCTCGAAGCCTAGGAATTGAAACAGATTCTTCTTATCGCTTTAGTCGAGGGGTCAATCCTGAGGCCGTTCCGCTTGCAATGAATCGCGCCGCCCAAATGATTCAAAAACTAGCTGGTGGCGAAATAGTAGGGGATGCTTATGATATTTATCCAAAAGCCATTTATCCGTCTGCAATTTCGATATCACTCGATCTACTGACCAATCGACTCGGCTACAAAGTAGAAGCCTCTGAATTCGTAAGTTGGATGAAGCGTCTGGGGTGTCAGCTTACTGAGAAAGCTACTAACAAATGGGAAATTGTGACTCCAGTTTTTCGCACGGATATGAATATTGATATGGATCTAGTAGAGGAGTTCGCAAGACTTCATGGCTACCAGAATATTCCCGAGAAACTGCCTGCTCTCGATGCTTCTCCCTCGCAAGATGTGTCTGCATTTCAAAATGATAAGCGGCTGCGAAATATTTGGGTATCGCTTGGCTATCAACAAGTTATTCATCACGCCTTCACCTCTGAAAAGTGGCAGTCGCAAATTTTAGGCGATGTTGCGAAGTTGATTCCCTATGGGCTAAAGTCAATTGAGAAGCCGATCCAATTGGTGAATCCGTTAAATGAAGAAATTGGTGTAATGAGAACTTCGCTCGCACCGGGACTCATTAAAAATGTCGCCCACAATTTCAATAATTCTGTATTTAGTGGTCAAATTTTTGAAATTGGGTTTGCACATTTTTTGGCAAACGCCGAAGCCTCGAAAAACAAATACGAACAGGAGATGCGCCTTGGCCTTGCGGTTTGGGGAATCGACGTCAATCTTTGGCAAAAGCTTCAAGATATTCCCTCTGTTTTTCAATTGAAGTCAGATTTAGGGGTTTTGTTTAAGAAGTTGAATATTAGTAAGTTGAGTTTTGAGATGACGAAGACGCCAGCTGATTTTCTGCATCCAAAACAAAGTGCCGTAATCAACGCTGAAGGCAAAGCTATAGGATATATCGGAAGTCTTCATCCGAGTATTCTTGAAGAACATAAAATTCGCGCCCAGGTAGCGATACTAGAATTGAATATAGATAAATTGATGCTCGGTCAGCCGCGAGTCTTTCGATATCAAGGCCTTTCGCGAATGCCTTCTGTTGATCGCGACTTAAGTTTTGTAATGCCAAAAGACCTACAAGCTTCGCAAATTGAGGCCGTGATCAAACAAAATGCAGGTCCTCTGCTAAAAGAAGTAAAGATTGTAGATTTGTTCAAGGGCGGAAGCCTTAAGGAAAATGAGCAAAGCTTAAGCTTTAGGCTTGTCTTTCAAGATCCAAATTTGAGCCTTGCAGATGCTCAAATCAATGAGCTTCGCGATAAAATAGTAAATGCAGTCAGTCAAAAATTTCAGATTGGTCTGAGATAGACTGCAATTGTCACGAGTCGTCTAATTAGGTCTAGTTTCAACATAAATCTTGATAGTTTTCAGCTACTTGGTAGCCTTAGATTTATGTAAATGTAAACGAGACAGGGAGACTGTGATGACGTCTGAAAAAACCGAACGCTCAACAATGACCAAGGCTGATATTGTTGAAAAGGTTTATCAAAAAATTGGTTTTTCAAAAAAAGAAGCTTCCGAATTGGTGGAGTTGGTATTTTCATCCCTCAAGGAAGTTTTACAAAATGGTGATAAAGTAAAAATTTCTGGATTTGGAAATTTTTTAGTTCGAGAAAAACACGAACGCGTTGGGAGAAATCCTCAAACTGGCGCACAAATGAAAATTAGCGCAAGACGTGTTATTAGTTTTCGACCTTCTCAAGTTTTGAAGGCTTTACTTGATGGTGAAGATATAACTGGTTTGAAAGAAGATGACGACGATGAGTGAGATTGAGCTGATCACAGATAAAACTCAACTTGAAAAGCATGATGAAAAATCAGAATTGAAGTCTGAAGTCGCCGCGCCAAATTCAACGGGAGCCTTGTTTCCAGTTGATTTTGCTATCGAGAAAGTAAACTTCACAGAAAATGTTTTTGATGAAATCGAGCTACGCTCTCCAGAGCAACAGAGTATCCCTTTATATATTGATCAAGAAGACATAGCTTCTCTTGAAAATATTCCGAAAAAAATGGCATTTAAAATTGGTGAAGTTGCCGAAATGGTCGGTGTTAAGCAATATGTTTTAAGATACTGGGAAAGTGAATTTGAACAACTTCACCCAAAAAAATCTAAATTCAATCAACGAGTCTATACACGAAAAGATGTTGAAAACGCCTTGCTCATAAAAAAACTTTTATACAAAGATCGATTCTCAATTGAGGGCGCTCGAAGTGCCATGAAGCAGTTGAAGGAGCAGGTAAAAGAAGAGCGTGCCGTTCGTCACATTAGTCACAATCAAGAGCATATTATCGAGATGGTAACTGATCTCATGTCACAAATTCAAAAGATGAAACAAAAGTTAATTAAAGTAAATCTTTAGTGAACGAGTTCGACCTTACCAATCACATCGTTTAGATGAACAACACCTAAAGTGCCGCTATCGCGATCTCCTGGCGGAAATGCTGAGAACACAATTATTTCTCGATCGAGTAAAACTCCGTCCCGTGAGTTTTCAAGTAATTTAAGTGGTGGCGGGATTTTGGGATCATTGGTGCCAAAGGCATAGGGCTGATCTTTGTGCATAACTAATTCTTCACCGATTTGAACATTCCAAGCCTTTTGATGTTTGTTAAATATGACCTTAAATTCGTCGTCCGGAATTCCATAAACTTTTCTAACGACTGGCTCTAGGCCTTGCGCAAATTTAAGATAAACAAGATCGCCGTTTTTGACCGGATTGCACCAATACCAATTCATAATTAAATTGAAGTCTTGGCCTTCTTCTAAAATTCCCCTCATATAAACATCGTTCATTTTTAGACTTTTAGTTTCACCCGGGCAAGGCCCTGAAAAATCGTAAGGGTGTTTCCCAGAGTGCGAAATAACCTTGGAGGTTTTGGGTCGATACAAAGTGAAATACCCAACTGTTGAGAGCAGACTTATGATTATCAAGGCGACAAGATATTTTTGCTTCTTCAAGAATTTCTCCGGAGATTCAGATTATTTAGCTCAGCTTCATTTTCTGGTTAAATAGCTCTGAAATCAAGAGTGCTCGTTGGGCACCTGGTTATAGGTACTGGAACAGGGCTTTTTTGTGGTGCACGGCTTAGCCGAGGCTTCATTTTATTCATTTGATCATTGACTCAATTGGGGGCGCTAATCAGATCATATATAACGAGAGAGTAATGATCGATTCGCTTTGGGGTATAAAAGATGGATACAAAAGATAAAAAGAAAACGGGCTTATTTGAAGAGGATCGAAGGGCAAAGATGAGACTGGATGCGCCTGAGCGCCGGACCCAACTACGTGCAACGCCAAAATTGAAAATTTATGGTTTTTTGATCGCAGCCATATGTGCTGTCATAGCATGTGTGGTTGGCTATATGGCGAAATAAACTTCTCGGTCTATAAGGCCCCAGGTAAAGCTGAAAACTCAAAAATCATTTCATTTTTTTGTCCGACCCGAAACTTTTCAAGCTCAAAGGGATCGAGGCCGTCCATCTGAAGTTTCGGTATTTGAAAGCTCTGACTTTGCAAAGCCAAATTCTGTTTGATGGCATCATCCAATATCCAGGTAGCTAAATTCGTAAATGGATGAAAGCGGTCAAGATAGTCTTGGCCAAATGAAATTTGACTCTTCACGGATTTGATAGTCGGCGCTAAGGTCAGGACGCCACTCGCAATTGCAATTGAAAGTTTGGCTTTAACTCTATTTTGGATGTCGAGATAATGCCATTGATTGCCCTCGCGGGGAGCTTCAATCCACGAAGAGGAGTCTAGATTTAGATTCCATTGTTGATTGGCTCCCAATGCGATTGTTGAAGTGGGGAGAAATTGGGAGTGCAAAGTGAAATTCGATGATTTAGGAAAGTTCATAAGATCAGGCCAAATGAAAAATTGAAAAAAGCGTGAGCGCATGAGCTGGGCAAAACCCGAAAAACTCTTCAAAGCTACTTGGTATTTTTGACCCAGCAAAGAAGTTCGAATCAACTCTTGAAATCCTAGGGGACCGAACGCCAAAGAAATATGGTCAGCCGAGAGCTCAGGCAAAGTCGTATTCTTGAGATCGTCAATTGGCTGAACTTTGGGATCAGCCGTTGCGTCTGAAACTAGAATTTGAAAATCAACTCCGGTGCCCGATATTTTTTCAACTTGATTCAATTGGTATTCAATATTTACATTTGAAAGTGCTAGAAAGTGTGGCGCCAAGGCACTATTTAAAAAAAGATTGAGATGTTCATTGAGAGCGTTCTGCAAAAGCCCCTGCACTTCATCTTTGAATGCAGTCGCATCATTTAGTTTAGTCGCCAAATCTTTTTGAATCAAATCTGCAAAGCCGACTGGCCCTGAACATTGAATCTGCGAAATCATCCAAGAATTTGCGGGCCATTGAAAATTCAAATTTGAAATGATGCCATTGATCTTTTGATTTTGCAGCCGCCATTGAATCAGGGCCTGAATAGAGGCTCGTGTTTGAATGAGTTGAATCGGGCTGCAACTTGCACTCAGATTTACAATGACCTCTACGCCTCCATTTTTCACACTCACTTGTTTTTGAATTGCGATCGCAGGAATTTGAATTTGAATTGCCAAATCTCTTGTTGAGACAGGCATATTTTGATCCTGAAAAAAGATCGAATTCAAATTGTATTTCACCAAGACATCAATTGGTGGCAGCGTGATGGGACCGAAAGAGCTAGCCACCGCTAAATCATTTATAGGAAAAGTTTTTGTTGAGCTGAGATATTCGGGGTGCTCATCAAGTTGTTGTTCAATGACTGACCAAGGAATTCTGAGCATGCCTAAGACGGGCACCGCATGAACTGAAAATGAAATCAAAAATGCGCAGAACAAGACAAACATTTTTTTCATAGTACCCATCTTATCGGCGCAAAGGCCTTCGTGGTAAAGCTTTGGAGCATTCACTGAAGAGATATAAATATAATAATAAATTTTGAAGTAAGTGTAAAACTTATTGCAAAAATTGATGCAGTACTATGATCCGGAATTTGTCCAGGTCATAGGGCCCTTAGTCGCTCGCGCCGTTACGCCGTGTTCTCTTGGCTGGGTCCGCTTCGTTATTGCCAAAGCTAATACAAACCAAATTGCCACTATAGCCCAAAGGCCCACTGCGATTGACTGTCGAAGCTGCAATTTCAAAAATATTTACCGGAAGTTCTTTTCCTTCTCTGCTGACATAAACATAAACGCCACTGCGGTTTTTAAAAACTTTTCGCGAGATGACTTCATTCCCAGACTTGAGATCAATAGTCCAGGAGCCGTCCGAATTTTTAAACATATTCATTGGGAAATTTTTTTGCGGAGGTCCTTCTTCAAAATCAAATTGTATTGCTTTTGGTTTGGGATCACCATTGGGTCGGTCCTTGCAGCTATTTGCCAATGCGAGAGCATGATCCTGATTGTAATCCGCCAATTTTTTAATCTCATCTAGATCAATTTTTACTTTAAAGCGGGCATCGGCCAGTTGCTGATCAGCATCTCGTTTTATCTTTCCCGCAAGGCTTTCAATATAACTGCATTGATTGGTGCTTTGATTGTATAGAATCGCTAGTTTTTTTAATGCCTCAGTGTCTTGAACATCATCCGAAAAAAAGTTAGTTTCAAATTTTCCTTCGGCCCTTGCTTTGGGATCCTCAAAAAACTCTAGGGCTTCTGCGTAAGTTGAATTGATTGCCTTGAGTGCATTGAGCACGTCTGGATTGTCTTTGTTTTTTTTAAATACTTGAGCGATCGCGGATGAATTGACTCCTGGAGAGTAAGTGGTCCCGCCCATCACGCTGTTCTTACAAGTGAAAAGGGCCGGGCCCTTAGTATTGCTATCAATTCGCACTGTGATTGAGCCAATAATACAGGGCTTTGAATTGCTTTGATTGCTTGGATCGATCTCAAGACACGTGTCATTTGTCACTGCCTGAGCGACGAAACTTAAGAATACATTTGCCGCAATAATTGAAAAGTTTAGCTTCATTTAAAGTCATTCCTCAATAAGGGACCCGAAAACTGCCGCCATATTTTGATTAATTTTAACCTAGGCTGCAAATAAATGAAAGCTATGTGAGCTAGATTGAGGTTTAGTTTTTTACCTAAATGGGGTGCCTGATATTGGTTTCGCTGCACTAGACACAAGTCGGTTTGAATTGTGTCTCGGCTAGTGCCGAGACCTTGAAAAATTGAAGCGGAATATACTGAAATTATTCAATATTGAAATTATCTATATCCTTGAACGACGGCGGTCGCTGAAGTATTAAATCTACGCTCTCTAAAGTTATTCATTTCGCCAACAGACGTATCACGGTAGACACAAACTGCATAACCTGCGGCTAAACACTTTTCAAGTGCGTTCTCAAGCGCGCGGTTCTGAACGCCCATGACTTCGAGATCGTCCATTCTTTCGGCTTCATAGCGATTGGCGCCGCCAGAGAAAATTTCTCCGGCTTTTAGGTTGAGACCTTCGATTGATGTTACTGTCGCCGTCATTTTGGTGTGCCACTTGCCATTGATAGTGTCGCCAATTTCTCGGTCAACCATTCCTAAAGCAACGTCTTGATGACCTTGTGACATTGCATAAAAAACAGCTGTCTTAATTGCGTCAAATTCAATTCCTTGAACCTGAGTTTGAGTGAAAGGAACAGGGGAAGAACGGCTCCAGCTGCCAGAGCTACCAATGAAATTTCTGCTCGGGGAGTATCCGGTCACAATTGCTTTCGCAGCAGTGTGATAAGAGGCACCTGAATATTTGTTAATTATTCCGGTATCATTTTCTCGAGTCAAGGTGGTGCCTTGATATACGCAAAACATATATCCCGCAGACATACATTTTTTAATAGCTTCTGTAAGAGCATCATAGTGAACGCCCATAATTTCTAATGACGATAGTCTTCGTCCTTCACGTTCTGTGGCCTGACCTTCAAAAATTGCGCCGGCGGCGAGATTTCGGTCATCTATTGAAACTAGGCGTGAGGTCATTTCAACATAACGTTTTGGTCCGAGTTTAGGATCTCGGGTTTCATATATATTTGAATCGAGTCTAGATGTTCCAAAAACCAATTTTGAATGGCCTTTTTCTTTCGCAGCGACCACTGCATTTTGAAATGCATTGAATTCAACCCCTCTCATCTCAAGTGCACTAAATTCTGCGGCAGCAGGACTTAGCCAAGTCACCTGCTTCGCAAAAGTCGTATATGGGGTAGGCGGCTGAAATAATACTTCGCACTGATTGTCTGCAAGGGCGTGTGAGCCAGCCACGGTTAAGAGCGCCGTTAAAAAAAAGTTTTTCATAAGAAAGTCTCCAGATATACTTTGGTTTTTAAATTTTCAAATTTAATATTTGCAAGCCGTAAGCCATCGATATTTAAGCTTCAGATCAACCAAAGATCGCTTTTTGAGTAGATAAAGTGTTCAAGCTTTGGCCAGTGACTTTTAATGTGAGAATTTCTAGGCTCTATTTCAGAGCTAGGTTCTTTCTTCCTTTGGTTGGTAAAATGTGAATTACTTCAGGGTTCGGTAACAGGCAATCGGTCATAATCAACAGATCCAGCGTCAGAGGCAGGATAGGGCACGGACCCACTAAGTACCGAGACTGAAACTGCCAAACAGCTAACTGCTACGGCTGCCATTTAAACTGATTTAAAATCAAGAGTTGAAACCAGACCGCCAAAAGTAAGACATAGCCGAATTAAGATTAGCTGAAATGACAACTGACTGCCAAATTTAGTCACCATTGCTTTGTTCGTTTTTAGCTAATCTTAGACGGGAGAAAAGGGGTATAGCGCTTGCAATTATGAGATTTATGAAGTCAGGCATAATATTCTTAATCGCCATCCTTTTATATTCGATTTCTGGGAGAGCTGAAAATCTCTGCCATGATTTATTTCTACTGGACTATCCCATATTAAAATTAATCGAAAGGCTAGATGGCGCTCCGGTTATAATTGAACGTGGGCATATAGTGGTTGGCCAAGATCGTTCGCAATTTAAACTAAATGTGCATGGGGAATATGCGAATGAACTTAAGCTAGGAAGAAACGAACAAGACTTGTTTCCGGATCGTGCCTATAATCGAAATTTTAAAATTTCTCCTGATGGAAAGCGCATAGCCTATATACTTTCGACTGATACCATCGTGATAGTAGATGCCGACGGAACTGCCGGACAAAAACAAATAGGCTCTCACGATTTGCATCAAGCAGATTATTTGACTTCTTCAAGAATGGGTTTCGCGGGGCATGCTGAAACGCAAGCGCCGCTTTTTATCAATGACTTTTCATGGTCAAGCGATGGCCATTTTCTGACTGTGGGAACAAACAGTAAGTTTTATAGTTATGTTTATCCTGACGTGCACCTTGATGACCTCCCAAGGTGTCCCGAAACCAAAGTCATAAATACCTCTCAATTACTATATTTTCAAAATATAGCGGCTCCAAATCGAAGTGGCAAAGTGATTGATTTTGTGATTTCAATTTGGTCCGATCAACATTTTGAAATTAGTAAGAGTAAACCTGATATCTTTGGATTAAAGATGGCCAAGAAACTGACTGAAGAAATTCCGCTCGGTAGCCGTTTGGTAGAAAATCCATCTAAGGCGCAGCTAAGGGCTTTGGCAAAAATGCTTTTTGCTGGTCATTTCGCTACTTCGTTATCGGTGGTTGGTGAAACGGATTTGGTTCAAGGTGCATCCGAAACTTCATCTGTAATTCCCCTTAATTATGATTCAATTGCAAGGATTGCAAATCATGAATCTTTGCCGCCTTCAGTTTCAATTGATGGTCAGCCAATTGATAAGCAGATTGTGCATGGTCGCATTTCATTTCGTTCAGGAGCTGAGCGAGCGGCCTTAAAAATGAAGGGTCATTATCAATATGAAATGGGACAATTTGCCGAAAATTTAAAATTCAAAGATGCCACTCATGATGTTGTGGTTTCTCCTGATAATACAAAGATTGCTTATGTGGTCTCAGCAAATTCGATTGTGGTCTATGATGCTGTCACTGAAGTGGCGCAGAAAGTTTCAATTGGAACTGCCGACAAGAGAGATATGTTTCATCTCGGTGAATCTGAAACAGCAAATCATCTTGTTGATATAGAGTGGTCACAGCATGGTGACTTTCTAATTGCGAAAACCAGCGATAACTTTTTAGAGTATGTGCAAATAAAACCCCAATTAGACGGTAATAAGTTTGATATCTCCACCCGTCATATTGCAATAGGAAAAAGTGTTAAATTACTGGCATCAAAACTTATAAGTGCAACCGCAATGGATCACAAAACAACAGATTATATTTTAACGCTTTGGTCGGATGATATCTTTAGAATTTACTCACCGGCACAAACGAGTGGCGGGATCGCGCAAAGGTTTGAAACACCCCTTCACGGTGCCGCACTCGAAACGGCCCACGAAGAACTTTCAAATCTACTTTCTGAACTGTATGAAACCTATTTTGCCTTTGCCGCGCGTTTTCTCAATCCGACACAGCAGAATCACTAAGTTAATCGTTCTCGGGCGGTCCATTTTGATGGCCCAATGACGCTTTTATAGCCCAAAACCCCAATAGAGCTTCTATTGAAAATGACATCAAATAAACTTTCCAATTTGTAATATGAAATGCTATTTATTCTTCTTTGTCGTGAAATTTTGTTTTGCGGTAAAGACAGGAGAAACGCATGCCATTGAGAGGTCAGGATTTCAAAGCTTTAGTTTTGAGTTTTATTTTTGCATTGTGCTTTTGCCAGCCATTAAACGCCCATCAAAGCCCAAGCGAAATGCTGCAAATTTCAGATCGCTCGCGAGGCGGGCTATCACAAGGAGTGGTTTGGAAGCTCAATCTCATTTCAAAAGATGCAGGCACTGAGAATCAATTTGAATATGAAGTGAAAGTTAAAAATAGCCAGGCAATTGCTAAGTGCCTAGCGCCAGCAAGGTCAAAGAATGAGGTTTATCTGTTCTTGGATCGGAATCTATGGATGTATCGACCAGGTTTGAGAAAGGCATTGTCGCTATCGACTCGGCAAAAGCTCTCTGGCCAAGCTGCAAATGGAGATATTGCCAATACCAATTATGCTCGAGACTATTCTGCGACTTTGCTGGGTGAAGAAGTGATTGATAAAAAGCGGACATTTAAACTGAAGCTAAAAGCAAAGTCGGATGATTTGACCTACGATCAAATTATTTATTGGATTAGCCAAGATAAACTATTGGCCGTTAAGGCTGATTTCTTAAGTGTGGATGGTCAAGTTTTTAAAAGCGCAGTTTTTAATTATGAAAATAGTATTCAAGTTGAAGGTAAAAGTCTTCCGTTTGTGAGTCGAATGTTAATCACGGATGCAAAGAATCCTAAGCTTGTTTCTGAGCTCAACTACTCGCAAATTAAAATCGAAAATTTGAGCGATTCTGAATTCAATGTGAATAATCTTTCGAAATGAAGATTTTTTTCGCGATTTTGCTTTTGCTTGCTCCAAAATTTGCAAGCGGGTTTTTAAAGGCAAAAGGTGATGCGCCATTTTTAAAGTTTGAGACGAGCCTCGATATTATTGGCGGTATTGCCGCTCAAAATAATCAAGTGAGCCTGACCAATCCCGATAATCAAATCTTAAATTTACCAACTCAGAGCCTTGACTCTGAATTTAAGCCGATTTTCAAATTCGAACAAAGTCAACGTGGTCTGACGCTTTCATTAAAGCCTTATCTTCGGCTTTATGACTCGCAATTCGAATTCAAATCACAAACTCAAAATCGCAAACTTTCAGACTATGGCTTTTATGAAGCTTATTTAAGATGGGAGCTCTTGAAAGTCATCGATCTAAGTTTTGGTAAAATAAATTCTCAGTGGGGGCCATCTGAACTATTGAGTCCAAGTCAATTTATGTTTCAGGGGCTTTTGCTTCGACCAGAGCCATTTCAAAGTGTCGCTGGTCAAGAAATGATTCAACTTCAATTTACGCCAAAACAAAATTTGAGTTTTTGCGTGCAAACTGAACTCAATCCCTCAGGATTGCAGCATACGGATCAAATCAACGCGGCACCTGCAACGTCGCAAGGACGAATTTTATCTAAAGTAGATTACTCGAGTCGCTCAGGCGACTTTGATTTAGGAGTTGTCATTGGAGAGCAAGGGCAAGTACAGAAGCGAATTATTGTCGGTAGCTTTGCATTTTTTAATTACAACCCAGATGCTCAAATTTACTATGATGTAAGACACCAAAGAGGTAGTGAAAAGCTTCATATTGCTTCGATTCAAACTCTAGATCAGCCTTTTTTGACAAGCGACGAGCCCTTCACTTTGGGAGTGCTCGGTCATCGTTATAGTTTTTCAAACGGAATAGAATGGCATATCGAGTATATAGGAAGTGATTTTGGTCAAAGTATTAGTCAGCGTGAATTTGCATTTAAAACCATAAAATCAAATCCCAATACGCTACAACTTTATCAAATATTTAATGATCCGGTGAGTGCGCTCCCTGGACAAAACTATATTTACAATTCGCTCAGATGGGACAGTCCGAGCTTCTTAAGTTCACTGTTTTCTGCTTCACATATTTATTTGCGAAGCCTTCATTCAATCGGAGATGCTTCAGCCTTTATCAACTTTGCTCTTGAAACGAGTTTATCAGATCATTGGGCACAAAGTCTTGCCATGATTAAAACCATCGGCGACAATGAAGCCGAGCTCAATCAAAGTGTCGATTTTTATCTGAGTTACTATCTCAAACGTTCATTTTAAAGTTGGAGTTAAGAATTGTCTGAAATCCTGAAAATAGAAAATGTCGAGAAGTCCTATCTGATGGGTGAAACGAAAGTGAAGGCCCTGCAGGGAGTTTGTCTGACTCTGAAACAGGGCGATTTTCATGTCATTCTAGGAAGTTCAGGCTCGGGTAAGAGTACTCTTTTGCATCTGATTGCAACACTTGATATTCCCGATTCTGGTCGCATCGAATTTATGGGTAGAGACTTAGCTGCCATGAACGAAAATCAGAAGAGCGATTTGAGAAATCGCGATTTGAGTATGATTTTTCAAAACTTCAATCTTATTGCGGCTCTCAATGTTGAACAAAATATTGAGCTTCCTCTTATTTTGCGTAGTGAGCTTTCGGATAGTGAAAAAAAACAGCGAGTATCTCAGGCTATTCTAGATGTCGGCCTAAAGGATTTTAGCCTGCATAAGCCTGATCAGTTATCAGGAGGTCAGCGTCAGCGGGTGGCCATTGCACGGGCACTGGTGCCTCATCCAAAATTGATTTTGGCCGATGAGCCCACCGCCAATTTAGATTCAAAAACTGCGCATCAAATCATCGATTTATTGTTGGCACTCAATCAAGACAAGAAAATAACATTCTTATTCGCAAGTCATGATGAAAAGCTCATTTCACGCGTTAAAAATTTATCTAGTATCGTTGATGGTGTTATTGCCCAGTAAAGAGTTTCTCTAGTCTGAATCCCGAAGAGCATCAGAAACCTTCATATATAATGCCCGTCGCACCGGAAAGGCGCAGGCTAAAAGCGAAATAAGAATCAATGTAAAAGTTGAAAATACTATGGTTTTTGGACTAACTGTCATCGCAAAGGCAACACTGTCTGACAGCATCCCGAGTTTATAAGGAATTTCAATAGCATTGATTATAAGCGCCAAAAAGTAAGAAAGAAAAACGCCGATCAATACGCCAAAAAAACTCAAGAAAAAAGATTCTGATAGGAATAAAATAAAAATATGTTGAGCGCGAAAGCCCAAGCTCAGTAAGGTTCCGATCTCGCGTGTCCGTTCAAAGACCAAGCGGTAAAAAGTGGTAACAACTGAAAGGGTTCCAATAAAGATAACCACAACAGTGATAAAATTTCGAAAGACGAAGAGAAAATCAATACTCTTTATATAAAAATCGCCAATGTCAAAATTTCTCCAAGACTTCAAATGTAGAGCGGGAACCTTGGCTTGAACGTACTTGAATTGCGAAATTAAAGTTGGAATATCCGATTTGTTTTTAAGGCGAATTGAGGTCATTGAAAGACTCTTGGTTTTCATTAAATTTTGGACTAAACTCAAAGGCGCCATAATGAGCCTTTGATCTAAATCACTAAAGACGCCATCAACAATTCCTACAATTTCAACTTCGGCGGCATTGATTTGGCCAGTTTCAGTCATGAGTGAAATTTGCACGCTTTTGTGTTCACAATGAAAAGTCCGATTCTTAGCTTCATAGCCATTTTTATTAATTTTGGGATGATAATTTTCGTCCTCTGAGCAGCCGATTATTTCAGCTAGGCGTCTGCCTACTACAATGATGTGATCCGTTGCGCTACTTTGTTTAAAGGCATCGTCTAATGGGGCTCCAGCTAGTGTATTCCAGCCCCAATAGGGATCGCGCATTCTGCGTCCCATCTCTGGGTCGTATCCAACTCCTGAAAATATGATTTGGAGGGAGCCTGTATTGAGTGCGCCCGAGAAATTTAAGAAAGGAACCCCAACGTCTATTTGCCCGCTATGTTCTTTTAAAAATGAGTCGATAGGCCCTTGTTCTTCTATGGTTGTATTGTCTAGCCGACTTTCTTTCCTAATAAGTAAATCCCCATACATACTGCGATTTTCATAAGTGCGATCAAACAGAATATTGGTGTCGAAAATATAGGCTTCAAATAAATTAAGCGCAATAAAGCCACTGGCGACAGATAAAATAGCCGCAAGAGTTTTTTTACGCGAACTCATTACATTCTTGATCGCAAGCTGAATGATTTTAAAATAAACCATAACCTATGCCCTCATCAAATCTATGATTTTTTGAAGCATCATTTTTCGAGAAATGATCCAGGTCGTAAGTAAAACTATGATGAGCATCGAAATTAAAACAGAATAAGTATAAATAAAAGTAGGTTGTAAAACGAATTGCAGGTCATTGGCAAAGCCCGGTATTCGAAAGCGAAAATTCAAATGATTATTTAGGGACTTTAATAAGAAAGCCAAAAAACCACCGAAACAAAAACTGACAAATGAAATAATTAAGTACTCAAAAGAAAATAAAATTTGAATTTGTTGGGGGCGAAAACCAATAGAGCGTAGGCTTGCAATCTCGGGCTTTCGCTCTAGAAAAGAAATTTGAAGCGAGTTTGCTATTGATAAGATAACCACCCCGCAAACGAGAACCGCGAAAAATGAAATCATCACATAAACAAAATTCATAGCGCCTCGGTAAATCTCACTGACTTGTTCTTCGCGATAGCTATGAATCTCAACATTTTGAATATGATTTTGCTGAAGCTCGCGGTTTAGAGCGGCCTGTAATTTTTCGAGTTCTGAGACCTTCTCTAAAATGACTGCAATTCTTGAAATATGATCAGTCCGTAAGAGGTTCTGCGCGGTTTGAAAAGGAAGTAGGACTGAGGTTTCATCTGTAAAACTGAACCCGGTAGACATAAGGCCACTGATCGCGGCATCGGTTACGCCCAATCCTCCGTCACTGGCTTGAGCAAAAATTTGAACAAAGGGATCTTCTGCAATTTTTTTTGCAGAGTCTGGGCTTTTGCAGTCTAAGGCTTGAAGATTTGCGCTTGGTACAATTTCTGTCAGAATATTTTGCTTTTTCAAAAGTGAAAAGAGAACCGGACTCATATTTATCGGAACCAAATCAGAATTTCGCGTCCAGAATCCGGCACCACGATCAAACTTTGTAAGTTCTGGTATTTCTCTTAAAACCTGCGGATGTGAGTAAATCCAGTTGAGATCGGCTGGGTCTACGCCGGTAAACAAGATGGGCAGACTTAGGCACGAATTAGTGATCATGGCCTGGCCACTTAAAACCGAAATTACTTTGTCATTTGAATTTAAATTCCGACTCAGAATGTTTTTAATTTTGTCGGCTTCTTCGGCGTTCAAACTATATTGATTTGGGTTTTGATAATAAAATTTAATCGCATTTTTCTTCCAAAAAGAGAGGTGCCCAACTTGTCTTAGAAAGATACTCTGGGTGGCTAAATAATCCTCCATGCGAAGCATATAGCCGCCGAGAAGAACCAAACCACAAAAGCCAAAGGATAGGCCTAGGCAAGTAAAAATATGGCGTCTTCTATAGGTCCAGACATTTCGTGAGGCGAGCTTCCAGATTTTGGGAAGTTTGGAGATTGAATTGCTTTTTTGAATTTCGCTCAAGCAAACTCCGTCAATTAACTATATTAAAAGTTGAAAGTTCCCGTAACCCATAATTAAAAGCGAGATGGTCCCGCAACTTACGGGAACAACTTCTAAATACTTAAGCGGCAAATAAATTGAGCCGAGAAATAAAAAACTCGGAACTCCCCACATACAAACTAACCAACAATAACTACCAATCATCTTAAAAGAGTCTGAGATTGGCATGGCATCGATGTATTGGCCATAGACAATCGAAATGAGTGGCAGAGCAAAGAGAGCAATATGCGCGAGTCGATTCATCCTTCTGGGTAAATCTGTATAATTGTGATGACCGGGGGGCGTTTTGAATGGACCCGCAAATGACCAAAGGCCTAGGGTTGATCCGGTCAATATTCCCATGATCATAGTAATCCATCCGAGATGAATATTTAAAAGTCCGTAATGGGTCATAGGGCCTCTTTCTTAAAAAGAACTTTTCAACTCATAAAGAATTTTGCTGGTAAAAGAGCCTCATTTCAAGCTCAAATAGGTTCTTTCTTCTTTATGATGGTAAAACCTTGAACACTTCTGCGTCAGGCATTCCGAATTCAGTCAACTGCAACTGATACGGACTCTGACACACTGAAGGCTGTTCACCGAAACTGGTAAGCGGTTGACGGCCGCTGCTGCCGTTAAAACTGATTTAAAATCTAGATATGAAGCGAGCTCACCCAAGAGAAGACAGAGCCCAAATTCTGACAAAAATGGCTCAATCGCCCATAAGTTCTGCGGCCTCAAACTTGATTTGATTTGAAGTTTGCTAAACAAATATCAAATTTACATCCGCGCCAAAAAGTCAAAAGGACGGCGAAGACTGTGGCCCCGTTGGTTGAAAGCTTGAGTCCTTCGACTTTTAAAATCGTCAAAAAGTTCGACAGAGGTTTTTTTTCCTGATGTATAAGTAAAAAAATGCGGCCATGGCGTTGGAATTGCAAATTGTGATTTGGTAGCGCCAGTCCGAAGCCCTGAGGAGGATTCAAATGTCGACCGCAGTTTCAATTAAGAGTTTGTTAAAAGTTCTCGATTCAAAGAGTCTCAATCATCCAAGAGCAATCGGACGACAAGCAGTGCAAGCCAGTGTTGGCGAATCTGATTGGAATCGAAATCTTCTTTTCTCAAACGAGCTTCAAAGAAAAATTGACAAACATAAACTTTGTCGGCACCCGCTGATTGGTTTGTTGAGTACTGAAAAGCTCAATGTAAACGCCACAAAAATTATTCATTTTGAGTTTTCATACGCATTTGCCGAAATATTTACCGACTCTCTTATTCAAGCGATGACAACCTCGGCTTCATTAGAGCCGCGGCTTGGAGCTATGGGCAAGGTTTCGGCGCGATTTTTACTCCAGCTCAATTTGCTCGATGAATTGGGTTTTAAACCCATGGTAAATGGGTCTGAAGACTCTGAATTTTGTGGCAATCCATTTTTAGCCCACTATGTACAATTCAATGAAACAATCGAGGAATTGGGCGGCCTTCATAAAGATATCTTAAATTATAAGGCGTCGGCAGCAGCCGCGACGGCGCGTAGAACATTTACCGATCATTACAGCGACCACTTGAATCTTACAACCGTGCTCGCAGTTGCAGAGACTGTATTTACCCTCTTCGCAGGTCCCTGGGCCAAGAGCGTGAGTTTATCAACTGATATTGATGTGAGTCGAGGTTATCACAAAATTCACGTTGAAGATGACCATGGAGAATTTGTTGATGACGATCACTCAGAAGATTCTTGGTATATTTTTCGTCAAGCCGTTGAAGAAAAGGATTTCAAATTGGTAGAAGAAAATATTTTGCAATGGTTAGACACCTGGTATGACTTTGGCGATGAGGTCATGCACATTGCTCGTCAGCTCTCAAAGAAGTAAACCATTAAGGAAATAGTCATGAGCGATCTTCGGGATTCTAAAACCTCTTCTGTTGATGAATTGATTGAGCTCATCACTTCAGAAATAGCAACGGTGACGGGCATTCCTGCGTCTAAAATATCAATTGATCAGGGTTTTATGGAGATGGGAATTGAATCCCTACAGGCCGTAGCGATAATCGAAAATCTTTCATTAAAGCTTCATGAAAACCTAAATGTAGAGTTACTCTTTGATCATCCTAATATTCAGAAACTTGCAATACATCTTGAGCTCGAATCAAATTTAAAAGAGCGGAAAATCATAGCCGAACGATCAATATCCCCTGGCGCTGATGAGCTCTTAAAATCTGAAAAAGAAATCTTTGAAAATACAGATATTTCAATTGTAGGAATGAGCTGTCGCTTTCCTAAAGCCAACGGGCTGCTTGAGTTTTATGACCTCCTTTTAAATGGCAGAAGTGGCATTGATAGCATGACAAAAGATAGGCTCAAACTGCACGCTGAACATCGCCAAAAAGAAATGGGTTTTGTCGAAGCCATTGAGAATTTTGCTTCTGATGCGTTTTCAATCTCTAGTCATGAAGCAAATTTAATGGATCCACAGCAAAGAATGCTGCTCGAAGAATGCAACCGAGCACTCGAAGATGCAGGCTATACTCCAAAGGATTTGCAAGGATCTCATACCGGAGTTTTCATTGGGGTCAGCAATTCAGACTATGCATTTGAAATCTCAAAATCGAGTCGAGTCGATATTTTCACTTCACTAGGAAATGCTCATTCAATAGTCGCAAATCGAATTTCATACTTCTATGATCTGAAGGGTCCAAGTTTAGCCGTAGATACAGCCTGTTCTTCGTCACTTGTTGCTCTTCATATGGCCGTTCAAAGCTTGGCGCGAAATGAAATCGAAATGGCTATTGTTGGTGGAGTCAATTCCCTATTGAGTTCCGAAATTACCAATGCTTTTTGGGAAGCGGGTATGCTTTCTCCTGATTCACGTTGTTTTACTTTTTCAAAAGAAGCCAATGGCTATGTTCGGGGCGAAGGAGTAGGAGTTATTGTCCTTCGTCGAAGTAAGGATATGGTAGGAAACAGCTTTCGCAGTTATGCGAAAATAAAGGCCACAGCAATCAATCAAGATGGAAAATCTAGCGGATTGACAGCTCCAAACGGGAGCGCACAAGAAAGCGCGTTGCGAGAAGCACTTTTAAAAGCAAATTTAAATCCTGAAGAAATTTCTTACCATGAAGCTCATGGCACGGCCACAGCACTTGGCGATCCGATCGAATTGCTTGCGCTAGAGCGAATTCACAAGCTGCGACTGAAAGATCAGCCACTTCTTATTGGATCGGTCAAAACTAATATTGGGCATCTCGAATCTGCAGCTGGTATCGCTTCAGTGATAAAGGTAGCGCTCGGACTTTATTATAAAAAAATATTCAAGAATCTGAATTTCAGCGAAATCAATCCGCAGATTAAAAACCGCATTGCGTCTCTTGAACCTGTTTTGCTAAGGCAGGATTGGTCCTCACGTCATGGCGAACGACTCTATGCAAGTCTAAGCTCATTCGGATTTGGAGGTACCAATGCCTGTGCAATTCTTGCCGAAGCAGATATGCCATTCCCTCAAACTAAAACCGACATTGTTGATTCGTTAGATTTGAAAACCGAGAACAAGGGCCACATCGTTTTTGCTTGGTCTGCCAACTCCCAGGCTGCGGTTCGAAATGGAATGAAAAACTTATTGAATCAAGTTAAATACAAAAGTTGGGATGAAGCAGCCATTTATGCCCAGGCGAGTATTGCAAAGCGAAGGTTTTTCAAAGATCAAATTTTGGTTAATGTGAGCAGCAAAAAACAGCTGCAAGACTTGTCAGCCCTATTTCAGGATTCATCAATTGACCTGTCGAATATTGAAAATATTCGTGAATTTAAAAAGCAAAAGCTCGGGAGTAAGCGCATCGCCTTTCTGTTTACAGGTCAAGGCGCTCAATACTCTCAAATGTATTATACATTATATGAAGATGATATACTGTTTAAGTCATTAGTAGATGAGGCCCTGCAAGAAGCGCAAATCTATTATCCAAAAAATCTCTATCAGGTCTGGACGGATGCACGTTTAGTTTCGGATCTTGATCAAACCGACTATTCACAAATCCTTCTCTTTGCGCTGGCTTTAAGCTTTGCCAAATATTTGAAAATCAAATTCAATGTTGAGCCTGAATATTCATTTGGCCATAGTTTGGGAGAGATTACGGCGGCAGCTTTTGCCGGCGCATTTGATTTGAAGACATCTATTCAGATGGTGGCTTGCCGGGCTCGGCTCATGTGGCAGACTCAAGCCGGCGCTATGACGGCTGTCTTTGAAGCCAAAACTCAAATTGAATCTATTCTGATAAAATATGCTATTGAACTAGATATTTCAGCCATCAACGGGCCAAGATTTATTGTACTGTCAGGCCCAGAGAATGAAATAATCAAACTTGAAACCGGTTGCGACAAAGAAAGAATAAAATATGTTCGCTTGAAACCAAAGCAAGGCTTTCATTCACGCCTTATGGACCCAATTTTACAGGAATATCAAAGTGCGCTTAATGATTTGAGTTTTGAAGCTTTGAAATCACCGATCGTTTCTTCTCTTACTGGCGATCTGCTTCCGGAGGGCTTTCATTACAAGCCTGAGTATTGGCTCGAGCAAATGAGAAGGCCTACGCAATTTGATAAGGCGCTGGCTACAATGCAAGATTTAAAAGTAACTCACTTTATTGAAATTGGGCCCGAGCCTCAATTGATTGGTATGGCCAAATTAACAGGAAAAAACAAACCGGCAAATTGGGTTCATTTTTTCGACAAACAACTACTGCGAAAAAGTTTTGTTGAAGCCAGCTTTTTCTTATTTGAAAATGATTTGACTGCTGACGCTGATTTTTTTAAGAAGTCACAGATAAATATTGCAAGTTTTCTCCCAAAAACTATTTTGAGCGGCACGGCTCATTGGCACTCATTTGAAGACGAAATGAAACACAAAACGAGGCAGCACACGGACGCGATCAAATCCAAGGACGCCTTAACTCCGGCTTTCAATCGCAAGGAAAATCAAATGGAATTTTTAAATCCGAATGAAGCTTTACAAGAACTAGAAGTGCAGAAAGAACTCGTGCAAATTGTTGCCTCTGTCATGAGAGTTTCGATTCAGGATATATCACTTGATGAAAGCCTAGTCGATATCGGAGCCGACTCTTTGGTACTCATGAATGCCGTTCAGACTATAAAGGAAACCTATGAAGTATCGATTCCGATTTCGGAAGTCTTCAAAGACCTCAATAATCTAAGGAAAATTGCGAACTTTATTGTCAACGAATCCCCGGTAATTCAGAGCCGGAATCCGGTTGAAGAATCACTTTCTTCAAGCCTGCCGCAATTCGAAAGTTCAAATCTAACGCCTGAAGTGGTCAAGCTCTTTCAAAATCAAATTGCTATTATGAATCGACAACTTGAGGTTTTGGGACTCAATGCAAGCGCTCAAAAGCTCAATGTACCAAATCAACAAATATTGCCACCAGAGAAATTAGAAATTGCAAATCTAGGCAAAGAAAAGCGCGGAGTACTTGGCAATTTCAAAAATTTTGCAAACCTCGAGGCCGAGACCGAATCGGATCGAATGAAGAATAGATTTCTCAATAGAGTCATTGCGGAATTCAACGCCAAGACACCTAAGACAAAAACTCACGTTCAGAAATATCGCAAACAACTCGCTGATAATCGCGTGAGTGCTGGCTTCAGGCCCAATACAAAGGAAATGATATATCCAATTCATTGTCTCAAGGCTAAAGGAAGTAAATTTATAGATTTAGACGGGAATGAGTTTACCGATTTTAGTATGGGCTTTGGCGTGAATCTCTTTGGCCATTCACCTGATTTTATAGAGGCAGCCCTTTTAGAACAAATGAAGAACGGAATGTGTCTGGGGCCGCAGTCATTTTTGGCCGGAGATGTTGCTTCTCAATTGAGTGAATTGACCGGACTTGAACGCGTGGCATTTGTCAATTCTGGTACCGAAGCAGTTATGACCGCTGTTCGCCTTGCACGCGCCGGTACGAAGCGCTCAAAGATTGTGATTTTTGATGGCTCCTATCATGGCCATTTTGATGGTATCCTTGCTCGTCCAAGTCGGAGTTTAAAATCCCATCCGGTGGCGGCCGGAATTTCGGAAAGTCTTTTAGAGGATGTCATTGTGCTCGAATATGGTAGCGCTCGCTCACTCGAAATAATTGAAGAGATGGGTGAAAATTTGGCAGGAGTCTTGGTTGAACCTGTTCAAAGTCGTTTTCCGGAATTTCAACCCCAGGCCTTTTTACAAAAGTTAAGAGAAATTACCAAGCGCAATGGGACAGCATTTATTTGGGATGAAGTGATCACAGGTTTTCGAATTCATCCCGGTGGTGCACAAGCTCATTTTGAAATTCAAGCCGATATCGCCACTTACGGAAAAATTCTAGGTGGAGGAATGCCAATTGGTGCGGTGGCTGGCTCTGCAAAATATTTGGATTTTATTGATGGTGGTCATTGGCAATTTGGAGATCAATCTTATCCGAGTCATGAAATGACTTTTTTTGCGGGAACCTTTTCTAAACATCCTTTAGCGATGGCAGCGGCAAATGCAGTACTTTTGAAGCTCAAGCAAGAAGGTAAGGAATTGATCGAGAGCCTAAATGAAAAGACCACTCAACTTTGTAGAGAATTAAATTCGTATTTTAAAGAACAATATTTGGCTATTGAGCTAAATAATTATGGTTCATTGTTTAGGTTCAAAGCGGCCTTAAATTTAGATTTATTTTTTACGCTTTTGAACAGTCGTGGCTTTTATGTTTGGGAGGGCCGAAATCTATTTTTATCAACGGCACATTCGGCAGAAGACATTCAAAATTTCAAGCAGGCCGTCGTTGACATTACTGGCGAGCTCCTTTCAGAAGGCATCTTAGTCCCGCAAAAGCCAGCTTTGGTTAAGCCCTTAAGCCTCAGTTTGCCTCAAGCTAGGTTTGCAAATTTAAGTGCGAATCTAGAATTTGGAAATTCAGCAAGTTTGATTTGTGTTAGCGCCAAGGTCAAAGGCTTCTTGGATATTGAGAAGCTTAAACTTGCTCTGCAGATACTTCAAGATTCGCATGACCTTTTTAATTTAAGAGTCAATATTAACGATAAGCTCCAAGAGTTTTCATCGCTTGCATCTCCTGTTGATTTTGAATTTTTGAACTACCGATCTGAAAAATCTCCCTGGAAAATATTAGACCAAGAACTAAATATGCTGGCCCAGACAAATTTTGATTTAACCAAATCCCCAGGCATTTTGGTGAGGCTATTTGAGGTGGCGGTTGATACTCACGTATTGGCGGTTATTACTCACCATCTGGTATTTGATGGCTGGACCATGACCCTCTATTTCGAAGAGCTTGCTCGCATTTACAATAGTCTGCTTTTAGGAACTACGCCTGCAAAGAATCAACAATTGAGTTACGAACAATTCCTGAATCAATCCTCAATGAATAGAGTCGATGAAAAACTACTGAGTGCCAAAAGTTATTGGGAAAACGAATTCGCAGAGATTTTAGGTAACCAAGCAGAAAATTCGGTGGCCATTGAAAAAAGCCTAAAGGGACAACGCATCGTTTTTGATCTAGAATTGAAACTTTATAAAGCCCTCAAGCTATGGGCAAGAGAACACAAAATGACCGCGTTCATGTTTTTATTCGGCTGTTTTGCAAAAGCACTTATGACTCGTCTTCATAAAAATGAAATTGTAATTGGCATTCCGGTCGCGAACCGCGATTATCCGGGCTCAGAAAAAATGTTTGGGAATTGTGTGAATTTACTTCCGGTAAAAATTCAAAATAGCGAGCCCAATGTTGAAGCTTATTTTGCCTATGTAAAATCAAAAATTTTAAACGCCTATCAAAATATGAATTATCCGTATGAAAAATTAATTGCAAGTGCAGGGCCCCTGTTTGATACTTACTTTAATTTGGAGCCCACCTCTGATCTGCCAGAATTTGATCAGGCGAGCCTCATTATTCATCCATTTCCAATTGCGGCAAGTGAATATAAACTCATGTTGAATATCACTGATTTCGAACACTACTATCATTGTGAATTCGATTTTCAAAATGCAAAATTAAGCGATGACGAAATTCTAGAAATGATTGATGATTTAAAGGCGCAAATCAAAGCGGTCGTCACTGCGAAATCTGTGGCGGGGCCCAAGCAGAATACGCTGAGCGCAAGTGAAGAAGATTTGACGCCTTAAGGGCCCGTCCAAAAATAACTACTCTTTCTTTGCTTGGTCTTTTTCGAAAAGTCTTCGTTGGTCGTCGTCCGATTAAGCCCCTGGCTAGTCGTTCCTCCTCCCGCCTCGACTTTTCGAAAAATCCACGGCGCAAAGAAAGGGCATTTATTTTTAGACGGGCCCTAACGCAACTATTTGCGACAATCTAAAATATGATTGTCGAAGACGCTGCCTATCAAAATATGATTTGGGTCGATTGCAAGGGCGACACTTGCGGCCGATATTTCTTCGCCACTATTTTCATAGATGACTTTTTGAATAGGCTTTTCTCCCTGCCAATTTTCGATTGAAATAATTTTGGAGGGCGCAATCTTTCGACGCTGCTCTGACATTTTTCTCAATCTTAAAAGATTTGGATGAACTGCGACCAAAGCATGATTGTCACGGACGGTGATATTGTCGGGTGCGCCCTCTAAAGATAAAGTGTTTTTTCTTCGAATTTCAGAATTGAATCTTTCATATATCAGTACTTTTTTTGAAAGCATGGCGGCAGCTATCAAATATCTTTGATCGGATGAAACGGCAATTCCATTAGCGAAAAAAATGTGCTCGTCGACCTTTGATGCGATTTTTTCATTTTGAAAAAAGCTGATATAGCCACTTGCTATATAGGTATAGGGTTCAATCATCTTTCGTAACGGGTCCGGGCTGCCAAAGTCGCTGGTGATATAAAAGCTTTCGGTTGAGACCAAGGCAAGATCGTTTGCGGACTGTAAGAGAGGGTGTTCAATGCTTTTAATATATTTGAGTTCATTGGTACTTTGCCAATTGAAAACCTCAAGCGTGGTGTGATGTTTATCGCGATGATTGATTGCATAAACTAAGATTTGATCCTCAGTTTTAAAGAGATCAATGCCATGCGGATGAAAGTTAAAACTTAATTTGAGCTTTTTGATCAAAGGAAAAGCTTGGCGTGTTTTCAGATCATATTGAAAAAGGTCACCTTGAGCCAAATCGCCTCTAAGGTCAGAACTAATCAGCACATGGTCTTCCCCTGGGATTTGAACCATGTCTTCAGGGCCTTCTATGATTGAGCTTGATTTGCAATCGCCAAATTTAATGTCGCTAATTTCCCTAAAGTATCCGGCATCTGCGACGAGGTAGAGAATGTATCCGCTGAGAAACATTAATAAAAGTACGAGAGCCTTAAGCATTTTTACCCTGCTTAAGCTCAAAGGATTTTACGACCGCTGCTCGTTTAACCTTTTGGCTACTGGTGAGTTCGAGACTCGCTTCTTGAAATTTGAATTCATTTGGCCGTTTGAAAGCTGAAAGACTTTCGCAGAGTGATTTTAGATCTGCAGTAATTTGGTTTTTCAATTGTGGATTTTTGTAAGCCTCTTGAAAGCGCTCTTGAAGATTGATGATTGCGATGATTTTATCGCCTGCAGCTTGGGCCGTAATGCTAAAAACACAGACATTTTTAACATAAGGGGAGGTCACTAAAATTTCTTCGACTTCTTCGGGTTGGAGTTTTTTGCCGCTTGATAAAACAATCATACTCTTTATTCGGCCCACGACGTAAAGGTATCCATCTGAATCGATGACACCCAAGTCTCCAGTTTTAAACCACCCATCTGCGGTTTTGAGTTCATTTGTTAACGCTGAATTTTTAAAATAGGATTCGAAGACATGAGGTCCCTTTGTCCAAATTTCGCCACTTTCTTCATTCTGTTCAGCACTTGAATCTTTCACTATTTTCAATTCGACACCAGGTAGGGCTTTTCCGGTTGAGCCATTTCGCGAGGCATTTGGAGTATTGAGACTGATGACCGGCCCCGTTTCAGTTAAGCCATAACCATTGTATACAGGCCAGCCAAATGCTTGAAAGAAGTCCGCGGTTTCTTTACTTAAATTAGCTCCACCAGAAATGAAGAACTCAATTGTTTCGCCTAAGCCAGCCCGAACCTTTTTGAAAAAAAGTATTGCTATTAACTCTGATTTGAGACGTTTGTTGAGAAACAATACGGCCGAAAATAATAATTTTTGAAATTTCGGCAAAGCTTCGACTTTGGCTAATATTCCATTTCGGATTAACGTAAGGATCAGTGGCACAACAATGAGGCGGCTTACTCTTCTTTCTTTAATAAGTAGACTAATACTTTGCGGTGATAAATTTTGCGTGAGACAAACCTCTTGGCCCATCCAAAGAATAGGAAACATTGAGCCCGACAAGCCATAGATGTGATTGAGTGGCAATATTGAAAGAGCTGCACTGCGACCCGCTTTAATAGGGAAGGCTTGTTTGATCGCATGAATTTGAAAAAATATTGATGAGAAGGAGATATGAACTGCTTTTTGGTTTCCTGAAGTTCCAGAAGTATAGACAATCAATCGAGATGATTTGTGCGCGTCTGGGTCTTCATTTTGAGAAGCTGAAATCGATTGAACTAAGACACGTGGATAATTAGAAATTTGAGAGAATCTAATAATAGATGTCTGCAAACGCTTCACCGGCTTCAGACTATTGGCAAATTGAAATAGGTCGTCTGAAACAAATAAATGTGTGGCCTCAAAGTGTTCAAGTAGTTCGGAGGTTTCTAATTGACTGAGTTTAATGTCCAAGATGCAAACGCAGGCACCTTTTAAAAGGCTAGCAAAGAAATTCTTGAGTAAATCAAGAGAAGTGGGACCTAGAAAGGCGACCCTTGAACTCGCATTAATTCCGGGAATACTTTGCCGACGAAAAAAATCTTGAATTGAAGTTAAAAAGTCATTTCCGGTAATACTATTTATACTTGGGGCTTGGGTTGAGTCGGTAGGTGAGTTCTCTAAAATACTGAGTATATTTTCTGAGCCTGCTTGCCGGCAGACATTCTCAAGAAATTCTTTGATGGATTCGGGTGCATGTTCGAGCATAAATAATTGTATATCAATTGTATTTTGAAGAGCTACTAAGATAGCTTTGGACTTTTTTTACACAACCAACACCTAGTCGAGATTGAATTCGATAGTACTGAACTCCAAATCATTGATTGGGGTTTTTTCTGCTGGCCGATGGTTTGGGTGTATGCCTTTATTTGCTGACACACTGAACCCCGAGACCGAAACAAGTAAGACACTTGATTGTCGCTGCTGCCGTCACTGATTTGAAGCCAAGAGTTGAAGCAGGACCCTTTAAAAAAGTGACAGAGCCAGTACAGCGACTAACTTTTGGTCAGTGGTGCCAATCCAAAAGATTGGTATTGGTTGTGCATATATATTCCTCGAATGAAGAAGCTATTTATATTCAAACTCATCTTTGTCCTATGTCTTGCGACCATTTGGTCGAGCAATAGCTTCTCTGCTGATGCCTGCCCGGCACTTTTCTTCAAATCACCATTTCAAACGAAGAGTACTTTCGATTCAAAAGGTCGGATCAAGATTCATTTGGCCCCGGGAGCTCTCGAGAGATTGAGCGGCGGCATCTTAAAAAATTTAATTGAGAAATTATCTGTTAAGGGAGCACTGAGCGGAGAATTTTCACCACAGACCCTCAACAAAGAAGTGGTCATGGGAGACTCTAGACTTCTCAAGCTGCTTGATGCAGAGTTCATGAGACCATTGGCGAAAATATTTCATTCAACTGAGCTGAAGGATTTGCTAGGTCAATTTGATCCACGAATAAAGTTGGGAAAGAGCGAGTTTCGAATTGCGATTAGTGATTTAAGCCTTTCGCCAGCGGATGATTTAGTTGAAAGGCTCGGACTATTAAAAGATTTTAATCACGGAAGCATAGTCAATGTTGAGATTCAGCTTGAATCCTTAGACGCTCATGCAAGTGAGTCACACTTTGATATCGTACGTGATAAAGTCGGTCGAATAGGTTTTAAAGATCTTCGGGTTCAATCACGAGGCGCGATCTCGCTTAGTATTCCCGTATTCTTGGGTGTACATAAGAGCGGATTACCTGACTTTCAAATTCTAGCGGTCGATGGATTGGATCCAGAACAGTTAAGTGTGCAAGTGAAAAACTTGTTGCTTCCGAAAATTCAAATAAAAATTGATGGAGAAACGATTGAGGTTTCGCCGCCACCACAAGCTCTAGAAAACCTACAGACCAGTATCATTGATGCGGTCACAAATCCTGCGGTTGTTGCGCAAGTGAATGCGCAAATTGTTGATTTTTTAAATCATATCGTTGCCAAACTAATACAATCAAAATTTACTGCTGAGCGCGGGATCAGGCTTGCTCTTGAAATTGATCCAGAGATGTTCCCGGCAAAAAATTCATCACGCAAGAAATCTGAACCAATCGTCATGAGCGTAAACCTATTGCCCCTGTCTATTTCTTCTGATCATGCAAGTTTAGCTGTGGGAATTGATATGCAGACGGATGCGAAAACCGACAAAAAAGTTGTCGCGGTTCAAGAGCTTGGGGAGTGTCCTTTTGCGTGCACGCAATATGACGTCGCGGTCGCATTGAATCGTGATCTGTTGCAGGATATATTCAATCAAGCATACAAAAAGAATCTTATTAAAAATATTGCCACTCCACAGGGAGGCATTTTAGTTTTAGAGTCACCGCAAATCGAGTATGCGAGTTCAAAGGCTAACGACAAAAAATCGGCATTTATCAAGCTTAAGCTTAAACTCAAGCCTGAAAATATGCCATCATTGTCAGGAGCTTTATTAAAAGGCGACTTCTCGCTATCAGTAAATGTATTGGTTCAGATTTCGCCCGAGAAGTCGGGAAAGGCAGTGAAATTTGAAGTCATCGAAGTCAGCGCAGATAAACTCGCTATCGATGAAACTAGTCTCAGAACAGGTGCTCGGCTTTTCGCAGCCTTCGTACCTAAGACTTTAAAAATGGGAATGCAAGATGTCGCATTGGGAATTTTAAACCAAAGCCTGATGAGTGGTGACAAGAGTGCGATGCGATTTGCAATTCCCTCTGAAATTGCCGAGTTGATGGGGCCGCTAAAGGTCGTAGGCCTTAACTTTGACGAAAACCAAAATCTTTATTTATTGCTAAAGCAATAGGCCGCTCTGATTGCGAATTCGACAGACTCGAGTCGGGCTCCAGGCTATTGGCCTAGTTCAAACGCCAAATGTAAAAGTTTAAAAACGGCGACTCTAGCTCTTTAAATTGGCTGCCGATAAATCTCAAATGGGCTGCGAATCGAGAGTGAGGATGTTCAATTGTTATTTTTTAAGAAATATTTAGAGCGCGATAAAGAGTCTTGTCTTATCGAGCGCTATTTTCTGACGATTGCAATTTTGATACTTGCTACACTCAATGTCTTTGCTGAAGATTGCCAAAAGACACCCGATCAGATTCTTGCAGAAATGCAAAGCATAGCAAATTCTACATCTAGAAAATGGCAGACGACCAATGGCTTTTATGATCGCGAATTTATCTTAGATAAGGAGAGCGCAGACTACGCAAAATTGAAAAATTCTTGCGCCCGAAAAATATCAGACTCAAAACTTGCAAAATGTTTTGAAAATATGGACAGATTTATTGATCAGCTTGAAAAAGTAAAATCACCTCATCACGCAAACGGCTTTTTATTAAATGATCAAGAATATAAAGGGAGTCGAAGTAAAGCAAACTTTGAATTGCCCAAAGAGCTAATGAATGGGATTCCTGCAAATTACCAAGAAATTGCAAAAGCAAACAACTGGATATTTTATGAGTATTCTTCAAGTTTGGTTGTGGGTGCAGGTGATTCTAAAAGGCGCTTGCTTTTTGTAGTAGAAGAAGCGCCGCTAGCGAAATGGATTCAATTTACACTTCCGGATCAGTGGCCTCAAAATATTGGACAAGAAAAAATGGTTGATATCATAAGTATCGACTCTTCAAGGAGTAAAGCGGCCCCACTTGTTTCGTATATTGAATATTCAAAAGAAGAGAGTGCAAATTGGGAGAGTGTCAATTCTAAATGTCTAAAATGTCACGCAAACGGTCTGCGTCCGCTTCGGCCGGCAAGGGGTTCTGAGGGGGCGCATAATACGAGTTACTACGAATTGAATGCTAAAATTTCAAAATATTCTGGGAAATATGATATTCGACCTCTGCTCCATAACGAGGATTTCGGGCCCGCATTTGGAGCTAGCCAAAAATGTACAAGTTGCCATTCGAATTCATTAATTTTGAAGACCAATTATGGGCAAATTCATGGGGGCTACTCAAAAGATGCGCTTTATAGCAAAATGGTAAGAGAACTACAAATGCCGCCAGGTGTTTTGGCTCGTTCACAATACAGTGATTTGTCAAAGGCCCTTTCTCAGTTTTCAGATCTGAAGGCGGATGAAAAGAAAGGATTTCGCCAAATCAAATCTTTGTCCGCGCCAGAGGTATTGCAATTTATGATAGACAATAAAAAAATTAGTACTGCGTTGTATGAAAAGGCAAAAGATCAGCTCGATCAAGCAACTGCCGAGGCAAAAGCAAACTATGAAATGCTGATCGAAAACTACAAAATAGAATTAAGTGAATGGTTAAGCGGATCAGATAACAAGCAATGCAAAATTAAAGGCCAGGTTCATGCGAAGCCAAATAGGGCCTCTCATTAGAGTGATGCCAGGGTCAGTCTATTTTCGCGTTAAAAAAGCTTGAATTAAAACTTCATATTCTTCTTGGCACTTGCTCGCAGTGTCGGTATGCTTCAGACCAGATTTAAACATTTTCTGTAGGGAGCTATATGAAAAATTTATTATTATTTGTAGTCATTTCTTTTCTTTTTGTTTTGCCAAAAGCTTATGCTGGTTTAGGTTCAACTTCAGGATCTACTTCAGGCAGTTGTTCAAATTCAATTTCACAACTAGGATATTTTTATGCATATACATATCAATACGCCTATATATACAATGGGATTTTGGGATCTGAAAGTCACAGTTTTAGCTTCTCAGGTTTTCTCGCGGATATGAAGGACGCTAAGATTGTTGGAGCTAACGAAAAGTATGTTGTTTATCGCTCACAACATGGGCGAGCACTTGACCTAGCGGTTCCCTTTCAGAGCGGCGCCGGTTTATTTGTGAAGTATGTTGAGAGCACTGATTTTCCTGGTGAAGGCAAATCTGCCTGGACAAAACTGTGTAGCTATTGATTTAAAGGTGAATCAACTCAAATCTCAAATTGAAATGCATACAATATAATGAAATGAACAAGACTATGCATTTTCTAAAATTGACCTGAGATTACCAATATATAATTCAACTGGTTATTCCGAATTTCAAAATAGAATTGCGATTATTCTCAAATTGAATCAATCAAAGTCATTCAGAGCCCATTAATTCTTGGCATCCTCTTTGCAAATTTCTTAGTTGTTCAAAGATTGATTTTTAAAGAGGGGATTCAATGAAGTCATTTATTTTGTTTAGTGCCTTTAGCATCGTGTAGTAATACGGGATGCTGTGATTCTGCAGGCGATGGCTCATTGTAAACAAATTCAGTAGATGTTGTTTATTATGATCAAGTCTAAATATGAGTTTATGAATTCAACACTTTTTGATAACGAGCTCCTATTTAGTATTCGAGCTTTGGTCGATAATGAATAAAGAGAACTTTAACGCTTAAACTTAGCTTGAGAAAAAAAATAGTGAAAGCAATGCCGGTAAGACTTATTGTTCAAAGTTTTTTATTTTTATCATGGGCACTGATTTTTCAAAATTGTAGCCCGGGCGAGACCTATACCGCGTCTAAATCGACCCTAACCCAAGGAGGAAGTCCCACTTCGCCAGCGGCGAATTCAAGTAACCCTGTGCCGCTCCCATCCCAAACGCCAACTCCAAGTCCTACGACGCCACCGTCTGCATCCGCACCGATTTCAGTCTGTCCCGGAAATGAATTGAGGTATTCTTTTAATCCTGCAGGCATTAACCAAGAAATTGCGACCACCAATCAAGTGGGAACGACTCCAGTTTTAATAATAATGGATGTTGGGGGACCAGGTATAGTAAGCACGGTCGGTAAGGCAAGAGTGCCATCAATTTGGTTTGTTGAAGTTTCAGGTGGTGCCATGTCGAGTAAAGAAGTTACGATTTCAAAGTCACCGTGTAACTTTTTAAATCCAGAGTTTGTCATCGCCTCGCCAAATGATTTTGCTTCGACAGGTAGGGTCAGCATTTATTTAAATGACCAGGGCCGTACGCCTTCTCGCCCCAATTTGACTCAAGGACGATGGTATATAAATCTTCGAAATGTACCTGGCACATGTGGCGCCTCTATCTGCAATACTGACATTCAATACACGGACTATGTTCAGTAGGCCCTATGTGAAGCAGCGCCGCTGCTGCTTCACAGCTATTTAATCTTGAGTTAGAAGATCTTTTATCTCGATCACTTCTGTGATGGATCGGCATAGCATTTGAAACTGTACGTTTGCAACTTCATTTGGGATCCAAATTTTTTCGCCGGCAATCGGAGAGGGATGATTTAAAACTCCAACGCCTTTTTCAAGGTCAATGCTGAATTGATTTGAAGCCATCACATGATCAAAAAGATTAAATTCCTTTTGCCTCCAGCTGATTTGCTTATCGTCGGCCTTATACTCTGCTGTCTGAGCGCCAGAGTAAGAATTTTCAGCAAATGGATAAGCCAAAAAATACCTATCGCCCTCTTTTATTTTCCCGATGTTTTTCTCCATTTGGTCAAGTGTATCGACAAAGTATTTCGGACTTGTATGAATGTCGGGCGGAGGAGCTAAGATTAAATTGTCATCTTTGTCTGCAGTATAAGAATCAGTCTGATAGCTATCAATGAGAAATGCGACCTTTCCACTTGGTCGGTGAAGCATTAATCCAAACCAAAGTAAGCTTCCCTTTCGCATCGGAAAAATTTCCCATTGCCGAGAGTCGCAACGAACATATTCTAAATTTCGCGCTCGCAAAAATCGTTCAGCGAAGACATCGCCATTTGAGTCGTCTTTTCCGTCATTGCGAGTCCCTATTTTCAGTAAATGCGCCAGTTCATGAAGCAGACGTTGACGAACATCTTTCTCCGTAAGTTTATAAATATTATCGTCAAATTTCTTTTCGGCAAGTTGCTTCATGGGAAGAGCCCGATAGGTATCAAAAAAAGCTTGCTCGGCAATAATGGCACGCGCTGGCTTAACACAGCTATCTACTTCGCAGTAAGATGAACTGTAATCAAACATAAGGCCTTCTTCTTCGCCGTCAGCATTGGTACGTACTTTATTTTGGTCAGGGCGAGCTTTCACGTCTCGAATGATGCGAGCAATTTCTTCTCGCGAGAACTCAGGTGGAAGCTTAGAAAATACCTTTGAATCCGCTTGAAGAATCTCGGCAAATAGATCTGTGGTCACTTTTTTAAGTAGTGCGCGTGAGTTGGGATATTGAAATCCACCGCCACCATTGCTCGGTCCTGCGGCCATACCCAAGGTCGGCAGCAGCGTCAAAAGCGTAGACATTAAGATGCGCTTAAAGTGAATTTGTGGGTTCATATATTCTCCTCAAATTTGTTAATTCAATTTTTGATCCAAAAGGTCTTTCGAAAACCAAGCTATACGCTCCGCATTATAATTTCTAGATGTTTATGGTTAAAGCTTCTTATTAAATTTAACTATTTAGTTAAATATTACGATAATGTATTGAATATTGGAGTATTTATGATTTTTCAGTTTATGGATTATCACAGCTATTTAAAGGGATATTTGAGGCAACTACCTAAAGGAGGCTTTGGAGAGGCCACAAAGATCGCTCGTCACCTAGGAGTTAGTTCTACCTATGTCAGTCAGGTTTTGGGGGGTAGCAAAGAGCTGTCTCTAGAACAAGCCATTACTCTTAGTGCTTATTTGGGATTGAGTGAAATCGAATCCGACTATTTCTTTTATCTCGTTCATCATGAGCGCGCGGGCACGCAAGATCTCAAAAAATATTGTCGCAACAAACTTGAAAGCTTGAAAAAGAAATCCTTAAAACTTGTCAATCGAGTTGAGGCCAAACGAAGCTTGAGTGATCAAGAAAAGTCGGTATTTTATTCAAGTCCACTTTATTCAAGTATACATGTTTATTGTTCAACTCATAAGAAGGGTCGCACACTCGATGAAATTGCAAAGCGCTTTGAAATTACTAGAGCAAAATCTGCCGAAGTGATGCGGTTTTTAACTGAGTCAGGCCTTTGTATTGAAAGTGAAAATTATTTTCAAACAGGCACTCAAGGTACTCATCTTGAGTTCGGCTCTCCCCATCTTTTAAAACATCATACCAACTGGCGATTGAGGGCCATTCAAAGCGCAGAAAATCTCTCCGAAGATGAGCTTATGTATACGGTGACGGTAGGACTATCAGAAAAAGACTTTATTTATTTGCGAGAAGAAATGACGAGTTTTATCAAAAAGTTTTTAGACCGAATTCATCCGTCTCCGTCAGAAGAAATAGCCTGCTTCAATATGGATTGGTTTCGAATTAGAAAATAGCAATTGAGACGACGGCCTTGCTTTGCTTAGTAATCAAACCAGTCAATATTCAAACAGGAAACTTTCTCCGAAGCAGATGGCCCTGAAATTTTCATAACAGCTTGAATGAAATTAACGATCATATTTTTAATTTCTTCGCTGGCCGCAATAGATAGTGACATCGGAGAGGTAAAAAAAATGTCAGAATCATTTCTGCTTTCCATCTGGGAGATCGATTTGATTCTCCAATTTTGATGGTGCTTATTTACAAACGGTGATTCGCGGTCAATATGTATAGCTGTTGTTCCGTTTGTGATCTTAGCGTTGAGCTCTTTGCACATTCCAATTTCAAATAGAAAGCGTAAAGCCTTTTGCACTGATCGCGCTTCAATCTTGAGATGATCTGCAATGGATTGAACATCGTTGAAAGAATCGAGGGCCGATAAATTTGTGATTCCAGAGTAGAGCCAGCTTGAATAAAAAATTGCTTTTTGTTCATCCGTAAGTTCTCTGGTCCTAGGAACTCGTGTGCCAATTTTTTTGGACTGTTCTTGCATGGATTTTATTTTTCGCAGCAGACTTTCTTTGTGACGGTGATTGCCTGATTTATCAAATTCAACTAGCAGATGAAAAAAGTCTGTTTCTAAATCGCTGAGTCCGATAAATTTTGCTAAATCAAAACTTTGCTCTGAGGTCAGAGATCTTTCACCTTTTTGCATTTGGCTCATCAAGCTTGAACTAATCCCCAATGCTTTGGCAATTTTGCCTTTTAGGCCGTAAGCGCCTTCACCATGGGACTCAATCCAGGCGCTTAAGTATTTGCGATAATTAGTGTATTCGAAAATTGAGAGCATATTATTATTTTACATAAAGTAAAAAATATTGCTAACAATTAACAAAATTAGCCTATGGTTCGCCGCAGCAATTTGGTAGATTGGGTTCAACAAACAAGCCGGCCCTTTGCGGGCCAATACAAAGGAGAATTGAAGTGAAACAGAAACTTTTTATGGTGGCGATGCTGATGCTGAGCTCTATTTCCCAGGCCAAAGTCATATGCAATGTGGATTCGGGGGATCCCAAGCAAGATATGGTGTTCGATAAATTGTTGATTACAACTGAAGTATCTTCCCCAAAATACATTCTTATAAAGGCGGGAAATACTTCAGCCGTAGAAGTTCAGCTTGCACAGTTTGACAGTCTTGAAAAATGGCAATCAATTAATGGCGCAAGCCTCGTCTCGTTAGGCGAGCAACAAAACGGTGAATTCGGAATCACTGCAAGTACGATCGATATTTCAAAATCAAGTAATATACTTCCACTCGACGCCCTTGCCCTCGGACCTATAGTTGAGAAGCAATATTTGAATCTCATTCTTCCCAATAAAAATCTCTCGATAATCTGCTTTACGCAAAAATAAGAATGATTCCGCTATTCCTTTTTTAGTCAATAATAAGCGGCTAAATGAGGGGTGGCGGAATAAATGTTGCAACCAAAAGGACTGATATGAAAAACTTCGTTATAAGCCTTCTATTCGCAGCTCTCGCATTCACCGGCGTCAATCTATTGGTCGCATGTACCCAAAAAGGAGGCGGCGCCAATGAGCCCGCAAGCGGAACTCCAATGCCAAAATTAGAGTCTGGGGGAACCTCTACGAGTGGCGGTGGAACCGGAATAGACGGTAAGGTCTTTGAGTCCTATATCGTAAATCCGACCGAGCTTCCGGCCTATATCCAATATCTGAAGCCTCTGTTTGCAAATATCAAGGGCGAAAAAGCAGGCGAGGAGCCCCACTTCGATTTCTTTTTCAAAATGAAAACCTGGTATATCGCGCCGATTGAATTAGATAAAATAAGCAAAGATTTGTTAGGAGTTTCATTTATCAAATCAAATACTCAGCAAATTGCTCGTCAGACAATGAAAGAGGTATGGATTGATAAGCGAGTTTTTGACGGAATGAGTTCTTACGACCAATCTGAGTTGCTGCTGCATGAGTTTGTGATGAATCTGTATCTTATAAAATTTATTAAAATGACTGACTTTTGCAAAATATCTTTGGCAATCGGAGACGGTAAAAATAGTGATAGCTGTATTCATCAGTCCGACTTATTAGAAAAAGCTCTGCCTTCTGAAGAAGCTCATCCCCTAGACGATCAAGATAATGCCAATATTCGATTTGTAACCGGATGGCTGATGGAAAATGCCAAAAAACCAATTGTCGAAACGGATTTGGTTAGAGTCCTTTTCAACAAGGGTTTTGATAGGCGTTTTTTCAATCCAGTTGGTTACAGCGAACGAGAAAGACCCGTTGATTTGAAGACTTCAGGTAAAGAGCTTTATCGTGCGATTAAGGGTGCGAGTCTCACCGGCAAAATGCCAAGTCAATGTCTTGGATTAACAAGCGCGAAGTCAAAAAATTGCAAAGTCGAAATTGCAGAAAAATCAATAGATTTTAAAAACTTTCAAGTTCCCGGTTATCAACTCAGCGTGAATATTGATGGCGAGGTTCCGGCAAATATATTCTTTTTTGTTGGTGACGAGGTGTCATTGAGTACTTCTGAAGACGGCGATGGCGGCTTTATTTACACTTTTATTTTAACCGATTATCGAGAAAAAATTCAAATTGGCGATCGACTCTATTCAGCGATCATCTTATTTAGAAAAGAAAGTCCGGGCTCTCAGTCAGGCTTAGTCATTGAGTCCATTATTCTCAAGCCAGGGATTGTCGTTTCGATTGATAAAAAGCGAGAGCCGATCTGCTTGGTAAGCACACCAAGAGTCATTAGTTTGATTGATGACGGAATATTAATCCAGCAAGAAAGTCAAAAATCCAGATTCAATGTTATTCAAGGGACATATTCTGCAACTCCGCCAATCGCAGCTTGCAGTGCGGAGAATGTGGTTGAATGAACCTCTAAAAATAAGTGACGGTGAACGTGATAACACAAGCGCCCCAATGGGATGCAAAGGGCTCAGTATAGGTATCAGCAGTTGATTCCGCATCTATAGCCCAATTGACATTGCCATCAGTAACATTGGCCCTGGACGGGCCAGAGTACCATTTATTGTTTTCACATGCTGTCCATAGAGGAACAAGGGCTCGTCAGGCATATGGAGGATTCGAAAGCCACTGGCCAGTTCAAAGAAATTCATTTTCGTAAGAGCGACTACTTCAAAGAAATAGCCATTTCGTATAATCAAATGCTTGCACATTTTCATAAAGTCGATTGCAATCCTATTTTGGTCTCACCTAATGCAATTAAGGAATAAAAATGAGAAGCATTCAGAAATTAATGGTGGCTTTCTGCTGTAGCTTCAGCATTGCTGCGTGGCCACAAACTATTGAAAACAAAAGAGAAGGGCAAATGAATTACAAAAAAGCACTAGTCGACTTTGATGCGTTTAAGAGACTTGTAGAAGAAGTCGAAAAACATCGGAGCGAGCGACTGCTTGGACTTGATGCCTTTTTAGAAATGAGTAAGCAAAAAAATGTAGTTATTCTAGATTCGCGATCGGACTTTCGTTTCAATCGAAAGCATTTAAAGGGAGCGATTCACTTAGATTTTACGGACTATACTCAAGAAAACCTGACGAAGCTCATCCCTGATCCGAATACCAAGATTTTAATTTACTGCAATAATAATTTTGATGGTGATCAAGTTGATTTTGCGACTAAAGTATTTATTCCAAAAAAAGATCCCGAGACGCAAATTCTATCCAACAGAAAACCAATTATGTTGGCTTTAAATATCCCAACCTATATCAACTTATATGGATACGGTTATCGAAATATCTATGAGCTAAACGAGTTGGTAAGAATTGATGATAAAAGAATTAGGTTTGAAGGAACTGTCGTAAAGTAAGTTTGTGAATGTAGTTATAGTTTTTTGGGATCGTGTTGTACAGGACGAGGACTGTTCAAACTCAAGTGCTTTGTATCTATTCGCAGTAACCAATCTTCATGCCTCAATCAAAAATAGTTCTTGCGCGGCGAGGCGGGTTCAAATAGCGGACCCTGAAGTTTTCAATATTTTTCCAACCAAATGAAGAAAGAACCCACTTGCCTCTTAAGAATTTTAAACTAATTGGATCCAAAAAGTGTGAGGAGAAAAACTTTAATCACAAAAACTTCATTTATCAAATGGCCTCAAAATGAGACACTTTTAAAGTGGTTTATTTCACCGTCAACTACGATTTGGTGAAGTTGGGTTCTCTGTTTGGATGGAGATTGGTCAAATGTTAGCCAATTAACTATTTAAGTACACATTTTCTAAACTCCAATGAGCTCTTAAAGAAGTCGACTTGAATCGCCATAAGTATTCGATTGTGTATACAGATTTTCAAATATTTAGGTTTGGCAATTAGCTCAAAATCAATTTGGTTCTAAATTTGAAATACCTAATTGTGTGATCTTAATAAAAGGGAAGGTATGATTATGAATTGGAAGATTTTATTTACAATATTTTTTGTTATTAGTTCTTGTTTAGTCGCCCACGCGGACGATGGTGGCGGTGACGGCGATGGTGGTGGCGACGGAAGTTCGGCATCTTCTAGTGATAATGGAGACAATGCCGCGAGCGACTCGCCAACAGATGATGCCACCCAATCTGTAACAATAACAGGAACGATCCCATCAGATCCAAGTGATCCTTCGGGAGATCAGACTTCATTTCAAGATACCCAAACAGTCACGATCATTGGTCATCTGAGCCATCCTGAACTTGAAGCCAACATCGAAGCGACTTCTAAGTTTGTTTTACCTATTCTAGAAAGAATGTTAAATCATCAGGCTTCATTAAGTGAAGTTCTTGTTGCTACCTTGGCAATTCTTCAACTCGGCAAAATGGTGGCGGATCTTGGGCTTCAATCCCAAGTCTTGGCAACAATGCATGCGCAGCCGTCGTTGACCTCATTTTTCAATATCGTAGCTGATCCGGATCTGTCTTTTTCTGATGGCAACCCCAACCACTACTATTTAGTAATCGACGCTCAGAACCATAACGTCATTTTAAAGCACAAATATGTTCGCGAGGTAACACGTAGGTATTGTGGGTGGAAATACGAATGCGAAGAGCCTTAAAAAAATATTAAGCGTACGGGAATTGATTGATTCAATTCCCATTTTAAGTGACATTTAACTTGCAAACAAATTTGTACCGCTAAAACCCGACCTCAGCCTAACTTTAAACCTGGACCAAGTTCACAATCGGCCTTTGTCTTTTGCTATGTTTCTTATGATTTTAAGACAGGTTGTTTTTAAGTAGTTAAATTCTAAAAAATGAAAGTTGATCAGCAAATTGTTAATTTAAAAAAAGCCGGGAACCTCCGCCTACTGCATTGGTTACCAAGTGGCAGCATAATTCTGTCGGGGCTTCTTGCATTGGCGGGTCTATTGAATGCCTATCCAGGGTTTTATATGCACGCGATTTTGAAATCTAATGCCTGCGATTGAGAGTTCTTGAAAGCTGTTTGAAACTAAGGGGTGCGCTTATTAAAAAAAGTCGTAACTCTACTTTGCACTCGACATTTCGAGATGTTTTGAGAGCAAAACTCTTATCGATTTCGCATTCCCATTTGAACAAGTAAAAAACCAAAACTCTGAAGCAGCGACTTTATTTTTACTCCAATTACAGCATTGACTATCGCGTGAGGGGTTCTATAATTCAAAAATGTTTCTTTTCAAATTTATCTTCTGGACTTTGACTGTCACAACTACATTTTTTTCAATTTTCTTTATTTTGCTTTGGCTTGGACTGCCTAGCTCACATGAGTTGTTCGGTTTGGCGAAAATTTGCGGCAAATTTGGTTTTTATCAATCTGTTCCGGCAGGCATTCTTTGTTTCGGTCTCTATTTTAAAAAATATGAAGCATTTGAGACTTTTGGAAATGGCGAGTTTGCTTCGGTCATCATCTGGATGCCACAAATGTTTTGGTTTAGCGTACTCGCTTCTGCAATTATATGTTCTATTTACGGATTTTTATTACTTCGTAGTTATCCGTGGAGTTTAATCCTAATGTAGACTTTTCCTTTTGTTGGCTGTTCTTAAGCACATTCAGTAATGCCGACAATGGCAATCAAGGCTGGGATGCGGCAAACGCAAGATATAAGTTAAGTATGGAATTCCTGTGTCGGTGTTACTTGCATTTATTCCACTTTATTATTTTGCGCTCAACTCAAACGTCATGTCTTTGTCAGGAATTGCAAGCGCAACGTGGGATGGGCCCGCAAATTAATATAATTAAAAAAACTATTTCATTCCAAATTGGTGAACTTTTTCTTTTAACTCAGCTATAGGGTCTGAAGTCAATTTTCTCTTTGTTTCAACACTCAGTAGATTGAGTTGCTTTGCCCTAAAGAGTATTTCAAAACTTTCGCCACGAACTCGCCAAAAACCATGTTCTGCGAGCTTGGTAACCTCCGGAAAAACAGAAGATGCGTTATCTCCTAAGACCGCCGTTATCTGCATGGCCTCTAGCAAAACCACTACATCAGTTTTTAGTGACAGAATTTTCTTAAGTGCAACTTCTATGACGGCACTTTTTTCGATTAAAGAATCTCTGTCCAGTCGCGTGAAATCATAAACGGCATGTCCAAACAATGTGTCATCTTTAACATAGTCTTGCTTTTTTAAACCCATTTTCTCAAAAACTGTGAAGTCCTTAGGTTCATCACTCTTCAGTGAAAGTTGTTCTTGGTATTGTGCTTCAAATATCACTTCTTGAGAGTACGGCGCGGATTTGAGTTTCTTTAGCAGCTTAGCAATGGACTGCCTATCGGATGCTTCAGCGGCATGATTACTGACTGAACTAAGTGCAGAAACTTCGGCGACCTGTTCGCTCAAATTTTTTTCGCTTTCAATTTGTTTAAGCAATGCGGTTACTTGTTCTTTTGAAACAGAATAGCTAATTCCAACATCGCGCTCACTCAATCTTCGTAAACGAACTGCCGCCAAACGACGATCCTCTGGAGAGGAACTTGATAGTTTAGAAAATGCAGAATTGATTGCGGTATAGTGCTCGGTCCTTATTCTGTCCAATTCGTCAGGTGGTATTTGTTCGTGTTCGGCTTCGTCTTTTGACCCCATGGCAACCTCAGTTCTCAATGTAAAATTCAGAGAAAAAATGAACAGGCATACTATTTTGAAAAAAAACTTCATAAAATATCTTCGGCAAGAGTAAGGCCTTCGTCAAGAAATGGCAATTTCAACTGGCCGTGTAATAATTTGAAATTCAATTACCCCCACCCCCCAAAGCCAGACATTAGTTGGACACATAAAACACAGGCAGATCAAGGCGAATCTCGAGTCATTCGGTTTGGGCTCGGGAATTTGTAAGCGACACAAAAGTGCAAAGTCGTTTTGAGGAGTATGTGCGGAAGTATGACGTGGTAAAATTTTACGATCTAATGATATCGCTCGCATTAGTCTTGGGAGCCAGCGCGCTTACCAATTAATATCGTAGGCCAATGGTTTCAATAATGGTTGCAGCCTTGTTGGCCCCGAATAAGTGTTCGCCTCGCCTCGCCTCGCCTCAGTATTAAAGCGCATATTGTTCGGTAGCGGCGTCATCGTTGCTGATGAACCGTTGATGCGGCTATTCTATGCAAGCCATGCCATAAGATTCTCATTCAAAAAAGTGTTCTTATAATTGTCTTCTCATTTGCCCCGTTAGTGTTATCGTCCCATTTTCAATAGTTTAGAGGTGTAAAATTTCAAGACATCCAAAGTGACCATTCTAGTAAGACAGGAACAGTTCTCCAACTTTTCGTGGGGTCGAAGAAGAATTTTATAAATTCGCTAAAGAAACGCCCGAGCATGGGCTTGACCAGCCTCCCCTTTTTAGACTTTGGTCTCATCATGCCGTAGTGATTCACTTCCGATAAATAGCTTGTGAAAACCATATTTTGCCTTATCTTAATTGCTCATTTTTCGACCTTTGCGGCAGAACCTGCGGCAGACGTGTTGAGCAGTGTTTTGAATGGGGGGGGCTTTCACTACAAGCTTGAAAAAAAATGGATCAAGTTCGAAGAAAATAGCAATAATCTTTTTTTAACAGGCGCTGAATATTCAGATGGATTTAAACCAACTGTTTTTATTTCTTTTCTAAAATTGAGCGGAGTGCAGTTTAACGCTGCTTATCTCGAAGCTTCTAGCGACGAATATTTCGAAGGCCGAACGCAGTATGTTTCGTCTAAAGGCGGATCGGTCCTTTCGACAAGTCCTTACGAAACTCAAAAATGGTCTGGCATAAGCGAAGCTCATCGCATTGGTGTCACCTATAAAATAGCCGAAACAATCTATCACGAATATTCTTACTATGTTTCATGTAACGGAAAAATTTTTCATTTGAAGTCTTTGGATTTTGGCGCGGGTGAAAAATCCAAATCGGCCGATGAAGTTGAAAAAGTAATTCAAGGCTTTTCATGTTTATGAGGCTGACGACTTCTATTCGACTCATTTGTGCCCTCGCGCTGATCCAGTCTCCTCAGGTCAGTCGCGCAAACGAAGATCACGAGGCCGCCGTTCAAGAGGCTAAGAGATCGGTCTTGTTTGATAAAAAAAATGGACTCTGCACAGACAAAACAGGCTCAAAGGGAGAGCCACTTACAACAGTCATCATTGCCCGAGGTGACTATGTTGCGACTCTTCAATTAACAGCATCTCGCACAGCACTGATTGAAAGTGGTGAAGATGGTCGAGTGAAGATTACAAAATTGTCACAAAAAGATTTTGAAAAAATCATTAAGGCACCGACAGAATCCACAATTATCCCATGTGAAGAAGAAAAGAAAAATTTTGGCATGGGTGGACCTCAGCCAGATAAACATAACTTAGAAGGTGTCGGCGCGTGTGAAACTTGCACAAGCGACGACGGGAAAATTCTTCTTAATAAGATCCTGCCGACGGCTGAGGAGGGTCGAAAGCTTGTTTGTGACGCTAAGAAAAAGGAAGAAGTGAAAGCTAAAAGTTGTTGGCAAAGCCTGGTCTCATCATCGAGTGCATTGAGCTGTTTAAGCAATTTACTTTGGGGACTTGTTAAGGCATCGACAGATGTTGCTTCGTTTCTTTATCACGGAGTAGAGTTTATTACGACCCTACCAGTTAAAGGTTTTGATAAGATAGCCCACACTCATTTTGCTGCAAAAATAGAGAAGTTGATGGACGCTCCCGAAAAATTTATCAAGAGCTGGTGGAGAGGGACAAAAGAGGCTGAAGACCGCAGTTCCGATTCAATGGCGATGGTGTCAGCCTTAACTCCTGAGCAATTCAAAATAGTTCATAAGCAGCTTGCACAGCTTGAAGGAGCAAATAAATCAAAAGATAATGAAAGTCATAATATGTGGGTTAAGCTCGCTGACTTTATTTGGCGAGAAATGACCGATAATTTTGGTTGCCAGAAGTGGAGTGGACTTCCGCAAGCTCCTGGCTCAACCTGCGTTGAACCATGGACAGGTGGTGATTGTGCTGACTGTGCTTCCAAAGCGAGTATAGTTTGTGGTGGCTTGGGTTATATGGCCGGACAAATTCCTTCAAGTATGTTGTTGGGATTTGCAGTTAAATATTTCACTGCAGGTGCAATACCGATCATAAGGCTTTCTGGAAAGGGCATCGATGGTATGCAAACACTTCTGAGTAAAGCCTCAAGTATGCCTGCCGCTCAACAGGGTTCAAAATTTACCGATATGGTTGCTGACAAGCTTAAGAGCCTTTCAAAGCTCGGAAACCAAGTGAAAGAAATGCCAAGTAAGGCAATTGATACCATGATTTCAATTGGTGATAATAAAATCGTGCGCTTTGCGAGTTTAGGGAGCATTTCGGCTACGGCCAAAGGTGTTCGTTGGTACTTGCGACAAATCGATCTTGCTTTTGCTCGCGGAAATGGTGGAACGGCAAAAGTCTTACAGGTTCGCCAAGCTCATTTAGAAGAAGGACTTGAAAAACAAGAAGCTGAAATAAAAGCTCTTGAAAGTAAAAAACAAGCTTTTGAAGATCATGAGGTGGCCCAGCCAAGACTCCTGAGAAGCATGGAAGAAAAAATTAATAAATTAAAAGCCGAAAGCGAAAAGCTGGGGAGCGCAACACGCCAAGCTCGGTTCAATTCCTCTAAATATCTTTTCGACGGAATCTCCAAAAGTTATGGCTACGAATATCAGGCTAAAAATGTCATCATGTCTGATGATATGATCAAGTTGATCAATCACAATCCGACGTGGACCAACGAGCAAATCAAACTTGAATATGCAAGCCGGGTTCATCAAACCTGGCGAGACGCGAGGCGGATTTCAAGTTCTCAAGAGCTAGAGGCCGCAGTCAACAAAGAAAAAGCGAATTATCAAGTCGAATTTGAAGCGCATAAGATCAATAAAAAACATTTGCGTCTCATCGTAGAATATCTCGACCGAGAACTACCGCGCTTGCAACAAGATTTGAAAGAAGGCCGGGTGGTCTACGCGCCAAGAATGAAACCTGAAAAAAAATCTTGGGCGAACGTTGCTAAGGCAAAAGATCTCGTCGATATTGCTGCTGTCCCAACTCAGGATTTGCCGCCGGCTTGGGTACTAGAACAAATGGCGCCGGCTGAGAATATGATGAGGGTTTTGCAATATTATCGTAATTCTACAGGGCTAATCGAATCGCCCGCTCAACAGATCTGGATGACAACTTCCTATGGCGACGAAGCAGAACGCCTTAAGGCTATGGCGAATCATCTTTCAAAGCTTCCGAGCTCTGGCATTCCGGACGATCCACTTTATCGAGCGGCGGCGGCTGAACTTGTGGGCTATACCAAACGGACGAGCGGTGGCTTTAGTACCTATGTCAGTGCAGACGCAATTGCCAAATCCATTGATGATTATTTTCGTCACAGCCAAGTCGAGTCTGGCAAAAACTACTAGTATGAATGGCTTGTGCTTTTTCATGACTTTCGCCGCTGAAGCTCGGGGGCTCTACTTGCCATTGCGATTCGGCTCGATGATCAATCGATCACCATCGGATGTCATTTCCAGCCGACTTTTACTCGTTTTTAGTCAATAAAGTACGGCCAAAAACAAAAAGTATCTTTGTGCAATGTTCAAAATTTTATTCTTTAGATACAGAAAGTGCAGATTGGGGTCATGGCTCGGGACCCGCCTGTGACGATTTTAAAGGAATGAGCGCAATCACTAGAGCTAAGCGCGAGGCGATCAGGCAATGTCAAATTTTATATCGGAATAAGGAAATGCTAAATTGCTCTTACGCATCTGTGGCAACAAGTGCTGGGCAATTGATATGTATAGCTAACGTGACTGTTGAATAGGCCTCGTCGCTCGCGCGATTCGCTGGTGCTCACCTCAAAGGCCATCCTGGTCTTTTTGTCGAACTCCCAAGTGAGAGTTCTCATCGTCCCCGGAGCCACCATCTCTTTTCTTATTCCAAATTTAAGGATCGGAAAAGAGAAGTCTCGAAGAGACCGAGCGCACGACGCGCGAGTCTTTTTCGTAGGACAAGGAGTCCGACCTTAAATTTGGAATAAGAAAAGAGATGGTGGAGGCGGGGCTAAGGTAGTCGAACACTCAGAACTCACTATTGCGAGATGGTATCAGATTGAGTGGCGAAAGCAAGAAATTGATCTGGCGGAGCTGGCAAAACTACGTTGGATTGATAAAATGCAGATCGATGACCTAGCTCGACACTTTGGCTGTGGTTCGACGAAGATTGACGTACATCTCAGACGGATCAAGGCAAATCCCGATTCATTCGGTTTGGGCTCGGTATTTAAAAATGGGCTCGGATGTGCAAAATCTTTTCGGGGAATGAGCGAGGAGGCATGACGTGGTAAAATTTTACGGACTAGTGCTTTCGATAGCTTTAGCTTTGGGCGCCAGCGGCCATTTGAAAGAGGCGACATTGTATATAATGAAGAGCGCAGCAAGCGCTCAATCACATCAAATGTCTTATGCGAAATTTTCCCGAATGCTCACTCATTGCGGTTTCGGCACACCAGAATATGGTACTCAGGCTTGCGGCTTCCGCCGAGTGAAATTTGCTCGGCTCCCGCACGATCAAGTTTCAATGGATAGAAAGGCTCGTTCAAATTGAGCGGCCTCAGGCGGGGACACAGGGACTCGATAAAATTGAATTTGGTTTTAACTTCAGTGAAAAACCGCGCAGGTTTGAGGCCAAGAATAAGTGTTAATGATAACGCAAGAGCTAAATAAAATTCTAATACTTTTCAAATTCATAAAGCATTCAGGTAGTTCTGAGCTCAAATTTTTAAATA
>JAYUEN010000399.1:0-1186 GCA_043739185.1 Bdellovibrionales bacterium
GTAACTCTTCGATGTCACCATCAAAGAGCGAAGATGCTATCGCAGCTTACCCTTTTTCCGGCGACTCTATGAGTTGCACTTACTACTTGAATTCAAGAAGTTTAGATACCAATGAATTCCGTATTTATCGATAAGTGTTGCAAGTGTTGAGTTTGCAGAAGTTTCAGAAAAATCCATTGTGATTGTTCCGCCGATTTTCAGTTTATCAAAAGTTAATTTCTGCTCGTCTTGACTGTCGAAATTTACGCTCATTGCGATATTGTCGCCAACGGTTGCTTTTTGTACTTCAAAACCATCTGAGGCAAAAAAATGAAAATTGTCCGCACGAAACTCCGCGTGTGCAACTTTATTTTTGAAGTCTGCTGAAATGGGATAATTTGTGTCTGAATACTTCTGCAAAAAAATAATTTCTCCGCCAAAACAATTTGTATAAAAGTTAAGTGCTTCTTCGCACTTGTCGTTGATAATTATGTATGGAATTAGATTTTTCATTTTTTCTTTTTTGGTGTGGAAACTTCTTTGTAAGCACTAATTAATGCTTCTACAAGCAAGTCTTCTCCAATTTTATCCGTATCAATATATGTCCAACCGCTTTTGCCCCAATAATTATCAACCGGATAAATTGATTCATCAATCGAGCAAAATTGCTGTTGGTCGTCAAGTGATAGTTTCAGACAAGCCCTTCGTTTTTCGATTTCCAGCGAAGCAAATATCTTTCCGTTTATTCTAAATGAAGTCGCGTCAAAATGTGGTTGCTCAACTGCGTCGGCAAATGAAAGTGCGAATTGTCTGAATGTTTCTATGCTAATCATTTTTTCATCATCGGCACTTTCACGCCATTCTCCTTCGCAAATTCGATCGCCTCATCATAACCCGCGTCAGCGTGTCTGATTACGCCCATTCCGGGGTCGGTTGTAAAAACTCTTTCGATACGTTTTGCGGCTTCGGGTTTGCCGTCGGCGACGATTACTTATCCGGCTTGGAGCGAATAGTCGATGCGGTTTTCTAAATGCTGTTAAGAATCAATGTAGCCTTCTTTGAGGTTCGCCGTTTTGCCATCGGCGAGGTTATACCAACGCTCAAGGCCCGATTTGAAAGCCGCCCATGTTTCGACGCTTCCGATTTTGATAACCATATCTTTGATTTTCCGGCGATCAACCAACCCTTTTTTGCTGAGTAAAAAAAC
>JAYUEN010000400.1:0-1181 GCA_043739185.1 Bdellovibrionales bacterium
AATAAACCCAAACAGCCAAATGCCGACACCTACAAAGTTCCATAAATTAAACGGCATGTCAGGCGAAGAAATAATAATAAATATCGGAAGGTCAATGACGAGCATCAAAAGACCCTGAAGCATAAAAACATGCGTATAAGATTTGAGCTTCCAGTTTTCACCCCAGGCTTTTCGCATTTTCACATATCTTGCGTCTTCATCGGACTTACGAAGATTGCGAAGACCAATATGAAAAAATAATCGAAGCGCCCACGCCCCCACCATCGTTAAGACGCAAATTATTCGAGTATTCATTTGAAAGTGTTCATCGCTGATCAATTTTAAAATGAGCAATGCTAATCCCGAAATGAAAAAACCAGGCCCCCATACGACATCGGCAATATCATTTCTTTGCAAGCGGATAGCAAAAAAACTCGCTGCATTCATCAGAAGAAAAACGGCGGCCACCGCAATCAAAAAATCATTTAACCTCATACGATTAGTCCACCGTCGACACTCAAAACAATGCCATTGATATACGAGGAATCTTCACTCGCAAGAAATAAACAGGCGTTGGCAATATCATTGGTCTTACCCAGCCTCTTAAGCGGAACTTTCTCAGCCATTGCGGTGATTGCTTCAATGGGCATCAGCTTGGTCATCGCCGTTTCGATAAAGCCGGGTGCAATTGCATTGACTGTGATACCCGATTTTGCAAATTCGCGAGCCCAAGTTTTGGTGAGCCCGATCACACCTGCTTTACTAGCGACATAATTCGATTGGCCAAAATTACCATAAAGCGCAACCACACTTGAGATATTAATAATTCTTTTATGAGCGTTCTTAGAGTTAAATTTGTCGAACACAGATTTGGTGACGTTAAAGACCCCAGTTAAATTGGTGCTAATCACTTGATCCCATTCTTCACTGGTCATTTTTTTAAATGATTTATCTCGCGTAATTCCGGCGTTATTGATCAAGACGTCGATTTCTTTTGATAATTTTAAGCAGGCTTTCTCGCATGAGGATAGATCGCCGACATTGACCTCAGTGAAGCTGACCTTTGATGCAAATTCTTTCAGTGAACTTTGTGCCGACTCCATCGCTTTAGGTGAGTAATCCCAGATGTTGACACTCGCTCCACTTTTTAAAAATTGAGTTACGATCTCAAACCCGATGCCGCCGGCTCCTCCGGTCACAAC
>JAYUEN010000401.1:0-11461 GCA_043739185.1 Bdellovibrionales bacterium
CTGCGACGACAATTGCAAGCTTTGCCGTTCGTATCGGATCAAGGGTATAGTGTGGATTCCCGTCAGGATGAACGTCACCCATTGAGCGGCTAATAGCTCCTTTGGGAATCTCAATTGGATCAGCAGAACTTCCCAAGTCTAAATATCCATTTGCATCGGGCCGAATTTTGGGATTGCGCGCTCCCTGAATGAGACTTGGGAGCCATCCCACCTCAAGTGAAAGCCCATTGGCTACAACTAAATCTGCGCCATTCATTTTCAGCATATAAGAAGGTTTTGGATCAATGGTATGTGGATCTTGGGTACCCTTCGCAATCGTATCTACCGTGATATCTGGGCCCCCAACTAAAGTGACGAGAGCTCCGATATCACTGGTTGCCGCCACTACCTTGAGTTTAGCTAAAGCTTTTGCAGAAGATAAAATTGCAATTGAAACAAAGATTAAATTAAGTAGTTTCATTTTAGTTTCCTTTTCTCAGTATGAATGTGCAGGATGTGAGCCGATTAAAAAATTGAGCTGCAAGAGAACCTTTTCTTCAGGAGTTTCTTTGCCATCCTCTAAGTGTGAGTATTGAAGTCTCATGCCAGAAAATTCAGAGGGCAAGAAAGCGAGAAGAGCTGTATACTTTCTCTGAAAGGGCAATATAGCAAGCGGTGCCGTGAGGCTTGAGTCTTTTACCTCTAAATATTCAGAGCGTACTTGAACCCACCACCTACTTGCGAACTGATACTGAACCCAAGAGGCATAACCCTGGCCTTCGTTTTTTGAGGTCGGACGATCGATCTGACGATGAATATATTCTGAAGACCAAACGATAGCGTGGTTTTTGCCTCCAACTAGGGGACGCCACTTAAAGGTGAGATCCGTGCCATAAAACACGGTCTTACCAGATTGATAAATGCTCGATGCATCCTGAAATGAATTTTTACCTTGGGCGCCAGACAGTCCCCATTCGGCAGTCAACTCCTCAGTCAACTCCCAGAGATTTTTATAGTGGAGCAATAACACCGAATCGTTCGGCGAGCGACTATTAAAATAGGAATCTCCTTCGTTTCGTCCCGAAAGGACCTGGCCAGTCATTTCGCTAAACCAAGGCATTTGCGGAATGAGGGCTGCCGCCGAAACGCCGACATCATTTAAACCTTCTGTGCCAAAGAGCTGATCATTGATAAGTGGGGCATCAACAAATGGAAAAGCATGAGTATGCATTTGATTGTGGCGACCAAAGGCGGCTTTGAATTTCCCTACTCTTAAATTGACACTCGGAAGTTGAAGCGTATCAACGAAGAGCTCTTCTGGTTCAATTTTGTATTCGCTCGTATGAGGAACGACATTGGTATTCACATCTGGATGAATTGAAAAGGTCGAGGTAAACTTTGTATAGGGGTCGACATCAGCAACAAACTGCAATTCAGATTCTTGTAAAGTCGCACCATTTTGCGGCTCGGCCAAGGGGTCATTGCCGCGATTTGAATTTTGATAAAGCAATAGGGCATTGACGCTGATATCAGGTGTAAATGCGCCCGCCTTACTTTGCGCCAATGCAAAACTTGGCAAAAGTAAAATAATAATGAATTTACAGAAATATAACTTCACGAGATCTCCGATGATCAAAAAAATTTATAAATTTAATTAAGAAGAATTAAGAGGCCAAACCTGCTGGCGGCGCACGCGGGCTCGCATTGGGATTTAATATGGATTTAAAAACAAAGCAAATCAGGAGCCCATCTGACGAGGCACTCAAGTTTTTTTCAAAATCCCGACGAAATTCATTTGCGCCAAAATGTATTGATTTAGATGACTGCAGTAGTTTTAAAAACGGACAACTACCATTTGAGTCTTCTGGTGCCGCACTCAATTTCAAGGCGGAACTGATTTTTTGCCATTCAGGTAAATCACCAAATTGATGTTGATGTGAAACAACTTCTGAGGAAACTAAATGATAGATATCGTGTAGAAACTCTCCGGCGACATTTACTTGAATATAAATAGCCAGTAAAAAGATCGAAAGCCAAATTTTATGCAGGCCTTTATTCAACACTCGATTTCGCCCTTCCTAAGTCAGAAACACAAAGCTAACCAAGTTTTACCTAATCGTCAGCCCCCGACTCCCCGCGGCGCACCTATCTGAGGTGCCAGCTAACATTTCGTAATTCAAGGCGTAAGCATTTTGAATCCACTTTAGATTTTAGACAAGCTTTTTTGAAATTAGTGCGAGGTGGAATGCCAACATGGAAGGAAAAAGGGCTCTCAAACTTGACAAGCTTTGATTTTAAGAATCTCATGTTAGTGTGCGCTAAGATTCTTACTTTTTAGCTTTGCAATAGGAGTTCAAAATGATCAAGCTTTTCGGAAAATTTGCATTGGCGGGTTCAATTTGTTTTGTCATCTTGCAGGTTATTGCAAAAGACGATATGCCAAAAAAAAATGAAGCTTGCGCTCCAATTAGAGCTGCTTGCGAAAAGGCAGGTTATATTGAAGGTGGCCTTGCTGAGGGAAAAGGTTTATATGCCCAATGCATGTATCCAGTACTTGGCTTGGGAGAAAAAGGACCCGCAGGAAAATTTCCTCTTCCAAAACTTGATAAATTAGTAATTGAAGCCTGCAAGAAGACGAATCCAAAGTTTTAAAAACGAGGCCTAGTTTAATTCCCAAAAGTAAGTATCGGTCTTATGGCGAACGCTTTCGACATCTACGTGATCATTTCCTATCATGAGGCCGCCCATTTTTTTATAAAACGCAACGGCACCATTATTTTCAGTAAATACAGATACAAAGAAATCCTTAAATCTAATTTTGATCTTCATTTTGGCGGCTTGAAATAAATCGCTGCCTATACCTTTGCCTTGATAGTCCTTTAAAAGATAAATCGCATAGAGTTCACCTTCAGCACTTAGATTTTTTTCTCGTGATTTCCCTGCGGCTGCAAATCCAACAATGCGCCCACTTTTTTTATCTAAAGCAGTTAAATTATCTAAATTTGGATTTTGAATTCGGATTCTCGCCGACTCTGCTCGCGATTCAGAATTCAATTCTGCAAGAAATGCATCTGTGAGAATCCCGCGATAAGTGGTGCGCCAAGCATCGACATGGACTTTACCAATCTCTTCTGCATCTTCAAGCATCGCAGCTCTAATAATAAATTCTGAATCCGACATGGATTTAGAATCGCACAATCTTGGCTTTCGAGTCTAGTTAGGATTTCGCCAGAAAACTTCAGGGTTCGGCGGCTGGCCTTCGGTTCACTGCAGCCGATGCTGAATCAGAGTCTGGCCCCGGCACCCTGACCTACTAAAGACCGAAACCGAAACTGCCAAACAGCTAACTGCAGCTGCTGCCACGAAAATTGCTTTGATTTCTAGAGCTAGAACAATACCTACTTATTGGCAAAACTTTTGACAGCTCGCTTGGACTAAAAAATGCACTTCAATTTCATCGAATAGCAGAACAATGAGTAAAGCAGAACTACTTTTACCTTGGTGGATTTGATGAAAATTATCTTTACAATATTCGGCATTTTGATGACTTTTTGTTCAGGCTTTGATGCCTTTGGCCTCGACCAAAACGAAGATTCACTTTGTAAATTGGCAAACGCTAGCTTTGCTCAAAGCGAAGCAGACCCCAAAGCAATTGGCTTGGCAGGGATTTCATATCCGCATTTAACCAAACTAAACGACGGAATGAAAAATTTTTCGACCAGTGGCCTGAGTGTTTTAAATGGCCAAGTTGTAGATTGGTCAAAGGGTGATATTTTGGTTGCCTATCATGGCGGCGACAATTTAATTGAAATGTTCTTCCCCAATAGTGAACCCGACCCAAAAAGTGGCAAATGTGACTACCCAGATTACAATAAGCAAACCTGCGCAGAAGAGCGTGGTGGCTATATCAAAGTTATTCCAACTCCAGGGCTTAGTGAATTTACTTGTCCTGAAGATGGCTATTCTTCGGCCTGGATGAAACCCGAGCCGAATGCAACTTACTGTGTTCGCACCCGCGACGGAAAAAAATATGCTCTGATGCAAATTCGCGAAATTTGTAGCGATACCAATTCAGTTGTATTTCAGTGGGTCAAAAGCAAAGACCGCAGCTTTCATGCTGATTTAAAGATTAAGCTGCAATAGCAAAGTGCCACCTAAGATTTCGTAATTCAGCGCAACAAGCCACTGAATTGCCATATAAATACTGCGCTGAATTACGAAATCTTAGGTGGCACTTTCAAAACTTGGTGCTAGCCTTATTGGAATGAAATGCCTTTTCATATTGCTAGTATTTCTTTGCTCAAATGCACTATTGGCGTCTGAACCCGACTGGAGCGAAGGATTCAAGGTCCCTGCAGGTGGCAGAGCCAACCCCTACAATTTGTCGCCAACCGACTTTGCGGCGAGCCGCGAGCGAGGTCGATTGGCGGCGACGACCTATCCGGTTGATGTGACAGCGGTACTCTTACCTTATACTCCAATATTTAATTTTTTAGAAAAGCGAAATCCAAATCCTCTTTTTGATATTTTACAAAATTTATTTAAAGCAATTACTGAAATTAAAAACTTCAACTCCTTACTTTCGTGGATTGGCTTGCATGATTATCCGAAAACAAGTGACTCCGGAATTTACGCAGTCCCTTATCCTGAAAATATTCGCCCCGATTATTTGATGGGGCTTGGGTTGGTTGAACGTCACGGCGTAAAGGCTTTCACCATTGGTTGTGCCGCCTGTCACTCGTCGCAACTATTTGGAAAAAACATTTTAGGCCTTACCAATCGCTTTCCGAGAGCAAATCGCCTGTTTTTCAAAGCTAAACAAGCCATGGCTTTTGCCGATGTTAGGGTTTTTCAAGCCTCTACCGGAGCAACCGATGCTGAAACTTTATTAATGGCGGAGACGCTCAAAAATTTTCGTGCTACGGACGGGACTTTGCCGCAACAACTTGGCCTTGATACTTCACTTGCGCAAGTTGCCCTATCCTTGAGCCATCGTGAAGAAGGTCCTTGGGCAGAAAAAAATTCGATCTTTGAAGATCATCCACGCCCTAATATTTTAGAACATCAAATTGCAGACAGCAAACCCGCCACCTGGTGGAATTTGAAATTCAAAAATCGCTGGCTCTCCGACGGATCAATTGTGAGCGGAAACCCAATCTTCACCAATATTTTGTGGAACGAAATTGGCCGCGGAATCGATCTTCGTATTCTTGATTCATGGTTCAACTCAAACTCCTTGCTGATTCAAGATCTTGTGACTGCAGTTTTTTCGATCGAGGCCCCGGCCATCACTGATTTTTTTGATATTTCTAAAATCGATATTTCAAGCGCAAAGCGTGGCGAGGTTTTATTTAATAAAAACTGCAAAGACTGTCATGGCCAGTACATCAAAGCTTGGAATACGAATTCAAACCTACCCAATATTGATGCTATTAAAACTATTCAAGTGCTTTATCATGCTCGAACTCCGGTGGCGGAGGTTGGGACTGATTCCCATCGGTACTTAGGCATGAAGCCACTTGAAAAATTAAATGAGCTGCAAATTTCAGTGCGAAACAATACCTTCATTCGTACGCAAACAGGTTATGTGCCACCACCACTTGTGGGCATCTGGGCGAGATGGCCTTATTTGCACAACAGCTCTGTACCGAGCCTGTGCGCGCTCCTGACTCCAGGGCCCAAGCGTCCAAAGATTTATTATGCAAGAGAAGCCGTAAATCCAAATTTAGATTTTGACTTCAATTGCAACGGTTATCCCGAGGGGCAGGCGTTAACCGCCACGGATTTACTATATCAGTTCGATACCTCTCGCGAAGGAATGTCGAATCTGGGTCATGATCAAAATATTTTAATTGAAAATGGAGTCGAGAAATTTTCACTCAAAGAAAAACAAGATCTTATTCAGTTTTTGCAAACGCTTTAAGAATGGACGCTTACTTGAGCTCTTCGTATTCTTTCATAATGCTTAGAACAACTTGTGATGGTCCGAGTTCGTAATTGATGAGCCAAAGTCCTTTTACCATTACTCCAGCAAATGATTTTTCTTGAATGCGACCCTTATCATCAATTTTGCCAATGAGATAAATCATAGCCCGCTCAATGCTCGGTCGAAATTCAGACGCTGACTTATGAATTTTTTGATATTCGATCTCATATCTCATCAATGCGAGCAGTGGCCAAACCGTAAGCCCAGCTGAGGATTCTGCTCTTACAAAACTTTTCGTTTGATAACTGCTGACATCTTCTCCCCAGCCGCCATCAGAGTTTTGATTGGCCACGACCCAAAGAAAGGATGGATATACTTCTTCAAGGCCTGCGCATTTACCTAAAAGCAATGCTTCAGACGCAAGACTAGTGGCATAATTATAGTTGACGGCCCAGTCACCAAACCAAAGCGGAGGTGATAACGATTCCGCATTGGTTTTGATATAGCGACAAGCTTTTTGAATGCTGGCATTTACTTTTTTTGTTTGCACAGCTGATAAAATTCCTGTGCTCAAAATACTTTTGAATTCACGAATGAGACGTGCGCTCAAATCGACCTGGCCAATATCAAGCACTGGAGTTGTTCCCAAAAGTGTGCTGATCTCAGCGGTGAACTTTGAGATTTTGCGATCCCACGAGGGAAATCCACCATCCCAGTTTTGCATGCCGAGAGTCCAATCAAGTCCTGCATCAAATGATTTTTTAAGATTCATATCTGCGAACTCAGAGCGCTTCATTGCTTTTGCCAAAGTCTCAAGCGACAAACCGGTGACATCGGTATCAGGATAATAAGGATTATTCTCTACAAATGACCAACCACCAGGAGATAATTTGGGAGCAAGATACTTCCAGTCGCCGTCGACTCTTGGTTGCACTTGTAGCATCCAGCCAAGGCCCTTGCGAACGGATTGCAATTCTTCTGCAGTCAATGTCCGGCCTTTTGCACTATCTAAAATTGCAAGCAAAGAAAGTGGACTATCCCAGCCTTCACTCTGCGACGGGGCAACAAACCAAGTTTGAGAGGCCTCGTCTAAAATTCTCCAGCTCAATAAGCCCGACCAAGCCAGCTCAATTTGACTATGAAAGTTGGCCACCCCAAGACTTTGCGCTTCTTGAAAAGCCAAGATACCGAGCATGGTTGCGTGAAAGGTATACCAGGGGCCATCGTTTTGCTGATGTGCTAAGATCCATCCCAAGCCTTCTTGCGCCCAGAATTCGGCTCCACCCTCAATTACTTTTCCAAACTCAGAACCTTTAGAGGCCACACGTGCTGAATCTAATGGTCGCGGATAATAAGCCTTTGCTTTTGCTTTTTGATAAAATTTTAAAACTGCAAGCGGAACTAAAATCGAGCGGAAAACACCGACATTAAAAATATTAGCCGGTGTATGTTTTGGGACTGCGAAAAAATCGACATTGATTGGGAAGGGTCCCTTTTTGTATCCGAGAGCATCTAAAAACATTGCGTAAATATCTGCTGTCTTATGCCCCTTCTCTTTTGATCGATACCAATTCCATTCTTTTGAAAATACTGTATCAGACTCTGAAATTCCAACTTCCTTCATAGAATATAAAATGAGTTCGGTCACATCAATCGAAGGCGCGCGCCCCGGAGTCATTCCCCAACCGACTTGTCCTTGCTCCCAAACTTTTAATCTTTGAATCGTCTGAGTCATGAGCTGAGGACTCAATTTACCAGCGCGTTTTGCCAAAACCAAGAACATCGCATCGACGCTCGGATCGGTTTCGAGCTGGCCCTTCCAGTTCCCTGAAGGATTTTGTTTTGCGATCAACTGCTTAAGCAGCAGCTGTTTTGGTACTTCAAAATTTAGCTTCGCAAAGGAATTTATTCCCACAAAATGAGTAACAATGGCAATCGTGATGATTAAAAAACTTCTAAGCAAAAAATCTCCTCAAAACTTACAAATGGTAGCAAAAAGCTATGAAAGAAATGTGCCATGCTAAGAGTTCCTCTAAGCAAACAGAAGTAGCTTTGAATCCTGCTTGCAGCAAACAGAGTGACGAAAAGTGCCCGCCCCTACCATGAGCATGACATAGTTCGCCTCTAAAAGAGATCCTCGCACCTCATAGTTTTCAGCACAAAAACACTCTGCTGTTTGCCACTACCACTCAGGTTGACCTTGCCATCTAAGTAACGTGAAATCGTTCGCCCCCAAGGAAAGCGTGATACGAAGTTCAGCATCCGATTCGAAATACTTGCGTGAATTCTCATATCAACAATATGTTCATCGAGCATCGAAAGCGAAATATACTCTTGTACGATATAATTTTTTGGATTTTTGCGAACGGCTTCAAGTACACCTTGATATTCTTCTGTCGAAACTCGTGGGCCGACGACAACACCCTTTCCTCCGCGCTCATCTACGTGTTTGATTACCCAGTCGTTTTGCGCGCCCTTTACTTTCTCAAATAGTTTTTCATCTAAGCTATTCGATCCGGTCTCTTTGGCAAACGAGAGCGTTTGAATGTTTTGAAAAATCGGTTCTTCGCCAAGGTAAAATCGAATGAACTTTTCAACGTAAGAATAAAGCTCTTTGTCGTTTAAGAAATCGACGCCAGGAGAATAATTGCTCGGGACCGTGCCCTTTTCAAGTCCCTCAACCAAACCGGGCAATTCTGCAGACTCGACGTCAACCAAAATATCCTGATAAAAACCGGTGTCTTTTGTCCACTTTTCAAACGCTACTGCATCTTTAGGGTATCCAGCTGCAGCGCTTCGGTTGGCCAGAAATTTTGCCGCTTGCTCTCGCAATTGACGAAGATTTTCGCTGCGATCTTCCGTCGCAAATTTCTCGACTCTTTCGAGCAAAGCCTTCTTAAAATAGGCCTGATGAGCGGGATCAAGATGTTCATGCTCCATATTCAAATAAATGAATCCCACGGGATCTTCAATTTCGACTCCGCTTGGGCCGACTACTTTTATAAAGGCCTTGCCACCGGCAAATCGCAAACGAGATTTGCTTTCTTTATCGAGAACCGTCACCCCAAGGTATTCAAATATTTTTTGCAAACGTTCTTTTTCGTGATCACCAGAGGTTGATGTTAAATAAGCTACTACTCTTCCACTAGCAGGCACTGCTGCAGCTTTCATTCGTGCTACCGTCTCTCGATAAAAATCGAGGGGCTCGTCACTGTTGGTAATGTGTTTTTTATAATCCGGTATAGCTTGAAAGAGAATTTCTTGAGAAGCTATAAGATCAGCCGTACCACCAAGCATTCCGATTGAATCCTCTTCAACTCGCCAATTGCCATTTTGATCCCGCGCCAAATCTGGCCCATAGGGAAAAGTAATGGCTTTTGGATTCAATTGAATATGCGATTCACCGTGGCGAGCAATGATCGCCTCTACAACTTGCGCAGGGATTATGCCGTCTTTAGCGTAGCGCTTTTCACCTGAGTAGTGATCTTCAAGAAATCTAAGCAAGGCCGTTCCTCGCTGAAGAATTCCGGGTCGCAATACATTTTCATATTCATCTTCAGTTAAAAATCGTGGAGCCGGACTAAGTGGATTGTCACCTTGAAAGGCCGTGCGTGTTGTTTCGTTTATTTGGTTTCGCTTTTCAGAATCTAAACCTGAAAGAATTGGCTTTATGCGCGCGTAAACTTTAGCAAGGACACCTTTGGCCTCAGCCATTTCATCAAATCTTTTATCAGGATCCGCAGGTAGTTGTGGTTTATTTTTTGGCCGACCTTTGAGAGTAAAAACATTAAGAGTTTGATATTCTCCCAACCAGTCATTCGGCCGCTTCGCGCGTGCAACAAAATCACCGTTGGGCGCTATGGCCAGAACTCTACATTCGATATTTTGTGCGTTGAAAACGATATCATCAATTGCAATTCCGTTCAGGCTGGGTGCCTTAGATCGCGCTACCTCTGGGGTGATATTGATATAGGTACTTGGGCCCGTCCAATCCTTGCCATTCCAAGCGCGAACAAAGGCGCGGCCGGCACTGCTCAGACCAAATATCTTTTGCGCTACTTTATTTTTATCGTAAAAAAAGTCACCAATCGAAGTATCTTTGTAGGTCTTAAATTCTTGGGTGGGAGCACCCCATGCCGGAATTTTCTTACGCGCTCCAAACCAAGCGGTCCCATTCCAAGGCGCCACCACCAGCTCGTCCTTGTGAGTGATTGCAATGACTTTATTTTGAGTCCCGTCGGGATCGAAAACTATATCTCCGGTGCTAATTCCGTAAATCGAGGGCATTCGAGTTGAAGCCGCATTCTCAAGATTAAAATCGAATATTTTGCTTTCATCCCATTGATGGCCGGTCCAATAAATTACTTTAGCCAAGTTATCAGATGGCTTTTCAATTACTTTATATGCATTGAGATTCGTATCATATATAACATCCCCAACCCGCACAAAGGGATTCGGAGCTGCGAAGCTCCTGGCACTCGCCACAAGTAATATGACTAGAGCTAGTTTGCTAAAATACAATGGGAACTTTTTCTTAGATAGCGACATGAGCCCACGAACTTTCTAATGAAATCATCGGAGTAAAAAACTTTTGTGAACGCAGTGCTTAGAGCAAGCCATATGCCAGCACGAAGTCGTTTCAACTTGTTTAGAGCTTAGAAATACCAAGTTCGAAGCGTCTAATTTTTTGACGCTGATGCCATTTGAGGGACTGCTCAAGAAAACGCACCAAAAAAAATGCCCGTCATTTTCGACGTTTGGCGCGCTGAATTACGAAATGTTAGCAGGCACCTTCCGTGCCCTCCCTGGACCTATGACCTGTTCCAAGGCCATGGGTGGCCTTTGGTCTTGCAAGTTTGCCGAGCTCTCATAATGCTTAAGTCTAGCACGAAATAGCCTCTGAAACGGACTTCAGACTAAACTCAAGGAGATGAGATGATCAGAAAATTAAATGGATTCATAGTCGGCGCGATTTTTTTGCTTTCAGCTAGCCAAGCATTTTCATGGGGAGCCACTGGCCACCAGATAGTTGCAGGTGCTGGTGCTTCGCTTTCGGGAGTGGCCTTTTGGACCAATAATGTTCAAGGCATCGAGCAACTCTCAACTGTTCCCGACCGTGTGTGGAAAGCCACTAGCTATCAACTTGAATCTATGAACCATTGGTTTCAAGGCGATGCCTATACCAATGTATTGGGCAAGGGATCGCTCTCGCAGTTTCCGCGTTCATATCAAGAATCTATTCGAAAATATGGCGAAGCCGTTATTTTAAAAAATGGCGTTTCACCCTGGAGAATTCAGCAGTTTTACTCTCTAGCTCTCGCAGCATTAAAAAAAGGTGATGCTCAAAGTGCCATGATTTATGTTGGCGTGATGTCTCATTATATCGGAGATCTTTCGCAACCCCTTCATGATACGGTAAACTACGACGGCCAACTCTCAGGACAAAAAGGAATTCATAAATACTTTGAAACCGATAATATTCAAGATATGCAGACTATCGGAAGACAAGTTCAAGCTGAAGCTTCGGCGATCTTACAAAATCCCTCGAACCTAAAT
>JAYUEN010000402.1:0-1179 GCA_043739185.1 Bdellovibrionales bacterium
GCCATGAGAATGCAGGCTGAAATGAGTGCTGAAATTTTAAATAGCCTCTCGCAACTGATTCGCCTTGATACTCAAATGCTTAAACTTCAAAGTGAGCAGTTCGGGATGGCGAACAAACTTGGTAAGCAAAGTGTCTCTAATTTTCAAAAAGTAAATGTCGATCTTGGCAACAGCTTTCATGGGTTTAGTCCCGATATGAAGTTTGAGAAATTTTAGTTGTTTGATTATCTAAGTGATGTTGGGCGAGGATTAAGAGAAGAACTCGTTCAAGTTTACTGGATCTTACTCGTACCTCTTGTTTTGGGACTCATCGTTTTAGAATTCTTGAAGGAAGAAAATCCAAATATTAGAGATATTTTGAGAAGAACAATTATATCGGTACTTCTTCTCTACAGCTTTGAATACACAATGTCGATTGTTGCCACTATTGGGGACGGTATCACTGACCGAATTGATGGATTGCAAAAGTTGTGGGACGTTCTAAAAAATTTAGGTCCGAATTATCACAATACAAGTGGTGAATGGTTTAACTTAAGAGAGACGACACTCTATTTTTTTAGTATTGCAGCCTACATTATCGCCTATCTTGGCTTTTTCGTTTCGGTTGCACTTATTCATTTTGTCTGGACGATTTTGTTTGTGTGCTCACCACTTATGATTTTGGCCTATGTCAGCAGGGCATCTGCTCACGCAACTGCAAGCCTCTACAAAGGACTGATCCAAGTCATCATTTGGAAGGTGCTCTGGAGCATTTTGGGAGTTTTATTATTGAAGCTCGCCATGAATCCCCAAGTCACCGGCATGGAAGACTATTTGATGTCGATCATCATAAATCTCTCAATCGGCATCTCGATGCTGTTCATTCCAGTTGCGACAAAATCGCTCATTAACGACGGAATGCAAAGTGCGGCGGGAGCAATGGCGGCCATACCTGCGATGGCAGTTGGTACGGCAGTAAAATTTCAAGCGACAGCACTAGCAAAAAAGCTCGGCGGTGGAGCAGCTTCTATGGGTCGATTTGCCGCAAAACCTCTTACGAATCCAATTGTAGGACGTGCGGAGCTTTTTAGAAAACGAATTGAGCCAAAGTTGAATCAAGCTAAGCAAAAGTATTCGGAACTGTTTATGCCTGAAAAATATAAAGAACAATTAAAAAAAGACAAAGGAAATTATGAACGC
>JAYUEN010000403.1:0-1178 GCA_043739185.1 Bdellovibrionales bacterium
GGTTGAAACTTGCACTCGACTACTCGTCACCATAATTGGTTTGAAATTTCATTTTTTTCTGATTGTACTTTTGTCCCCTGCAATATCCAATTTTCCAGTAGCACTAGTCCTTGCGTTCTTTTTCCGGGCAAAAAAGAACTTTTCAAGCTTTGGGACCGGAATATTCAAATCAAAATCTGTAATAAGTCTCATGATTCAAGCACCGCTGAGTTCGCTATTTACCCAATCTCTAGTCTTGTTTATGGTCACGATACAGCCACGGTTAAGTTTTGATGAGAGGTTCTTAAGGTTCAGCTCACTGTTGCCATTATTTCGATGGCCAATTTCATTGATTGGGCTGGTTAGCGGTCTCATAATTCCGTGGTTTGCCCGTCATGGATCACCCAACATCTCAAGATTTAGGAAATTTGCACCTGCGGCCTTGATTTTTGCTTTTTTGGTGCTGACCTTGATTCCTTATGTAGAAATAAAACTGTTTGGAATTTTCCAAGATTTTGGATACACAAATTTTTGCCTAATAAATTTGGCATTTTTGGAGGTAGCTGTTGCTCTTCTTTTCACTTCGCGAAACGTAGCGATGCATTTTGAAGTTCGAAACACTAAAATTTGGATCTTGACATCCTTGATCAATGGAACGGTCTTCTATCTCCTTCCAGCATCCAAGATTATTAAATTCACTCCTCTGCTTTTTGTATTTACGGGCGCCCTCCTCCTAGTGGAACTTGGGCGAGTTCCCAAAGTAGTTGAAACATGAAGATTTCTATCTTAATTCCATACTACAACGAGTCACTAAACATTTATCGAACTGTGAATTTGATCATCAAAGCTTTGGAGAACTCCCAAATCAATGTCTTTGAAATTCTAATTCTAGATGATGGTAGTAAAGACTTAACTGACGCGTTGCAGGCACAACTATTGTCTCTTACCAATACGAAATTGATCAGGTTCGAACATCAAGGGCGTTATAAGTTGAGAATCTCTGGTTTGGAGATCGCTGCCTATAATCATGTTCTTTTGTGTGATGCTCGGGTAAGGCTCGCCCCAAATTCTCTAGCCTTCTTGTTGGGAAATTCGGCGGATACGGAGATGCCTAGAAATGGGCACGTGATTTTTGATCCTACGGCTAAGGCATGGATGGTCTTCTGGGAGTCGATGTCCAGAATAGTTTGGCCACAAGT
>JAYUEN010000404.1:0-1178 GCA_043739185.1 Bdellovibrionales bacterium
GGTTGAAACTTGCACTCGACTACTCGTCACCATAATTGGTTTGAAATTTCATTTTTTTCTGATTGTACTTTTGTCCCCTGCAATATCCAATTTTCCAGTTGCACTGATCCTTGCGTTTTTTTTCCGAATAAAAAAGAACTTTTCAAGTTTTGGAATTGGCATATTTAATTCAAAATCCGCAATAAGTCTCATGATTCAAGCACCCTTGAGCTCGCTATTTACCCAATCTTTAGTCTTGTTTATGGTTACGATACAGCCACAGTTAAGTTTTGATGAGAGATTTTTAAGGTTCAGTTCACTGTTGCCATTATTTCGATGGCCAATTTCATTGATTGGGCTGGTTAGTGGTCTCATAATTCCGTGGTTTGCCCGTCATGGTTCACCGAACATCTCAAGATTCAGAAAGTTTACACCTGCCGCCTTGATTTTTGTTTTTTTGGTGCTGACCCTGATTCCTTACGCAGAAATCAAACTATTTGGAATTTTTCAAGATTTTGGATATATAAATTTTTGCTTAATAAATTTGGCATTTTTGGAGGTAGCTGTCGCTCTTCTTTTCACCTCGCGAAACGTAGCGATGCATTTTGAAGTTCGAAATACTAAAATTTGGGTTTTGACATCGTTGATCAATGGAACGATCTTCTACATCCTTCCAGTATCCGAAATTATTAAATTCACTCCGCTACTATTCGTATTTACCGGCGCCCTCCTCCTTGTGGAACTTGGGCGAGTTCCCAAAGTAGTTAAATCATGAAGATTTCGATCCTAATCCCCTACTACAACGAGTCGCCAAACATTTATCGAACTGTAAATTTGATCATCACAGCTTTGGAAATTTCCCAAATAAGTGTCTTTGAAATTCTAATTCTAGATGATGGTAGTAAAGACTTAACTGGCGCGTTGGAGGCCCAGCTGTTGTCTCTTACCAATACGAAATTGATCAGGTTTGAACATCAAGGGCGATATAAATTGCGAATCTCAGGTTTGGAGATCGCTGCCTACAATCATGTTCTTTTGTGTGATGCTCGAGTACGGCTTACCCCAAGTGCCCTAACCTTCTTGTTGGGAAATTCAGCGGACACGGAGATGCCTAGAAATGGGCACGTGATTTTTGATCCTACGGCTAAGGCATGGATGGTCTTCTGGGAGTCGATGTCCAGAATAGTTTGGCCACAAGT
>JAYUEN010000405.1:0-11435 GCA_043739185.1 Bdellovibrionales bacterium
GAGTCGCAAGAACATGCTGAGAAGTCATACTCAACTCATCAACCCCCATCCCGATAAACAATGGGACCAAAAGTTCAGAGTGAGCCAGCGAACCACAAATTCCCGAGTGAAGTTTTGCTTTGAAGGCAGAACCTAGGATCTGATTCATCACGCGCAAAAACCCAGGATTGAAAGGATCATAGAGTGCTTCAACCTTGTCGTTAAGGCGATCTACCGCGCACACGTACTGAGTCAGATCATTTGTGCCAATACTGATGAAGTCAACGTGACGTGCAATGAGATCAACCATCATGGCAGCACTTGGAACTTCGATCATGACTCCAAATTCGTAGTCCTGTGAAAACGCAAGTTTGTCTTTCTCAAGCTCTTTTTTACACTCCTCGAGAATTGCTTTCGTCTGAAGAATCTCCTCAATATTTGAAATCATCGGAACCATGATTCCAACTGAATGGCCAACGGCCGCTCGCAAAATTGATTTGAGTTGGTCTTTAAATATTCCCCGCTCTTCAAGACAAAGGCGCACGCCCCGAAGTCCCAAGAAGGGATTCATCTCACTTGGTACGGACAGGCCTTCAAGCTTTTTGTCTCCACCAATATCAAGCGTCCGAATAATACAGTGACGTGTGCCTAACTCTTCGAATACTTGGCGATAAATCTTATACTGCTCTTCAGAAGTCGGGATGCGATTGTGATTTAAAAAAACAAATTCGGTTCGATAAAGGCCAACGGCCTCAGCATCATTTTCAATGAGCGATGGAATATCGAGCGGCCCCCCAATATTTGCACCCAAGCGAATCACCCGCTTGTCTTTGGTTTCCGATTTCACACCTTTAAACTGCAACAGATCTTTTTTTGATCGGCCTAACTCGAGTTTTTTCTCTTCAAAAGCTTCGCGCTTAGTACTGTTTGGCTCAATCGTAATATCACCCGCCATTGCGTCAACCAAAACAAGCATGCCGTCTTGAACTTGGTTTAAAATTCCTCGAGCGCCAGCCAGTGCCGGAATCTCAAGTGCCCGTGCAATAATTGCTGTATGTGAAGTTTTACCGCCCATCTCGGTGATAATTCCATTCACAAGCTTGGGATCAAGCATCGCCATTTGTGAAGGCGTAATGTCTTCAGCAACTAAAATGCTGTCCTTCGGAATTCCTCTGAAATCAAAACCTTTTTGGCCCATTAAATGCGCGAGCACGCGTGAAGCGATGTCTTGTACATCTGTTGCTCTAGCTCTCAAGTATTCATCTTCTAATTCAGCCAGTGCTTTCGCATAGGCATCGCTAGTCTCTTTATAAGCCCAAGCTGCGGACATCTTTTTCTCACGAATCAAAACGACAGTTTTATCAATGACGTCAGGATCCTCAATCATCATCATATGAGCTTCGAAAATTTCGGCCTGATCTGCTTGGCCAGAAAATTGAAATCGCGAAACGATTTCTTTCATTTCATCCACAGATTTTTGCACAGCCATCATCAACTTTTGAACTTCGGCGTCCGAGTTACCGGCATCACGTGGAACGTGATCAAGGCCCATCTGTTCAGGTATTTTCTGAACTCTTCCGATCGCAAGTCCTGGAGACACGGCAATGGCTTTCATATTTGATTAAACCTGAAACTTATTTTGAACGATTTCAGCCACGCTCTTAAGCGCGAGCTCGGCATCAGCACCTTCTGCTTTAACTGTAAACTCAGCATTTGCAGTCAAACCCAGAGACATAATGCTTAAAAGTGACTTTGCATTGGCGGACTTGCCATTATAGCTTAGCTCGATTTTAGATTGAAATTGGCCCACGCGTTTTACTAAAACACCAGCGGGACGAGCGTGCATACCTTCTTCATTCAACAATTTTAATTTTACTTCCATGCTTTTAAGTCTCCTGCCCTAGTTAAATTCAATCTCTAAAACTTCTTGCTTCGACGTCACAACACCGGTTTGAAGTGATTTTAAACTTTTAACGGCATCCATATTTGTAATCACAATCGGAGTAATCGTGGACTTTGCCTTCGCTTTCACGAGACTTAGGTCAAACTGAACAAGTAAATCTCCCGCGCTCACTTTGTCGCCCACTTTAACCGGAGACGAAAAACTTTCACCCTTCATATTAACCGTATCAATGCCAACGTGAACTAAAACTTCTAATTGATCGACCGTCATAATTCCGATGGCATGTTTCGTTGGAAACACGGTCGTGATCTCACCCGAACAAGGTGAGTAGATCTTTCCTTCAGAAGGATCGATCGCAAAACCATCACCCAAAATTTTATCTGCAAAAGTTTGATCTGGAACCTCAGTGATACTCATCACTCGGCCATTGCCGGCACTCAAAAAGCGCGTTTGTCTCATGCAAACTCGAATTTCTTCTTTTAAGAAGTCAGATTCGACACCAAAAATAGCCTGAATATTTTTTCCGGATTGCATGACACCAGCTGCACCCAAAGCTTTCAAACGATCACCACTAACTAAGCTTGCATCCTTCACGATGACCCGAAGTCTTGTGATACAAGCATCGAGATTTGCGATGTTCGTTCGTCCACCAAGAGCTGCAAGTACGTTCTTCGCCAAATCAGAACCCTTAGGTTTTGAAGCGCTTGAAGCCTGGGGCGCATCCGCTTTTTCAATTTCGCGACCCGGAGTTTGAAAATTAAAAAATCGAATCAAAGCGTAGAAACTTCCGAAATAAAGAAGCGCGATACCGGGTCCGATAAATAAAAATAAATCTTGGCTATTTTTCTGATTAAAATAACCGAGAACAAAATCGATTAAGGATGCAGAGAAAGTGTAGCCCAGGTGAATATCAAAGTGCGCGGTCAACAAACCCGATAAAAATGCAAAGCAAACATGGAGTACGTACAAGAGTGGCGCAACAAAAATAAATGCGAATTCAATTGGCTCGGTAATGCCAGTAATAATCGAGGTCAGGGCAGCCGAAAGCATGACCCCACCGATTGCAGCTCTTTTCGCTTTAGGTGCGGCCAAGAACATGGCGAATGCAGCTGCTGGAAGCCCAAATAACATAATCGGAAATTCAGATGCCATCATGCGACCCGCAGTTGGATCTCCTGCAAAATATCTTGCAGAGTCGCCCTTCACCACTTGTCCGGCACTTGTGACGAATTGGCCAAACTCATACAAAAACGACGGATAGTAAACGTGATGGAGGCCCACCGGTATCAGCAAACGTTTGCCCGCAGCATAGAACGCGGGACCAAATGCAGAGTCATTCACGGAATTTCCAAAATCATAAATCATTTTTTGAATGGGCGGCCAAGTATAACCCAGTATAAGAGCCAAAACAAAAGTCGCAGCGACGGTCATGATAGGGACAAAACGTTTTCCAGAAAAGAATCCGAGAACCTGCGGGAGCTTCACATTTTGATAGCGATTGTAAATTTGAGCTGCCAAGAGTCCAATGATGATACCGCCAAACACACCCGTATTAATTGCTAGAGTGAGTTTCTCGCTGTCGCTGACAATTTTTAAAATATTAATCAGTGTAAAGTAACCGACTGCAGCGGCAAGGCCCGCAATTCCTGCGCCGCCAGTAAACCCAATGGCCACACCGATCGCAAAGATGAGAGGGAGCTGTTCAAAAATCGCCAAGCCGCCCGAGAACAGGACCTGGCCTATGAATGCAGTATTCTTGTCGAAATCTTTTAGAATTCGACCAAGAGCAACGAGTAGTCCCGCCGCCGGTAAAACCGAAACTGGAATCATGAGAGCTTGACCAATTTTTTGCAAGGTCGAGAGAAATTGGTTGAGTTTTGCTTTCACGTTTATACCCCAAACTAATTTTTACGAATTATAATTGCCCACGAACAAATGTTCGCCAGAGCATTGCGGACAAATAGCTCGCGTGGCTCCATGTAAGATTAACCGCGCCTTGCATGAATCCATTACCACGATTAATTTGCTCTGAAAGCGAACCATCTGAGCCTCGATGAAGGATTGTCACTTCGAGCTCACGATCTCCTTCTAGCACCAAAGTCTGCACCATCTTTTGTAGAATTGGATCATTCATGGTAATCACTTGGCCTAATTTAAAAATTGTCTGACCTTGCATGAGAGAATTGTAAAAACGAATATTCACAGGATTAATTTGAACCTGCCTAACCTGCGCGAGGTGCAAAGCCGTTCGGTAGTAAACTTCGGCAGCTGATTGGCTTCCAATAAACCATGCATTGCCAATTCCATTCGTCGATACTCCGTCGTAAGTATCTTCAGGATAGCGACCAATTGCTATCCCAGCATTTGGATCTCTATTAATCGGATATTCCTTTTGAAAAGTTTCTTTTAAAACTTGGAGAGTCGCGAGAATGCGATCATCGTAAGGCGCATAAAAACCATCGCCTACGTCACCGTAAAGTGCCGCGAGCAAAACAGATGAGTCGAGTAAAGAGACTTTGCGAGGGCCACTTTGAACATTCAAGCTCGTGACTGTGTAGTTCGCATTTTGGCTCCAAAAACCCTGGAGAGCTTGAGCCATAAGTTGAGCCTGCTGTGCGTAGAACTGAGACGCACCCGAATCACCAAATTTTTGTGCTAGACGAGCTCCTTCAATCATTGCGCGGCGCTGAGCCATCAGAGTAAAAAAGTGCGCTCCAAAAGCTTCTTCCCATAAATCAAAGCTTGCTTGATTCCAATGATGAGCGACGTACTCAAGATCAGTTTTAATCAAACTTTGAGTTGGTAATTTTGAATCGTATAGGCGAGAAACAATTTGATCGCGATTTGGCCAGTTCTCTTTCACAACTGAATTAAGAAAATAAATAAAGCTAATAGCACGAAGTGCTGGACCATCCGTCTGTGGTCGTCCCCATGGGCCCTGAAATGCAGTTCCATCATAATTAAATTTAGGTTCGCCGTCTCCAGCCATCAAATTTGGAATGGCCTGAAAACTCAAGTTGAGTGACATATGAGCGAGCATCCAGCTTTGCAAAGACGCACGTGGAGCACCTGCCTCACGTAAATAAAAACTTTGAACTTGCATGAAGCTAATCGCCGCATCTCGAATCCAGTGATAAAAATAATTTGGAGCTGTACGACTTGGAGAAGCAACCACCACTCCCGAATGAATTCCAGGAAGATTCAAATTCTGCATTAGAAAATTTTCAGATTTGATTTTCTGATCTTCAAAAGCGTTATCATCAAAAGCGCGACGCTGAGTTGTCGTTCGAGCCGGATTTGCATTTGGATGAACAATACGCAAATCGGGGGGAGGCGGCAATGGAGCATGTGGCGCCACAGGACCCTGTTTCGCAAAAAGGCTAGCCGACCCCAAAATTATGAAGGCGGAAAAAAGTATAAAGACGAGCCTGAATTTTTGAGATGCGAACTTTTTCATGATTCTCTCCCTGCACAAATTGTTAATTTCGAGCGCAGGGAAAAGTATTACGAAAGGCCTTTATAAGCTAGCAGAATTACACATTGGTAGGGCTTTTTTCGCGCTATAAAGATTGGGAAAAAAGACGGGAGGCCTCTCGGCAAGGCCTGAGCGCCTCCAACTCATGAAATCTTAGTATGAAGAGGTAATCTTGCCCGCAGTGCCACCAAGATCCCGAGACATGACCCGGATCACGCCATGAACCATATCGACCTCAACTCCTACGCTGACACTGATTTTCGTGTGATCAAATTTCATCAAAAAATAAGAAATATTTTCAGACTTCATTGCGCAAGTATCTGTCACAAAATCAATTAGAGTCGAAGTTTTTGTATCCATCACATAAACTTCTCCGCCTATTGTCAATTGAGCTGCGGGTCCATTATAGAGGTAAGTCGCCTCACTGCCACAAGTTTGACCTTTCTCCAGATTAAACTGATTCAATTTAATCTCAGACAGCTGCCCTGAAAGAATTGGACCGCCAACACCTGAGAGTAAGTTAAATGTTTTTGGCATTCCAGGATCTGCTTTTGAAATTTGACCGATGCTTGAGATCACTCCAGCCACCAAAAGACCTAAAAACAAATTTTTCATAAGACGTATACCCCTCGGGTTGAGATTGATAAAAGCTCTTGCTGACGCCAAAAACTTAACAACTCATTTTCTTCGTGTCAAAGCTGCATCCTTGTGTGCGGTGCGTGAGGGGGAACGCTGACTGCCAGCTAAAGGCAGCCGTCCCCGGTTGGCAGTTTTTCAATCTCAGTTTCGGTTTTTGAGGGGCTGGAAACTGATATCGGATAACTGACACTGAAACTGCCAGACAGGTGACTGCCGGGCGCTGCCCGAAAACTGAAATTCCCTGTCCAATGGGTTGACATCGCCCAAACAAAATTTGGCGAGCCGCAATTCCAATCCAACGGCAAGCAATCAGACCTACTTCAAGCTCTCGTTTTTCTTTGATTTCAGGCCTGGCTTTTGCTCCATCTTAAAGACTGTGGATAATACGTGTAATCTCCGATGACCCCAAAAGGTTTAAAAATGCTTTGCTCAATACTTAGAAAAAATGGGATTTCATTGTTGGCTCAGAGCTCGGCTTTGGCCCTTGTTGTCGCGTTTTTTTCATCCCCTTTATTGGCTGAAACGACAACCTCAAGTGCTTTTGCAAATTCAAAAACTCAGGCTGTAACTCCACAAAAGAGTTTTTTATCAGATTTTGATTTATCGATCATCAACCGCTATTGGCTTGCACCTGAAAGCCAAAACAATGTCCTCTCAAATGAACTTGCGCTTCACTACAGTTTGAATGATAGCTTTTCTATCGGCGTCTCCGCTGAGTACGACCAAATGACCTCAGTTCAAAACGCTGAAGGAAGTGACTTTCAGGATACGGATGTTTCGATTAACTATTACTATTCTCCGTCAAGCGCCGCGAAACAAAGCGTCAGCTGGGACATGGGTGCGAGCCTTATGGCTTCAGTACCGACTTCGCGAAGTTCTCAAAATCAAAATGAATACGGCGGCGGCGCTGTAAAAGGATTTTTTGACGTCATCGGAAAGCAGTTTGTTTTCACCGTCTCAAGCCGCTTCTACGAATACTTTTACGAAAATTCTTATATTCCTTCAACGACTCCTAATGGTGCCGCAAAAAGTGAACCAGACAACCAGCCAGATGTTCCTCCTACTTTTGTCACATCACCACTTACGATCACGCCACAGTTGATCGCGAACTGCAACTCTTACAGCGATAGTTCATTTATCTCGCTACTCAGAGCAACACCAAGTTTTATGTTGCGCAATGAGGTTCGCTTTGAGTCCCTCGGATACTTTGACAATCACAACTCAAACACTTTTCATGATAAGTACGGCATTGGATACAAATTTGATCCCGAATTCGTTCTGTGGGTATCTCAGGATGCCAATAAAAACACCGACCTCGGTGGATCTATCTTTGACAGCAAGTACATCACGACAATTGTCAGTATTTACTGGAAAATCTAAATAGACAGCCGCCGAATCTCGGGTCAAAGTATTCAGATGAATTGCCCGACATGTTCGTCATCACTTGAAACCAGGTCGCTCCACAGCACCCAAAATATTTGCCCGAACTGTCACCAATTACAGGCGAACGATTCACCCTTACAAATCGGAAGTTTTGGTGAGTTGAATTCACGGCCACTGACAATCATTGGCTGTAAAAAGAAGGTGACCAATCGTGTTTCTTGGTTTGATTGGCTCATCTTGTTCAGCGATTCGGAAGTTGCCTGGATCAAAGAATCTCAAGGGCAATGGACACTCTTTTTCTTTGAAAATCCAAGCGAAGAAACGCGTAGCTTTGATCCTTTTGCATTGAACATTGGCGACATCTTTTCGTATCAGGGCAAAAAGTTTGTGTTAAAGAAAATTCATCTAGGCCAAATCGAATTTCAAAATGGCGAAAGCCTTCTGCAGAGCCAAGAAGGCGACGCAAGCCCTGTTTACGAGGCCGAGCAAGCACTTGAAGAAAATTCTGACGGCTCACCATTTATTTTGAATATCGAATATTCAAACGGCAAAGAAGACCCGCCCGTCATTTCACGTGGCCGCAACATTGAATTCGCGGAGATCAAAGCGCAGAACCTTCGCTCGCTTGATAGCGGCTCTCGCATTCAAAAAATTATTTGCCCGAGTTGCTCAGGAAAATTTATTGTCCGCTATAAAAGTTTTTCTTTTCGTGCCGTCTGCAATTCTTGCTTTAATATTATTGATATTAGCTCTGACGATCATATGAGTCTGCGACAGTTTGATCTGAAGTATAAATTTGACCCTGTCATTGCAATCGGCAGCACAGGTAAAATTTTAGGTGATGTCTTTGAGGTCATTGGGTGTGTACGCCTCATTGATCAAGAACACGCGGACTACGAAACAACAAAGTATCTTTTATTCAGCCCGACAAAATCTTACCGTTGGCTCAACAGTGAGCACGGGCTTTGGACTTTTAGTCGTGTCGTCTCAGATTTGCCTAAGCCTTTGGGAATTCAACCCGTAGACTACCGAGGACAAAAATATACCTATGATCATGCTTCAAAACTGAAACTGGTGTTTGCTCTGGGAGAGTTCTTTTGGCCTCTTCAAAAAGATGAAGTGTTCGAGAATAAACATTTTATTTCTCCACCATACGAATTGAGTTTCGAACAGAATATAAATGATCCGAGAATTTATCTTGGACGATACCTTAATCCAGATCAAGTAACCTCAGCATTTAAGCTTGTTAAAACTCTTGAAAAGCCCGCAGACTCGGTTCCGCATGAGGTTTCGCCTTTTCATCATATTCGTAAAGAATTTTTACTCATTAATATTGTCTTTGTGGTTGTCTGTTTTTTTATTCAGCTTCGAAACGTTCAAATTCCCGCAACTCCAGTTCATCACAGTCGATTTCATTTTACTACCGATGCAGAAGATAAAAGTCAAAGCACCGAACCTTTTGAGCTAAGAGGTGGCCCAAGCGCGCTCGCAATATTGTTGATTTCGCCATCCACCACCAAAATCAAATTCGAAACAAGTCTGATTGAAATTCGAAGTAAAAATAAATTTGTTTTTCCAATGCAAATTAACGGCGGCCAAACGCTCGTGCCCCATATTCCAAGCGGCCTCTATTTGCTTAATTTTACTAAAAGCAAAAATGAAGACGTCATGTTTGATGTGGTCGCAACTTACGGCGCAAAATCTTGGAGTAATTTTTTCTTGGCAGTGATTGCCATGAGTCTGCCAAGCATTTTTGTGTTTGTTTCTGATCAAATTTTTGAAGTGAGAAGAAGGCGAATTCGAGAACTTAAAAAAGGGCAGAACTAAAATGCGAGCTCATGCAGTCAAAATATATTTTATTTTATGTATTATTATTTGTGGGCTTCTTGCAATTTCGGACTATCGAGGTTTTTATTTATTCGAGCGTCACTTCTTAGGCCTTACAGTTATTCATGATAATTAAATTTCTTTGACCAACGGCGAAATTCACATAAAATTAAATTTTCATCATCATAGAATATGCTATTCTTGATTTTTCATTCATCAGCAACTTGGATAGGACGTATGGCAACATCACAATTAGGCTTAAGTTATTTAGTCGAATACACGGGATGCGAAAGAGATCTGGTCAGCAATCAAAGACTCATTAAAAAACTTTTGGTTGAAGCAACCGAAATCGCAGGAGCAAGCTCAGCTCATGAGTTTTTTCAAACCAATCTTTCTGGAATCACTGGAATCGTCTTAACTCAAGATTCCCATTTTACGATTCACACTTGGCCTGAATTGAATTATGTCGGAGTTGAGATTTTCACTTCGCACTTTGACCTTAAAATTCAGCGATCGATCGATTATTTAGGTGAAGGCTTAAAGGCCAAACAGGTGAGCTGGCAAAAGCATCACCGAGGTCCGAATTCACAAATTCAACCTTTTCGCGAATCGCATTCTGTTAGCCGATAGAAAAATCTGGGCTCAGGTTCACAGGGTCAGGCAAACTGATACCTGATAACCGAGACTGTAACTGGCAGAACGCCAACAGCTGCCGCTGCCCGTAGACCGATATTCCTTGTGGGTTCTTTCTTCATTTAGTTGGTATTTTGTGGATAACTTTTTTAGATTTAGCGGTCTTTTTAGGGCCTTACTAGTCTAGGTTTAAGCTTTTTGAAGGAAAAGTTGAGGCCTTTGTTCGAGCCTCTTGGTTTGATGTTTTTACGACAAAATAACAACCCAAGGATGGACATCATGGAATCAAAGGCCCCAATATACATTCCCGCTTGTTTTCGAACTTTTCAAGGTTTTAACGTTGGCGACATAAAAGAATTTGTTTCAACCCGTGAGATGGAACTGATCCTCCACAAGGTCCCCGGCAAGGTGCAGACGTGCAACTGCTGCGGCGAGGTTCAGGGCGCCTACCATTCACAGTACCGGGTTGTTGCGAAGCACCTACGCATGATGGGTTGGTTGGTTAAGATCAACTTCTTCAGAGAAAAGCGCTGGTGCAACAAATGCCAGGGCAATACTTCAGAGTTTATTGATTTTTTGTGTCCGACTTCACCTCACATTACGATGGAGCTTGCCTGGTGGATCAACCGTTTGAGCGAGGTCACGTCAGTACTTGCCGTGTCGAAGCTTGAGGCGGTCGACAAGATGGCCTGTTATAAGGTCGATCACTTTATTCTCGCAAGATTACTTCAGGGCTATAAAATACCAAGAGTGAAACGCATCAGCGTTGATGAAGTTTATGCAAGGTCAAAGAAGCAAATGAAAGAGGGCGAGAATCGCGATGATTTATTCATGACGGTGATCGTGGATCAACGTACGCACAAGGTAATTTGGGTATCAAAGAGCAGGCGCAAAGAGGCGTTGGATTTGTTTTTCGAGATGATAGGTCCCGAAGCTTGCAAAGAAATTGAGGTTGTAGCGACTGATCAGCACGATGCCTACACGGCTTCAGTTACACAGTATTGCCCGAACGCCAAAGTTGTTTGGGATCGCTATCACTTAGTTCAGAAGTTTAACGAGGCTTTAAACGAAGAGCGCAAGGCAGAACTTGCAAACATAGACCCAGAGGGGGCGATGGGTGATCTTATGAACGGCAAGTACCGCTATGTATATTTAACCAAGGCCACAAGGCGTTCAAAGACCGACCAGCGGCACATTGATCAAGTCATGAGGCTCAACGAACGCATGATGAAGCTTGAACTCATCAAGGAACACTTTCACAAAATGTATCAAGCCCCCGATGTTCTCTCAGCACAAATTATGCTTGGTGAATGTTACCAATGGGCGATGCAAGCAAAGGCAATTTATATCGTCGAGTGGATCTGGAAAGTAATGAACGAAGACCGCTTCTGGAACTACTGGATTTACCGAGTTACCAGTGGTGTGAGCGAAGGTATCAATCGCGCGATCAAGGGCCTCAAATGGCAAGCTTACGGCTACAAAAACATGGCTTACTTCGCCCTTAAAATAATGCAGAAATGTGGCTACCTAACGCATAGCTATTATCTCCAATCCATTGCCACTACGTGACTGGACCAACAAAAAAAGGATTGAGCC
>JAYUEN010000406.1:0-1176 GCA_043739185.1 Bdellovibrionales bacterium
TTTCACAGCGCCGCATATGCTGTTTATATCAGATATAATGCAATGGAGGAAAATCAAGACAATGAACAAGCAAATTATCAAGATAAATACCCGCAACTGAAAGGAAGCATTCCTCGTGCTGCAATTCAAATCAATTTGGCCAAAGCTTTGGGAAAAGGAGCTTTTGGTCAGGTGTACCATGGTGGTTACAAAGAAGAAGAAGTTGCCCTGAAGCAAGTTGTTGTGAGTCGAGTTGTTGATTACATTGGCCTAAGTACTGACCAGGTTTATGAAGCTCTTGAATTTGAAATCCTCAATTTGTCTCGAGTAAGCCATCCTTGCGTGGTTGGATTTTATGGCTTCACTCAACTCAGCAAACTTGAAGAAGACAAAGATGCTCAATACATCGTCATGGAATTTTGTGGAGGTGGTACTTTGAAGGATGCTTTGCTTGGACAACACAAGGATGCACTATCGTGGTCTCAACGCTGGCTGTGGGCGTTAGAGTTGGCTGAAGGCTTGAATTATCTGCATTCGAATGGTATTGTTCATCGAGATATTAAAACCGAAAACATTCTACTGGACAAAGACAATCATGCCAAATGGGCCGACTTGGGAGTGGCTCAAACTGACGCCTTGATTGACGAAAGTAATTCTGCTGTTTCTGAACATAATTTTAAAGATCGAAACTGGGCATCACCTGAAGAAGCTCAAGGTGAAAATGGAACCAGTGCTTCTGATGTGTTTAGTTTTGGTTTGGTGCTCTGGCAAATGGCCACTCAAAAACCATTGTGGTCAAATGCTTCTATTGAACAAATTTTACTGCTATTGAAACAAGACCAAGTGCAACAAGAATTAACATTTGATGGCATGGACCTTGACAACCAACAAATCAAGTTGTGGCAAGATTTGGTTTATTCTTGTTTCCAATTTACTCCAGCAAAAAGACCCAAAGCTGAAGAACTTGTCAAAAGGATTAAAGACATGGCAGCTGAAATGTTTTCAACTGGTATTTTTTATTTTATTTTATTTTATTTTATTTTTATTTTATTTTATTTTTATTTTATTTTATTTTAATTAATTAACTTGGTTTTTGTAAATCCCACTTAATTATTAATAGAAAATTCGTCCCTTGCAAGCAGTGAAGCACTCTTACGACACGAAGCCCGAATTCAACTGCATGAAACACAAAAGTTG
>JAYUEN010000407.1:0-1167 GCA_043739185.1 Bdellovibrionales bacterium
GCTTCTGTCGCTTGGCGTGCATAAAGGCATCCTGCAGTGAATCAATATCTACTCCTTTTTGACGGGGAGTATAGTCTACACCGCATTCTCTAGAAGATGAAGGATCAAATATCTTGACTTCCCGCGTATCTACTTTCATTTTTTTCGAAAATGCGAATTTTTCAATAGGATCTTCAATCGTAATCAAGTGCGGTCTGACCAATGCTTTTTTTGCAGTTGATTGATCTTTAACGAATTTGACCAAATACCTATCAATTACGCCTCTGACCACTTGGCTTTTCCCAGTGCCTGTTGAGCCTGAAACGACAATTAGCCCTTCAGGTTTAGAATCGCCTCGAAAAAGTATGTTGAAAATCTCTTCATTCAAATCATAAAATGGGTTGAAGAACTTTTCCTCAAGAGATATCTCTTCAAATCCAATATCATCCTTAAATTTAGTATTACAATCCTCAATCGTAGGCAAAGCCACCTCGTATAAAGATTTTTTTGATGGATCAGCTTTTGAAACTAATTTGCCTTCTTTTCGAAGCGTAATACTTACCCATTTCCCTTCGCCGCATAAACAGAACTGGGCGCGGCCTGAGCACTCGGAATTGGGGTCTTGTAGAATTGCTTTGCAATCATAAGCGAAATCTTTTGCAAGCGAAAAAAGCATCTTTTCCTTGTCGCTTCCATGTATATTCTGTTCAATCTCTTCATATGATATGTACACTGTTTGATCGTCAACGTTCCAAATTTGATCAACAGAAATGATGAGAGGTTCGAATGATACGATGGGATTAACGACACTTGCTAACAAGCTTGACTCGCCGTCCCCGGCAAGAGTTGTGCGTATGTCTATGATATCTACATACCCGGGTTCAGCCATTTTTTGCTCCAATGTAGGTGTTATTTTCATAATCTAAATCGCTTGGGTTATAAACAAATTGAATAATTTTAATTTTTTTTGGAATAAAAATTGATGGTTGTCAGAAGCTTGTTTCAATTTTGAATGAATGGTATTTCAATACTTTTTTCGGATTCTCCTGCTTATAATCCAAATTTTTTCACTGTGTGTGAATTAATTGTGAATTTTACTCTGTTTCACATTTACAGCAGTCCGACATCGGTCTCACGCTACAGCACGAGCCGGACATCTCCGCCTTCGAGCGCACCCGCGCTCTCTGG
>JAYUEN010000408.1:0-3779 GCA_043739185.1 Bdellovibrionales bacterium
ATCATCGCACCTCGGGCGGTTCGCCCTTTGCTATTGCGACCCTAATCTAGTACCGCTCGGATGCACATCGCTTTAGAAAGGTGAGGAATTGAAAGACGAAGAATATTTTATGAATATGTTCAGCCTAAGAAAGTACCTTTGTCATGCATGTTCAATGAGACGCCTTAGAGATGCTGTAGGTGACAGCATTGTCGAAGGTCGACAGGACGCGGGCGACTATCACGACTATCAGATGTTAAATAATTTATGGTATGCGCATCTCTACGTAGTTATTGAAGGCTGGCTCGAGCTTGGGCTTGCCCACACTCAGGTAAATAAACTAATTACCACTCCCAATACGTCTCTGCTAAAGGCTTACAGAAACGCTGTTTTTCATTTCCAGAAGTCCGACAAATTTTGGAAGAAAACTGACCCATTTGTAGAAAGCGAGCTAAATCCAATTCAATGGGCTGAGGCTTTAGTAAAAGCCCTTGATGAATTTTTCGATGTTGAAATTCTGCTATACAATAAACTATATCCAGATGCGGGCTTTTGTTAACTCATAAACTGCTTGCCGAGAGCCCAAGACGCTTCTAGCTCGCCAAACGTTTTCTTTTAAGGAACTCAATCTGCCGGTCTGTCCTATGTTCCGATAAATTGATTAGATACGACAAACTCTTGAAGATGATTAGCCAAAATTTGGATAATCATTGTACCTTAAAATCATAGATTTCAATTTGAACGCCATCAAATGAAAGACTCATCTGGTATTTACCCCGAGGATCATTTGCATCAATGCCCCAATAGAACGCAGTTTGACCAAGGGATTCTGCCACTTCCTCATTTATGATAATTGTATGACCGTCTTTAGAAATCGTAAGTTCAACAGGCTTACAGGTTCGACATGGAAAATTTTCTGGAGAACTTGGAACTACGAGTTTGATTTGTATTTTTATTTTTGGATTTGGTTTTATTGAGGTAAAGCGCACACCAATTCCGAAGTCTTCACCACTATGAACAATAAAATCTTGTGCTTTTTTTTTCATGGCCTTTTTGTTTGTTCCCGGCGGGTACAACAAAGAACCACTGTTCAATGACTGATGACCCATCAGTCCATGTCGTTGATTTTTTTTAAAGTGAATCTTTGTTGGAACTAGTGCTGTTAGATGGGTATCCGACGCCGCAAAATACTGTGGCCGCGAAAATAATTAACCCTGGTAATGAAAGTCGACTCACGTAGGACCTCTTTTGCTAATTATTTTTCAATGCGACCGAGCAAAATCATAGGCTCATATTTTTGTGATGTTGAAGTCGTTGGAACTTCGGTAAAACCCTTCGAGTCGTAGACTCGATAATCAATCAACTCAAGCTCAAGTACAGTTGGAAAATTCCAACTACGACTGTCCACAGTCGCTATTTTTTTTAGTCCAGAAAAATACCTAATTTTTAAAATTTGCGACACCTTATTTTTCGAAGAATTATTTTCGTCAAATTGCCTCAGGGTCAATACTCCTCCGTAAGTTGACCATTCTCCCTCAGTCGAAAATCCGCTAGCATCAGGCAGTACAAAAAATTCTTTGTAAGTTCCATCTGGATAAAATATCCTTTCAGCTGAACCCTCTTGACATACTTGCCCTCGATTAAATTCACTTTGACATTTATCTACCCAATGCCCGATCAACTTTGGATCATGAATCGTCGTCGAGTAAAAATACCAGACAATTGCTGAGCCGACTACAATAGCAATTACTGGTATTCTGAATCGGATAAAAAAAGATGGCATATGTCTCCTGAAAAAATTAAAAATTTCTATTTGCGTACCTTTGCAATGGCCATACATTGTTTCTCAATACTTGTGTTAAAACTGATATCGCTTTCAACATACTTTGTTAACGTCAAGTCCTTTAGCTCCCTCATGTAATCAACTAAACAAGAACAGTAAAGACTTTTTTGTCCAAATTTTTTAGGCCAATTATGGTTCTTATTTTTATTCTCTTTATCTTCACAGGAATAGAAAGCCGATTGGACCGCAGATGAAGAAAAAACATCTTTATTGAATAAATTATTTAATCTGAACTGGACACCTTTGTGAGAGTTCGCAATTTTTTTACTCATGTCATCGAGACAAATTTGTGCAAAGCTGGACAAATTTTTATTAGGGAATTGTTGTTGTCCATCAAAAAAACAACCGCAAGAATATACTGCCAAAATCTTTTCATCATTTGTGCCATTCCAGCGCCCTTGTGCCTTACGACCTTTTTCAAAACCCGATGTACATCCTTCAATTCCTGTTACCAATGCTTCTGTTGACAACTTTCTGGAATTAAAAGCATTTGGTGTGTCTGCAATTGCAAACAAGCCAATGAATATTAAGGTCAGGAATAAAATATCTTTCATGTTTATGCTCCGATGTATATTAATCTTCGAGGTCTGTAGTCAGTGTTGGTTTGATGTTAGACCAACTTTCAACATGGCTATCTTTAACAATGAGGTAGCAAGCGGAATGGGCAAAGACGCACACCTGTCCACGGTAGAACCACTGTTGATACTTATCGCCGAAAACCCATTGCCATAATCGTACGATGAGGTTTTTCATTACAGTCATCTTATTTTATCTCGAATGCGCACTTTCAATTTGAAGGCCATCCTCTACGCTTAAATTATTTACTCTTTGCTTTATTTGCAGGTTTTCTTAAAGTCCGCCCATCGGAATCCATCTTATAAATTACATATTGATCCTCAAAACACTTCTTCAGGGAGGATCGGAGATTTATAAACTCTGAGGATTGCATTTCTTCGCTAGTAATTATCGCTTTTTTGACTATTAGCTCATCATTGATGAAAATTCCATTTGGAAGCTTCTCGAACTTTCTAGACGTCAATATCCATGGCGAGTCAAACCTACATTCAGCTTTCTTTTTTCCAAGCAATGAAATGTTATCAATGGTCCTAATTTCATGTGATGACATTGGGTACATAAGAAAATAGTCAGAAACTCTATTTTTTGTTTGCAAGGAGAGGATATTTGTTACCGCAGTTGGAATACCTATCCCCAATCCGGGGCCAACTGTCGTTTTAATAAAGTGGGACTTCTGCTTGACCAAAGCGCGAAAATTGATATCAGAAACAATTCTGGATGTCAGATCAAACGGTCCAATTTTGTAATCCAGGATATCGTCATAACTTAACATCGAATTGAGCATTATATTTTCCAATGTTTCATGGGAAACCTGAAGAGCCGCTCCTGTGAGATATGTACTTTGTCTACCTTTGGTGAGAACATCAATGTGATCGTCCTGTGTCCCATCTGAATAAATCTTGAAGTGGTTATTTTTTTGATAAATGGAATCGTTAGGCGAGCCTATCGGAATATCGTAAAGACGCGGATCTTCTTTTCTAATTACCAGGGCCTTTCGATCTAAAATATCTTCAAAGGTCCCTCGTGCAAAACTGGCAAAATTGGTCGGATCTACCCATAGCATTTCATTGCCAAGCCTTACGCTTACAATGGCGTGATTAAATAAATCATAGGTGAGTTTTGGTAGCGGATGGCCGACTTGACCTCTTTCCACGAACGCAATGTTGGCTTCGATGCGTAGTCTTCGCAGAATCGCGGTGGTGACCGTGGAAAAATCTTTGCAATCCCCAAACAATGATTTTTCAATGACAGTTAGTGGACGTGGAATATTCCCGCCTTCCACTTCCCTCCAGTCACCAACATAACGCATAATGCGGGCCAATTCGGATGTGACCGTGTCGATTTGAACTAGAGGAGATTTTTTTGCCTTTGCGAGATCTAA
>JAYUEN010000409.1:0-3775 GCA_043739185.1 Bdellovibrionales bacterium
AACCCAAAGCCTCAGGCAAAGCTTTATGCAAAACTCGTCACAAAGATTTTTCTATATCAAAAAAAATATTTATTTGTGAATTCAAATATCTAGAAGAATTAAAATGAAGAAGAACTGAAAAAGTCCCAGCCGGTCTTTCCTATAAGTAAGAAGGGAGGGAAATTATTGGGAACATGAATTGTAGAATTTATAGAATAGAGAGGATACGCCAAAGACAAATCCAATCTAAAGCATTTAACAAAAAATTGCAAGAAGAAAATTGCGAGTAAATGAATTTTGTTTAGATGACTGTCTCTATAGAGTCCAACGATTTAATCGTTCCCTTCAGACTCAGGCCCCAAAAAGTGTCACGGGCAAAAAAATATTTTATTCCAGAAGTCTGTTCGATTTAGCTCACAGGTCTTATTCAATCAAAGCATAAGGAGGATAATGTGCTCAGTTAATTTGAGAGTTCCACGTCTTAATTTAAACCCCGATCAAAGCGTTTGGCCGAGATCGCATTTAAAAATGAGGGCTGACCATTTGGTCATGTTGGGTTGCCCGCAATCAAAACAATATCTTGAAAGGATATTCATGGAAATACAAACAAATGCATTTAGGTTTCGAGCACTCAGTCCTGAGGAGTGTACAAAACCCCTTAAGATTTTAAACGAAGGCGAGAAAGCCGATGTCATCGTTCGAAAAACTTATCAAGGCTTAGGAATATCAAATGTGCCAGTGCGCTTTGCTTATTCACTTGGTCTTAACTGGGGATATGCGGGGACAGGGCCTCAGGCTCTGGCACTTTGTATCTTGTACCACTTTACGAAGGATCTTAAATTTTCAGGTGATTGGTATCATCCATTCACGACAGAGATCATCTCAAGCCTTCCGCAAAACGTAGCGGGAGTTGTGATATCAAAAGATCTCATTGAAAGTTGGATTCAATCTAAAGAGGGGGCATCGTCATATCATCCAATATCATGCGAACTCGTTCCAACCAATCAGGGATTTGTATATACGAATGAAGGGAGGATTGAACTAGCATCTGAAACCAATGCTTGAATAATAAGTTAGGGATTTTTTTTGGTGATCTGAAATTTTCTAAAGAGAGTTCTTTGCCGGAACTTCAAATAAGTTAATTCATTTCACCTCGAGAAGCAAGAGATTTTGTCTCTTGCTTCTCGTCTTTTTGTCCCACCAATAAAAAATCAGAATCATTCCAAAATAATTTTTTAAAAGCCACACGTGTGGCTTTTTCTTAAAACTTTTAACAGGAGAGCTATGAATTTCAATCAGCAATTTAGAGAGAATTTTTTTAAATCAAAAACTAAAAAACAAGAGGAGGTGCTTTGAATGAATAAAAATCAAAACCAAAATTCAGGATACGATACTGGGAGCCGCGATTTACTTATCGTCGTCTCAATTGTGATTTGCTCGATATTTTACAAATATCGTTTTGCAATTGAGTATTGGTTTCACGAAAATTTAATTGAGCTTGTACTCGGAGCCATCTTTTTAGTGACTCTCTTAGGTTATATATTCGTAAAAAGAATGAAGGAGAAAAACCGAGAGCAAATTGAACGCATGGAGCGCTTGAGATACAGTCAAGCTCCTAAAAGACCCATGCAGTCCTTCTATAATAAATCTCAAGATCATTTTCCAAGGGGACGTGAATGAGCGAGATTTATATAGGTAAGACCCTCGATGCTTGTCCAATTACGATCAGCCGAAACGTGAGATTAGAGCATACACAAATTATTGCGGCTACTGGCAGGGGAAAATCAAAAAGCGTCATTGAGCCCTGGATGACTCAAGACTTCTGTCAAGGAGCTCAGGTCATATTGATTGACGGTAAAGGTGATCGAGATTTAGCAGAGGGCCTTATGCAATTCGCTGATAATCAGGACGACATTGTGGTGTTTGACATCGGGGATGTGGAAAGGTCTGCAACGACTAATCCCATCGAATTTGGATCGCCGCAACAGCTTGCGGACCGAATCTTTTCAACTTTTGAGTTTGAGAACACCTATTTCGAGACCGTCTCGTATGAGGCGGCGCTCATGGTACTTGAACTTTTAAAACAGAAAGACAAAGCTCCGACCTTTCGTGAGCTTTATTTAAATCTCACTGACGATGCAATGCTGTCTGAGCTTACGTCAGAAGGCGCGCAAGCAAACGCGACTCATGTAAAACGTCAAGCCTTAAGCTTTTTGGCTGCTAGCTTTCGGGACAGACAAGAAAAGTTGTCTGGTTTCTTAAGTCAGCTTCGACCTTTTGCAATCGGCGAGCTAGCTCCCCTGATAAACGGGCCCATTAACGGACGAAGATCATTTTCGTTAAGCGAAAGTGTCAGGTGTAGCCAGCGAGAGGCAAAACAAAAAGCGATTGTGATCCTTATTCCGGCACTTCTTTACCAAAAGTCTGCGGCTAGACTTGGGCAAATGTTTTTGCAAGAGGTTGCATGGGCTTCTTCATGCAGGACCACTCAAGAGTTTCTGCCGGTGTTTTTGGATGAGTTCTCAAGCTTTGTTTACGAAGGCTTTGTGCAATTCTTAAACAAGGCTCGTTCAAGCGGTATTGCACTTCATTTGTGTCACCAATCGATGGGCGATTTAGAGGCTGTGAGTCCTGAGTTTGCCAAAGCGATTGTTACAAACACCAATGTGAAATGTGTTTTGGGCGTGAATGAACCAGAGACAGCAGAATTTTTCGCTAAACTCTTTGGCACAAGAGAAGCACAAAAGACAACCGAGCGAGCCCAGCGAGGTTTTTGGCGTGAGACTGAAATGTCGGGTCAAATGTCGATTCGAGACGTCGAAGAATATCGAGTTCACCCAAATCGCTTTAAGCGTTTTACCAAAGGCCAAGGAGTCATTAGCTTTATGACACCCATTGGACCCATTATCGAGGAGGTGCAATTTGAACCAGTTCCAAGACGCTGAAGACCTAAATCAAAAAAGTTTGGGCCAGACGACAAATGTAAAAGTCCATGTGCTGCTAACAGAAAGGGATTTTAGTTTACTGCAAAGTCTTTACGAAAATATCGTGATGACCTATTCGCAGCTAACAAGAATCCATTTTGCAAATGCCAAAAAGCCAACAGTACTCAATCGGCTTTCAAAGTTAGAGCGCGCTGGGTTTATTTCGAGAGAGCGGATTCCCAAAATGCGTTTGGGGCTGGACGATCAAGCCATTGGAGTTGTCTTTCAGATTACGAAAGAAGGCATTGTAAAACTTAAAGCTTGGCGAAATAATTTTGATTATAGGTCACAACCAATAAGGATTCATCCCTATACTCTTCACCATGACCTGATACTCGTGGACTTGGCGGCTGCACTCAAAAAGCAACTGCCTGGATGCCAAATCACAAACGGCAAACTTGTAGTGAGTGGTGGTAATGATGAGTCGGGCTTAGAGCCCGATCTCATTTTAAAGCCGCAAAATGCCAAAGAGCTCTGGTCCGTAGAGCTAGAGCTGAGTGACAAATCAGAACGTCGCTATCGTGAATTAGTACTTCGTTATCGGCTCTCCAAAGACTATGCAAGGGTGCTTTATTTTGTTGGGCATCCATCCATCGAAGCACTTTTGACCCGCGTGATTTTGAACCGTAACCCACAGCCTTTTGAGAAGTCCGCGACCGGAAAGTTTTACTTCTCAAGAGCTTTTGAATTCATTAATCGCCCGCAGCTTACGCCAATTTCAAATGGCGTAGATGTCATTGGCGAGAAAGGAGGTGGTCCATGAATTATCAAACTCAAGTCGCAACTCACAATACAAAAGTACGCCTGCTCTT
>JAYUEN010000410.1:0-11332 GCA_043739185.1 Bdellovibrionales bacterium
CTGAAAGCCGGCAAGATTCGCTTTTTTATTTGAATAGCTAAGCGTAAGTGGGCCACACATTGAAACGCAATGCGGACTGCCGAGAACTCCACCAATAAAGACTGAATAAGGTAAAATCCAAAAAAACTCATGAGAAGGGGCCAACAAGTTGAAGCTCCTTTTTAATTTTGACATTTTGCTTATCGGATTGATTTTTATCCTGAATTAACAGTTCAAGATTTCTCTGCCCGTTTGAAAGAAGTATTTTCGGAAAGCGTATAAAGAAATCAAGGTGTCCGGTACTTCGATTTGAAACCTGAATTGAAGGCTGGGCCATAATTAGCTGAAGACTCTTGGATTCGCTCTCTGCAAATGAAAAAACCAAATCTTGGTTAGTTCCGGTCTGATTGCTTAAGTTCAATTTGAAATGATTGGTCACTATAACTTCTCCGTTTGGCATAGTTTGAACAGTATACGGCTGATCCTTTGCACGTAAAACTTCAATGTCTATGGCCTGTGCACTCTGCAAAGCAAAGATTAATGAGACGAAAGAGAGCAAGCAAATACTTAAGTAAAAAATAGAACGCAAAGGAATGCGGCGAAAAAGTTGAGAAGAATTATAACGAATCAAGCCTGGGGCCTTATTTAGTTTTTGCATCACTTCATCGCAGGCATCAATACATGAAGTGCAGGCAATGCATTCCATTTGTAGTCCACGTCGAATATCAATTCCGGTAGGGCAAACCTGAACACAGCGATAACAATTAACGCAATCGCCAAGTTGACTTCCGTGGAGCTTAGAGAGAATTTTTGCTTGAGGTGTTGAGCGGGGTTCCCCGCGCTTGGCATCATAAGCTACTAGCATTGAGTTCTTATCCATTAATACAGATTGAAAGCGGCCGTAGGGACAAACAATTGTGCAGAACTGCTCGCGAAACCAAGCAAAATTAAATAAAAGCAAAAGACTAGAAAAAAGCATGAACGAGAAACTTCCCCAGTTCTCTGAGGGATTGCGTTGGATCATCTTAGCCAAAGATTCGGTTCCAACAAAATAGGCCAAAAAGCTATGGGTTAAAACCAAAGTAATGCCGATAAACAAAATCCACTTCAAAAGTTTCTTGCATAATTTTTCAAAACTCATAGGAGATTGATCGAGCGCACGTCGATGTTGTGCGGAGCCTTCAACCCATCTTTCGATTTTTCTAAAAACGCCGTCAACGAAAACTGTTTGTGGGCAGGCCCAGCCACACCAGACTCGCCCAAAGAGTGCGGTAGTGAAAAATAAACCAAAGGCAGCACCAGCCAATACGAAAAATAAAAGAGGAGCATTATGGGCTCTAAGCGATAGGCCAAAAATCTCAAAGTCTCTTTCGGTTATATTCAGAAGTAAAGCCTGCTGCCCATTGATTTTGAGCCATGGCAAAAGAAGAAATGTCAAAATGAGCACAAATTGCACTCGCGAGCGCTGAGTGCGAAAGGATCCGCGCACGTCTGCAGTATGAATGAAAAGTCTTCGGCCTTCAGAATCTGTGGTCGAAAGGCGATTGGGATGCAATTCAAATTCACTTTTAGAATCATTTTTAAATTCACGGCTTGACATAATTAATCTCTAAATTCTTGCTTATCACCTTGAGGAGCTTTGGCGCCAGGCGGATTGCTACCATGAACAGACCGAACAAAAGCCACCACATCACGAATTTCTTCGCTATTTAAAAGGCTTCCCCAGGGTGGCATGCCCTTATCAGCCACGCCATTTTGAACGACTTCTGCGATATCCTTTAGCGTTCCTTTGCCATGTATCCAGAAGTCGTCAGTTAAATTGGGTCCCACAATTCCTTGGGCTTTGTCGCCGTGACAGGCCACACATTTAGATGCAAATACTTCTGCGCCATGTTTGACTTTATTTGGGTCTTTATAGGCCGCCAATAAATCTTCTTCTCCGGAAGTCTTTATTGGAGTGGACGCAGGTTTGAGAACTTCAATTTCTTGTAGTGCCTGCTTCAATTCTTGTCGAGGAGTGGGCCCATAGCCAGACATATAATAGCCGGCATACCAAGCGGCAAATAAAATGCATCCGTAAAAAAGCCAAAGCCACCAGCGCGGCAAAACGTGATCGAGCTCGTGAATGCCATCATAATTGTGATCCAGAAGTAGATCAGCCTCACCAGATTTTAAGTCAATTTGATTTTTGGAATTCGAATCACTCATTTTTTTCTCCATCATCAAGGGGCAAGTTGGCGGCTAAATTCAGTTGAATGCGACGTGATTTCAAATTCACACGAAGGAGAATTGTAACAAATAAACTGAAAAAAATAAGGAGTGCAAGGCTTGACAGCCAAGGCCACGGAAAGAGCGAAAGTACTTCTTGTTTCATTGATCGTCTCCTTCGGTATTCTGGTGTTCTTTTAATATTTCTGGATTCTTGCCCAGTCGTTGCAGATAAGCGATGACAGCTATGATCTCTTTTTCCTCGAGACCCTTAACAGGTGAATCATTTGAGAGGCCTTTGGCAATATCCTTAGCTTGAGCGCGTGCTGATTCAGGCGCTTGCTGTACTTGCTCTGAAGTATACGGAGTGCCAAGCGTCTTCATCACATCGAATTTCCTCTCTAGAATTTGAAAATCAATCTTGGATTCGAAGAGCCAAGTGTATACCGGCATGATTGAGTTTTGGGTAACGAGTCGCGGATCAAGCATATGGCGGTAATGCCAAAGATCAGAATATTTGCCGCCGATGCGGGCGAGATCGGGACCAATGCGCTTTGAGCCCCACAAGAAGGGCCGGTCGTACATTGATTCTTGCGGTAGAGACGCCGGCCCAAAGCGCAGGACATCTGCGGATAGGCTTCGAATCATTTGCGAATGACAGAGATAGCAACCTTCTCGAACGTAAATATCTCTTCCGGCGAGTTCGAGAGCCGTATATGGCACGAGATTGGTATTGGCGGGCACATAAGTATGAGCGACCAAGGTGGGCAGAATTTCGATTGCTGAGCCCACAAGAATTGAAATTAAAGTGAGGACAGAAAAGGTCGGCATCCAAGATTCAAGTTTGCGATGCCACTTGGTACGAGGAGGAGGTTGAGTTTCCTGAAGCGCAGGTGCTTGGTAAATATCTTCGGGAATATTTCGAGGAGCAAGCTTGCAGGTTTTATAGAGATTAAAACACATTATCAAAAACCCGACGAGAAATAAAATTCCACCAAAGGCTCGCACCCAATAAAGCGGAATGATTCGGGCCACAGTTTCAATAAAGTCGGGGTAAACTAAATGTCCATTGGCATCGATCGCTCTCAGCATCAATCCTTGGGTTATCCCGGCGGTCCACATCGAAATGAGATAGAGCAAAATGCCGACAGTCCCGATCCAGAAATGAAGATTGGCCAAGGCTTTAGAATAGAGTTCGGTTTTGCAAATTTTCGGAACTAAATAATAAAGCATTCCGAAAGTAAGAAAACCGTTCCAGCCGAGAGTTCCTCCGTGAACGTGCGCAATAATCCAATCAGTATAATGGGCAATGGCGCTGACAGATTTAATTGAAAGCAATGGGCCTTCAAAGGTTGCCATTCCGTAAAAAGTGAGTGCTGTCGCCATGAATTTTAAAACCGGTTCACTGCGAACTTTGTCCCAACAACCTCTTAAAGTTAGCAGTCCATTGATCATGCCGCCCCAACTTGGGGCCCACAGCATAATTGAAAAAATCATCCCGAGACTCTGGGCCCAGTTCGGAAGTGCTGTATAGAGAAGGTGATGAGGGCCGGCCCAAATATAAATGAATACCAATGACCAAAAATGAACTATTGAAAGGCGATAGCTATAGACTGGGCGGTTGGCAGCCTTTGGTAAAAAATAATACATCAAACCTAAAAATGGAGTGGTCAGAAAAAACGCGACAGCATTGTGTCCATACCACCATTGAACTAAAGCGTCTTGCACTCCAGCGTAGACCGGATAACTCTTAAACCACGAAACCGGAATGACAAGTGCATTGACCACATGAAGAACGGCAACCGTAATTATTGTGGCAATATAAAACCAAAGGGCCACATAAAGATGACGTTCGCGTCTGCGCGCGAGCGTACCAAAAAAATTAATTGCAAAGATTACCCAGATAATAGTGATTGCAATGCTAATCGGCCATTCGAGTTCGGCATATTCTTTGCTGCGTGTGAGTCCCATGGGTAAAGTAATCGCAGCCGACACAATGATGAGTTGCCAGCCCCAAAAATGTATTTTGCTTAAGAGATCGTTAAAGAGACGGGCTTTGCAGAGGCGCTGAGTTGAATAATAGATTCCAGCAAAAATGGCATTGCCACCGAAAGCAAAAATAGCGGCATTGGTATGAAGGGGACGAATGCGCCCGAAGCTTAACCAACTTAAGCCAAAGTTAAGCTGCCAGTCTGCGAGTTGAAGAGCCGCTAAGATGCCGACCAGAAAGGCTATGCCGCCCCAAATGAGTGTCGCAAAACAGAATTTCTTTACTATCTCGTCATCATAGCTAAAGCTCTCGATCTTTAGCTTTTTATTTGCATCCAAGTCTGAATTCATTGTTGTCGGCCTTTCCTTAAGTTCTTTTTCAATTCATCATCTAATAAAATTCGGTGCGGAGGAGTTTCGAGGTCATCGTATTGACCGCGAATTGTTGCAACCACAAAAGCTGCAGCAAAGCCCAATCCTAAAAGTGTCGCTAAGGGGAGTAGAAAATAAATGATATTCATAATTCTACCTTGAGATTGTGAATTTGAGTTTTGGTCCATACAGCAGAAAGTAGTACTGTTAGTGAGCTCAAGGGCATTAGCACCGCAGCCCAAAGGGGTGTCATATACCCTAAGACTGCGAGCGTTCCACTGAACAGATTGAAGCCAGCTGAGAAAAACAGATTTCGAAAGATCGCTGTTTGCGTAAGTTTTGCTATGTAATAAAATTCAACTATTGATTCAAGTTTTGGCTGTGCAAGATAAACATCGGCCGCTCTTAAACTGACATCTAAACTTCCGCAAATGGCGATACCAAGGCTGGCTTTTGCAAGTGCCAGAGCATCATTGGCGCCATCTCCTATCATCGCTACGGGATTTGAATCGCTTGCGATCAAATTTGCCTTCATTTCAGGGCTTAACTCAGCTTGAAATTGATCTGGGTTCAGTCCCAATTTTTGCGCACATTTTGCGACTACAGAGAAACGATCGCCTGAGGCGATCTGAAGTTTCAAATCATTTATTCGGGCCCAATTGAAAACCCGAATGGCTTCAGATCTAATCGGATCGCCGAGTAAGAATTGAGCAATTTGTGTTTCGCCAATAAACAAAGCAAAGCTTGAGTGGAGAGTCTTTTCAGAGTCTTTTTGCGCAAGCATTGAAATCGGACGTATTGAATAGAGCTGATTTTTATAGAATCCTGAGATGCCGCCCTTGTCTAAACTTTTAATGTCTTCAATATTAGCTTCTGCGATTCCCAAGTGCTGAATATACTTCACCAAAGCTTTAGCCACCGGATGAGACTGATTTTTTTCTAACGAAAGGCTTATAGCAAGTGCTTGAGTGCGCATTTCTTCTTTGTAGACGTCAAATTGAAGGACGCTCATATCGCCATTGGTTAAGGTTCCGGTTTTATCGAATATGAGAGTCTTGATTCGCCAAAGCCTTTCAATAGCATTGGCATTTTTGATGACGATCCCACGTTTTGCAGCCCCTCGAATCGCAAAGCTCATTGAAAGTGGAATGGCAAAGCCAAAAACACAAGGGCAAGTCACAATGATCAGAGTGAAGGCTCGGGTGAATCCCTCCTGGAGATTTTGGCTTAAGAAGAAAAGAATAATCGCTAAAGCACCTGCAAATACACTTAGCATAAACCACTTGGCGACTTGATCTGCTTGCTCTACAAAATGAGATTTTTGCTTCGCTGACAATTCGGTGTCCTTAAGAATTTTCGCCAGGCGCGACTGTCTGGATAAGTTTTTTACTCGGACATACAATTTGCCTTCAAGTAAACGGTAACCAGCTTCGATTTGAGCTCCTGGTTCTACCCGCAGCATTTCGCTTTCACCAGTCATGATCGAGGCATTTATGAGTCCAATACCTGACTCGAGGGTGCCGTCAACGGGGATAATGCATTCATGATCAAGTAAGATGAGGTCTTCTCTATTGAGAGCAAGTGAATTGAGAGTTTCAAGTTCGCCGTTTGGATTGAGCCTTTGAACTCGACTCAATAAAATTTCATCTTCAAGCTGAGAGGTATTGAGTTGTTTGATTTGAATTTGTTTGAGAATAAAACGACTTGAAAGCAATAAAAAAACAAGTGTTGAAAGTGAATCAAAGTAAATTTTATTTTGCGAGAGAAAAATGGCTTTTAGGCTCATCGCAATTCCTGCAAGTAAGGCCACTACAATTGGGACATCAATATTGAGTCTTTTTGAGACTAGTGCCTGATAGCTATTTAAAAAAAATGGCCAAGCACAATAAGTCAATACCGGTGCAGACAACAACATCGTCAGAAGCCGAAATTGGTTGGCAATTAGACCAGAAGCTCCCGCGTAAATTGAAATGGCTAAAATCATAATATTGCCGGTTAGTGCTCCCGCGATTCCTATTCGAATTAAATCTTTTCGTCTCTCGCGAATTTGCAAATGATGAGACTCTTCGCTTTCTCGAAGCGGATGAGGTCGATATCCAAAGCGATTGAGTGTTTGGGCAATTTGGGCGAATGAGCCTCCGGCTTTTCTTTTTACCTCTAGAATTGAGTTTGCCATATCGAGGCGAGCAGACTCTGCGTCCAGACAATAGTCCGGTAGCTTTTCAAGCAACCAAAGGCAGGCGGTGCAACTGATTCCTTCAATGTAAAAGCGCATTATGAGACCATTCGAACTTAGATTCTGAGTGAACTCAGGATCGTCAAAATATTCATAATTTGATTGAGATGGCCTAACTGGATTGGGACAAATTAATGGCTCTGACTTACGAATTTGATAATATTGATCGAGACCATTTGATTTGAGCAGAGCAAAAACAAATTCACAGCCTTTGCAGCAAAAGCGACTTGAACTATGTTCTGTGAGTGAAGTGCCGCAATGATCGCACTGCATTTCTAAATTTCTTGCCTGTATCATTTAAGAGAATAATTGCAGTGACTATGCCACCAGATGATTTTCAGGGAATGAGACATTTATTGAGTTTTTGTCGCTGAAAAGAAATATAACACGAACCTGGCTATTAAAACTTATTTAAACTATAAGGGGTTGAGACAAAGTGGCTCGTTTCATTTTGATTGCGAGCTGGATTGGCCCAAACCACATTTCAACTGCACAATTGATTATTTTGAATCGGCACAAGCCTTGCTAATTAGATAAATCATAAAATGAAGAAGCGTCATTAATAATCATTACGAAAGAGGTCTGCTGTGAACTGCAAAAGTAAATTACTCTGGGTCTGTCTTTCACTTTGTGTGTTTTTGCAAGTTCGAGCAGAGGAGCAAGTTGGCAATAACGAGTGGCGGGCGCGTATGCAGTCGATGCTCAAAGAAGTCTTGGTGCTCTTTCCTTTTGCCTTCAATGATGCTCAATACAATGATATCAAAAACCAAAATTCAATTGATCAGTCGCTCAAATCACTAGTGGAGCACTCGGAGGGCTTAAAGAAACATACTTCAAGAATAAAAAAAGAAGATGGCTTGAAAATTGATCCCAGTTTTTCATTTATCGCAGAGGCCTTCGAAAATGAATTGCATTCGGCCCAGGTGAATTTTAAAAAGACTGGACGTCAGCATACAGAGGCACAAAATTATTTGCGCTCGGCTTTGTCAAAATGCATTTTGTGCCATTCCCAATCTGCCAATGGTCCAGAGCTAAAGCTCAGTCAATTTAAAAAAGCATTTGCAGAACTTTCTCCAAAAGACCGTTTTATGGCTTATGCAGCGACTCGGCAGTTTGATGATGCACTAAAGGTATTCGATGTTATTCTTAAAGAATCGCGTGCTCAAGACAAAGAAAATCTCGATCCGAATATCAAAACTGCTCTTGCCATAGCTGTAAGAGTTAAAAAAGATCCCAAGAAAACTTCGCAAATTGTTGAAGAAGTGGCAAATAGTGGAGCTGGCTCCAGTATTTTGAAAAATGATTTAAAGGATTGGCGAAAGGCTGCAATTGCTTGGCAGACCGAAAAAGCAAAGGCTCCAACTACGGATCAGGCGCTTTTTGATGAAGCCACCCGGCTCATTGATAGCCAAAAGAAAAAAGAAAATTCTTTCGAGAATATTGAGAACTCAGACATATCACTCTTGCGGGCGACGACTTATCTTCACGACTTACTTACGGATTATCCCAAGAGTCGTTTGCGCGCAGAAAGCTATCTGCTTTTGGCTTCGACCTATGATCGTTTGCCTGGCTTTGCGATGTGGGACTTTGCAGATGAATATCTTGGCGCTTGTATCGAAGAAAATCCGCATACAAGTATCGGAGAAAAGTGTTTCACACAATACCGAGAAAATATAATTGTGGGATACTCAGGAAGTTCAGGAACCGATATCCCGCATGCGGTGAGTGAACATCTCGCTCGCATGAAAGCCTTGGCGGCACCCTTGGAACCCGTAAAATAATTTTAAAAAGTGAATGTTATAAAAATGATAAAACTGAAAAGGAATATTGAAATGAAAGCCTATTTGATCGGAATACTAATTTGTTTGGTCGTTTCAATTGTGAGCTGCACGCGACCAGCTAATAACTCTACTGTTAAAATGATTGATCCCGCACAGCTTCCAAAAGAAAAAGCCAAATTGACCTTTGCGCCAGAGGTTCCAGACCCGATTTCTCGCAAAGGGCCGGCTCGAGTTGAAGTTCAACTTGAAACCAAAGAGGTCACCTCTCGACTTGCAGATGGAGTAGATTATACTTTTTGGACTTTTGGCGGAAAGGTACCAGGTCCGTTTATTCGCATCCGCGTGGGCGACTATGTTGATTTTACTTTGAGCAATCATCCTTCAAATAAAATGCCTCACAATATAGATTTGCACGCTGTCACCGGCCAAGGCGGAGGTGCTGAAGGATCCTTTACGGCTCCTGGGCACAGTTCGACATTCTCTTTTCGAGCTCTTAATCCTGGCTTATTTGTCTACCATTGCGCGACCGCTCCTGTCGGAATGCATATAGCAAATGGAATGTATGGTCTCATCCTAGTTGAGCCTGAAGATGGTCTGCCAAAGGTTGACAAAGAATTTTATATTGTTCAAAGCGAATTTTATACTAAGGGTAAGTACGGAGAGCGAGGACTCCAGCCCTTTGCAATGCAAAAGGCAATCGAAGAGAAGCCTGACTATGTAGTCTTCAATGGTTCGGTAGGAGCCCTAGTCAATGACAATTCATTGAAAGCAAAAGTCGGCGATCGAGTGAGATTATTTGTCGGCAATGGCGGCCCCAATTTAGCCTCGTCTTTTCACGTGATCGGAGAAATATTTGATCATGTATACGGCGAAGGGGGAACTGAGGTTTCTCAGAAGAATGTGCAAACGACTTTAATTCCAGCGGGTGGCTCGGCTATGGTAGACTTCAAGCTCGACGGCCCGGGTAATTTTATATTAGTTGATCACTCTATCTTTAGAGCCTTTAACAAAGGTGCACTCGGAATGCTCAAGGCGCCGGGAGCTCACAATCCAGATATTTATACTGGCAAAACTGTTGACTCGATTTATTTGCCAGAAGGCGGGGCGATTCAAGAAATGCCTTCGGATAGCGCTCCAAAGCCTCAGGCTAAAACCATGCAACAAAGAATGGAGGCCGGAAAAATATTCTACTCTCAAAACTGTGCGGCCTGCCATCAAGCCAATGGTGAGGGTTTGCCAAATGTATTTCCGCCTTTGGCAAAGTCTGATTTTTTATTGGCTAATAAAGAGCGAGCGATCAATGTAATTCTTAAAGGTCGCACCGGTGAAATTGAAGTAAACAAAATGAAGTTCAATGGAGTGATGCCGTCGCTTGGTCTCACCGACGAAGACAGTGCGAATGTATTGACCTATGTGCGAAATTCTTGGGGAAATAAAACTGATGAAGTAACTCCTGATGAAGTCAAACGTCAAAGAAATAAAAAGTGAGCTATAAAAAATGAAAACGCATATCGTTTTCAAATTCATCGTTTCTATTCTTTTGTGTGGATTTTCAAAGGATTTGGCTGCAGGGCCTCAACTTGGTTTTGAGGTTTACGTAGACAAAGGTATTTACAAGCCATTTTTTCGTGATGTCGGAGAGGCGGATCAAAAGATTGGCCCACTGATAGTTGATGCCTATCCCGTTACGAATCGAGAGTTTAGTATTTTTTTGGCGAACAATAAAAACTTTGTGCGATCGAAGATTGCCCGCGTCTTTGCAAGTGAAAGTTACTTAGAGCATTGGTCAGGCGATCAAGATTTTACTTCTGATCTATCTAATAAACCAGTGACCAACATTTCTTGGTTCGTGGCGCGTAAGTACTGCGAAAGTTTTAACAAGCGCTTGATGAGCTCTTCTGAATGGGAATATGTTTCGGATTCATCCAATCCAAAAAATTTAGATTTAGTATTGAATTGGTACGCAAAGCCAGGGGCCAATATTCAACCGATTTCTAAATTCAAAGCCAACGCATTCGGCATATACGGAATGCATGGCCAAATCTGGGAATGGGTCGAAGATTTCTCTTCTGCGATCTTGAGTGGCGATTCGCGCTCCTCAAATGAAAGTATTGCCAATTTATTTTGTGGTAGCAGTGCTCTTAAGGCGCGGGACCCATCACAATATGCGAGCTTTATGCGGTTTGCATATCGCAGCAGTTTGCGAGCTCGTTTTGTGGGGCGTAATCTCGGATTTCGCTGCGCCAGAGATGTTGTTCGTCAGCCTGAAAAGAGCAGAAAATGAGATTTTTTATACTTTTAATTATTGCTTTCAATTTTAGCTTTGCGCTGGCCGGAAATCCAGATGAGCTTCCCAGCGACTCAATTTATAGAATACAAAGTCGGTGGACCAATCAAAAGGGTGAGGTCATATCCTTTTCAGATTTGGCAGGTAAGCCGAGAATCCTTGCGATGATCTATACTAAATGTGAAGCGGCATGCCCCTTGCTGGTTCAAAATATTAAGAATTATTTAAAGAGCAAAACAAATAAAGAAGCTGCGGATCTCTCGGTAGATTTATTTTCTTTTGATTCTGCACGAGAAAGTACTGAGACATTACAGAAATTCATGACGAAGTATAAAATTGAAAGTCCAAAATGGACACTCTACTATGCTTCGAAAACTCAAGTGGCAGAGGTTGCTGCCGCCCTTGAAATTCAATACAAGGGTTTAGCTTCCGGAGAGTTCATTCATTCTGATAAGTTTTTCGTAATAAATGCGAAGGGGC
>JAYUEN010000411.1:0-1163 GCA_043739185.1 Bdellovibrionales bacterium
ATCGTGGTAAATCACATCAGGTGATAGAATATTCACACCCTTCATTTTTTCGGTACTATGCACCAAAGTAATGACCGCTTCATGGGTTTTTTCAGACTCACCAGACAAAATACATTTACGTAGATTGATGTTTGTGGTATTCTTGTACAAAAATGCCATTCTTTGAATAGCCATCTGTTGCGGATTGGCATGAACAGCATACTCCGGAGCAACATGAGCCGCACAATGAGGCACAATCTCAGCGAGTCCTTTGGTAAGATGAGCTTTCACCCACTGTAATTTATCTTTAGAGACATAGATCTCAAGGATAGAGTTTCCAATCTTTGAGAATTGGACAACATCATTTAAAATATTAAGAGCTTTAAGAGTCTCTCTGAGGGCAATTGTAACCTCATACGAGGACTTACAACTCTTCAACACACCGGATTGGGTGATTCTCAACCAAAGCTTAGTAAACTCAAGTGGAGGAGGCTTTGGAGCCAAAAGCGAGTAGATTTTTGTCATTTTGGATTTCGAAAATGGCAATTTCTTTTTTGGCTGTTTCGCGGCAGCCTCAGCAAATGTTTTTGCTTGCGCGGGTGTAGGATCCTGCGCGTCGTTTGATTTAATATTCTTAGAATTCTTTGCTTTTACAGCTGGTTTAATGTCAGCCACGGGTAAATTATTTTGAGAAGTTACAAATTCCGTTAGTTTCGCGACAGCTTTTACCAGCGCATTAATTTGAGTCTGTTGGCCGTGGGTGGCGTCAACATCAATTTTTGGCGAAACTAGTTCTTGTTTCTCTTGTTTTCTTTTGCTCATTGATTTAGATAATAAATCTTTGGTTTCTTTAGACTCACTGCCCAACGAAATAATGTGATTACTCAAATTTTCGATTGTTTGATTAAGCTTTTTCAATTCTTTACGCAAGTCCGCGTTGTCTTGTTGTAGCGCCATCATTGATCTTTCGACTTTATCCGATTCACACTCCCCCTTGCTAAAATTAGTAGGGTTAGTGGGAGTAGATTCTTTTCTTCTTTCTTCATTACTTGATCCTTGACTTTGGTCTTTCGCTATATTGCTTAAATTAGTAATGTTAGCGTTAGTTGGTTTATTTTGTTCTTGTTTTTGGTCATTTTCATAATTAATTTCTGAATTAATATCATCTTGAGTCGGGTCATCAT
>JAYUEN010000412.1:0-1163 GCA_043739185.1 Bdellovibrionales bacterium
CGTTTACTTCACTAACGCAGAATACGAACAAGAGTGCGAAAAAAACAGGGGTATAGACGAGCAGTATCTAATACTGGACTCATACATCGGCAAAATTGGTCTCATTTTAAGCGACCTAGGCTTTCCAGTTGGCGAATTAAATGAGCGCTTGGATGCGGCAAGAGAGAAGCTTGAATCCAATGTGTTGATGCCTAAATCGGCAACGAACGACATGCTCTATGCTTACGGCGCGGCTGAGCGGGCTGCGCTTAAGGATAACTTGAGTATCGAGGAATCCCATCAAAAAGTGTACGAAGCTATAGTTGAACAGGCAACAAAAAATCCTGTAATAACTAACAATCCAGCACCATTTTAATTAAGGAAACAAAATGACTGAAAAACAGAAAATTGCAACAACCAGCAAAGAAGCGGCTGAAGTTATGCTAAGTAATGTAAACGCCCGATTATTTCTTAAATCACCAACGAAATCAGAAGCTGTTCGCGCCGAATTTACCGATGCAGATTACCTTGCCTTCAACGAACTGCACTCACGTATCGTCTTTACTGACGAAAGTTTGAGTGCCCGTCAATCGCGTGAAGAAGTCGTTAAATTTGCAGTAAAATTCACGACTTTAGCTGTCAAAAACATCATTGGTGGCGATGACGGTGGGCTGTTCATTAGCGGTGAGCCACAAGAGTTGATGAATCGCGTGCAAGACAAATTTGAAGCGCCTTTTAGTAGTCACGGCTCTCTAGTTACTGAGGCAGCACTTTCTTACTCAAGCATGGAATCTTTAAACAAAGCGATTGATTTTGCACTGGATAAAGCTGGCACGGAAGGCCTTGCTTTTCTAAGGGAATGGCGCGAGGGAAATTACGAGGCGATTGCGCGTGAGTTTCCAGAGTTTGAGCTTGAGCTTGGTGATAAAGATGTTTAAAGTCGAGAGCATTTATGCTCAAACAGGCAATATTTGTTACAAGGCTGAAGATGGTAAATATTTTGTGCTCAGCGCCGAAGATTTGTCTCGACTTGCTGCGCTAGCGGCCTTATGCTCTGCGAGTGACATGGACATGCAGGAATGTGGAAATACTGAGCTGACTAGAATCTCAAGCGCTTTGGTGATTGATAAAATAAGGGCGAAACAAGCAGCAAAGCCAAAATTTTCGCCACTGGCCAGTTAAAT
>JAYUEN010000413.1:0-1156 GCA_043739185.1 Bdellovibrionales bacterium
CTTAAAGAGCGGGGAATTGCAGCCATTCCTCTTTTGGGTTTTCAAGTAGGAATTGAAACGGACGATTTATTTAATAAGGCTCGAATTCAAAATATTCGAACTGAAATTTTAAATCGCTACATCGACCAAGGTGTTATTCCCATTATTGCAGGTTTTCAGGGTATGAAACAAAATGAAGTTGGCGAAACCTTTATTACAACTCTAGGGCGCGGAGGCTCTGATACTTCAGCGGTAGCCATTGCGGCGGCCCTTAAGGCCGACCGCTGCGATATTTTTACCGATGTCGAAGGTGTTTACACAGCAGATCCTAGGGTCGTGAAAGATGCGCGTTTACTTGAGAAAATTACATTCATTGAAATGATGGAACTTGCCAGCATGGGTGCAAAAGTTTTGCATATGCGCTCGGTTGAGCTTGCTGCTAAATTTGAAACTCCACTTAGAGTTTTGTCGACTTTTTTTCCCAATGGCAAAGGCACTTTAATTGTAAAGGATAATATTATGCTTGAGTCCCCAGTTGTATCTTCAATCACAACCGATGGTGCTGAGTGCTTACTCAGTGTGCAAATTCCTCAAAATGAAGCACAGTATCTGGCCAAATTATTTAGGCCTCTCGCAACAGCCGGAATAAATGTGGATGTTATTGTTAAAACTCCACCCGACAAAAACTCTTTGTGCACTTTAAGCTTTACGGTTCCTCGCGATGAAGGCCAAAGAGCTCGCGAAATATTGTCTAATTATAAAGTTCAAATTGATCGCGAAAGTACTGTAAAGCTTTCAATTGTAGGAATTGGCATGCGCACTCACTCGGGAGTTGCGGCTAAGATGTTTGAAAGTCTTGAAGCACTTTCCATTCCAATGCACCTTATAACTACCAGTGAAATTAAAATTTCAGTACTCATCGATGAAATTCATCGCGAAAAAGCCATTCGTGCCTTGCATGATGCTTATTCCCTGGCAAACTAGTTTGAATGAAGGATTTATCTAAGCTCGATAATCCATGGGAGGAATATAAACTTCCAGAGACTCCGTTTTATTTGTATTCCGAAGCTCATTTGGCAGCACTGAGTGCTGCTTACAAAGAAGCTTTGCATGGCACTCAGATTGAGACTCACTTTGCTTTAAAATCTAATAATAATTCTCACGTGTTGAATTTTTT
>JAYUEN010000414.1:0-1154 GCA_043739185.1 Bdellovibrionales bacterium
TAAATTGGCGGGGTGGACGGGACTCGAACCCGCGGCCTTCCGCGTGACAGGCGGACGTTATAACCAACTTAACTACCACCCCGCAAGAACAGCCCTCGAATTAAGTGCTGTATATCATCGGAATCAAGATTTATAAAAGCTTTCTGCCTTAATTTCAATGGATATTTCGCGCCCCATTAGAGTGACAACACGCCATGACTTCCCGCCCCTTCCTATGGCACAGTAAAACCTTAATTAAGCAGGAGGATTCAATGCTTAAAGCTTTTTTCGCAGGTTTGCTTATTTTTTCATCACTGGCCCTTGCTGACTCTAAAGTCTATACCGTCCAAGGTATGCATTGTGGAGATTGTGCAAAAAAAATTGAAACTCAACTATGCCCTGCTATCGGCGCCGAAACTTGTCAGGTCGAAATCGGGCAAGTCACCTTGGTCTCAAAAAAGCCCCTCGACGATGCCAAAGTTGCAAAGTTAGTCAAAGAGGCCGGCCACTACAAAGTCACGGCCTCTAAAGCCACCAGCGAAGTCCCACTACAAACTTCAGAGACTCCTGCCAACAAATAAGGGCCCCATGACGATGAAAAAACTTTTTTGGTTGGATATGGAAATGAGCGGTCTTGATATTAATAAAGAAGTGATTATTGAAGTCGCGGCGATCGTGACGGATCTTAATTTTAAAGAACTGGCTACTTTTGAAGCCATCGTCAAGCAGCCCCAGCATTATTTGGACAATATGGACGCTTGGAATACAGAACACCACGGAAAATCGGGCCTAACCGCTAAAGTTCCCCATGGTATGGAGCCAACAGCGGTCGAACACCATTTAGTGACATTAGCTAAAAATCATTTCCCTGACCCACGAGATAAACCCGTCTTAGCTGGCAACTCGGTTTCTCAGGATCGTTTATTTATTGATAAATATTTTAAAAACTTTTCTGAACTTTTGCATTATCGAATTATGGATGTCACATCTTGGAAAATTTTGATGTTCAATAAATTTAAGTGCGAGTATCGCAAGCACAATCAACATCGCGCTTTGGATGATATCCGCGAGAGCATTCAAGAGATGCAGTTTTATAGTCAGTACATTCAAGTTCCAGAAAAAAACTAGAGCTTACCCGAGAAAGCTCGTCTTAACTCGCGCGTCGAACTAGATCA
>JAYUEN010000415.1:0-3743 GCA_043739185.1 Bdellovibrionales bacterium
CCTGACAGCAATTAACCAGTGCAACTAATTCCCCATCATCACCTCATAAGGTGTTTTCCAGTCAAGTACTTTCATTGGTCGGTTGTTAATTTCGAATTCAATTACTTGAAGGTGTTTGTTGGTGACATTTGTTAGGTCTGACTTCTTCGGTAAATACTGTCTTAGAATTCCAATTCTGTTTTCATTCGTACCCCTTTGATAACTGGAGTATGGGTCACAGAAGTATACCTTTGTCTTGGTTTTCTTTTCGTAAGTCTGGTGGTCTGAAAATTCTTTGCCGCAGTCATTTGTCATAGATTTCTTTGGTAGGTTTTTGAGTGCAATGATGGTCTCCTTCGTCACTTTCTTGGCATGCTTGCCATTGAGCTTTCTGAACTTATTGAATCTGGATTTACGATCGACGATAGCCAGGACAGCGCATTTATGGTTCTTTCCTATCATTAAATCTCTCTCCCAATGACCTGTCTTTTTCCGCTTATTCGCCTTCTTGGATCGCTTAGAGATGGATCTTGTATTTTTGATCTTGCCACGTCGATCTTCAGAGGGAAAACGCTTCTTTCGGTGCCGACCTGATCGCCTCAAATTCTTCCAAAGCTCACCACCATTTTTACGATCCTCATGGATAAATTTGTAAATAGTTTCAGTGCTGACAATCTCTTCGCCTTCCATTTTTAACCTATTGTAAATTTGCTCCGGCGACCACTTCGCCTCGAGTCGCTCGACAATCCTCATCATTATTACTGGATTCATCCTATATGGCCCGTGCTTGGGTTCCTCGCGAGCCAAGGCCATTGAGTGCGCCTGTTTTGCCCGATAGCCTCTGCAACCCTTATTTCGTGAAATTTCTCTACCAATTGTCGATTTGTGAAAACCAAGCTTGTCAGCAATCATCGTGTTTGATAGTCCAGCCTCGAGACCGTCTTTTATTCGAAGACGATCCTCTTTAGTCACCCGACAGTATCCCATTTTGCAACTCCGTTTCTTAGTAAAAACAAAGTCGCAAATGGCCTGTCAGGTGGCTACTTTCAACTCAGCTTGTTAAATACCGAGTTGCACTGGAGAAAATTTCGGGGGATCCATTGATTCTTCGAAAAATCTGCAATTTTAATATGTCTTGATTAAGCGCGCGCGACAAACGCAGGCCCGAAGGGCCGAGTTTGGCAGCGCGCCCTAACTAATAACCAAGTAAGTTCAGCTCTAGGTTCTTATATTGCGGGTCTCATTGTCGTAGGGGAAGTAGATGGTGGTCACCACAATATTGTCGGATACGCAAAGTGGGCACCTCATCTTGGATGACTCCGGGTGTTCGGTGTTCGTAACCTCTCGAGTTGATCTTCGAGGTTGGCAAAAATTGTTCGAAGATCCGATCATTTGCAGAAGCAATCTTCAGTCGACTCGAATATCTAGTCGGCATAAATTTAAAAGGTGGAAGCTACAGAGATAAGTTACAATCTCCGCTTCCACTCTCTATTGACACAAATCCAGTTTGCAATTCAATACTCTCTATTGCAATTTTAAAAAACACCGACTTGAGTTGACTGAGACTCTAGTAGGGTCTCAAGAGCAAGCAACCCTTGGTCGACAGAAAGCAATTCAAAGCCCGCGTCCTCCAATTGCTTTTTAGCAGAGCTACTAGATTCCAACATTCCCACATCCGCCCAGGGCCCCCAGTTGATACAGGTTGAAACCTTGCCTGTCGCCTTTCGATAATATGAAAATGAATCTAAAAAGGCATTTGCCGCTGCGTAATTTGCTTGGCCAACGTTTCCTAGAACAGATGTCGCAGAGGAAAAACAGCAGAAGAAGTCTAAATTTTTATCGAATGTCAATTGATGGAGATTCAAGACTCCTTTTATTTTTGGCAGCATGACCATTTCAAATTTTGACCAGTCTTGCAGGGCTAAAAATCCATCCTTTAAAACTCCAGCAGCATGAATGACACCCTTGAGAGGCGGCATTTCGTTATCAACTATGGTGAACACTCGATGCATGCTTTTCTCATCTGAAATATCCGCAGTCTCAAATCGGATATTGACATCTTGCTTTCGAAGACTTGAAAGAAATGAATTTACTTTTTCTGTTGGGAGGCTTCGGCCGATAAGTAGAATACTCTTTGCGCCTTTTTTCACCAACCAACTCGTGATCTGCAGCCCAATGCCGCCCAGACCTCCGGTTATCAAATAGGTAGCTTTATCATGAATGACGGGTTCAAGTTTTTTATCTAAAAATTTACTAGTATCTCTTTTTATGAGTCTTAAAACTTTTCTTTCATTCTGTCGAATTGCAATTTGCTCTTCACCAGGCTTTTCAATAGTTTCTCGAACAATGAATTCCGCTTCCTCTGCCAGATTTTTAGAGTTCGGATCTAGATCGATAATGCGCGAATGCATTTCCGGCTGTTCAAGTCCTATCACCTTACGAAGTCCCCACAAAGTACTTTGAGAAACCGAAGTAAGATAAGATTCTTGAGCACCTACTGACTGAGCGCCCCTGGTTACAAAGTTGCAATTCACTTCAGAAAATTGTTTGAATTTCAAAATTTCTTGGACCAAACTAAGTGCTGACCAATAAACAATCTTTTGTTCATTTACGATCAAATTCTTATCTATCTTATGAGCTGTCTGCGCATTCAAATAACTTAGCCCACAATCCGCGGCCCAAAGAAATAAAATTCGTAAACTCTTATTACCTTTCCCCCCATCATATAATGATTCAAGAGCTCCCGACAACGTTTGCCTAAAAATGGCGTCATCATAATCTTTAAACGGTGCTGAACTTATTTCAAAAACCTCAGCTTTCATTGCTTTTAATTTTTTTGCTATAGTATCTCCCACACCACCGAAGTCGGATAATATGAGCCATTTGGTAGAGTTCACTTGCGCCTGAATCAAATCTTGGGGCATCGATGTCAATGTCGAGGCATCTCTCCAGAAAACCTGATAAAACCAATCCTCTAATTTCTTTTCTTTCTTACTAACCATCCTCATTAGTGATTCTCGAGGGGCTTCGATCATGGTCTTTCCCAGATATTCAACGACGAGATTACCATTGTCGTCCAATACACGTACATCGGCCTTAACCATTTTGTCATTGAGCCCGCCACCAACTCTAAACAAAACATGACTCCAGAGCTTACTCTTAGGCTTTTGATGAAAAATTACTTTTTCAAAACTTACTGGTAAAAAACCACGAGGCTTTTTTAAATCCGCGTGAACAACGGCATAGATACTCGGCATGACCTGTTGACAAGCATCTAATAGAGCAGGATGAAAGGTATATTGATCGGCTTCGCTTTCCAATCCCGCGACCAGTTCCACTCGGCCGAGCGCTTCATTTTCTCCTGTATGAAGAGAGGTTATTCCTCTAAATTTAGGACCTAGTTCAAGACCGCCATCGAATAATGCTTTATAAAAAATATTAATATCATGTGGCACCTTACATTTTTCACGAATGCTTTCGATCGTATCAAAGTTGTTGATTCCGGGGCCGCCTTCGTATTGACTTACCTTGCCTTGCGCATGAAGGATCCAATCAGAACTGTGCTCGCCTTTTTTTGATACAAGTTGACTGAGGACTTGAAAGCGCCAACTAAATTCAGAACTCTCTGGCATAAGTTTAATTTGTAAAATCTTTTGATCAGAGGGAAATAAAAGAAGAGGCTGTTCAACTAACATGCCTTCAATAATGACCGAAGCGTTTGGTAGGTCATTTCGAACAGCAGTAAAAATCAAATCAATAAATGC
>JAYUEN010000416.1:0-11224 GCA_043739185.1 Bdellovibrionales bacterium
TATGCAAAGAACCCAGGACTTAGAGAGCGAACTCTTTCCGATTTTGGAGCAGCCTTTGACGGAAAAGGAAATTTTGTGGGAACTGAGAGCCATCTACTTTCTGAATCAACAGGCAATCCAAGATTCGGAAAAAAGGATTACAGCCAATTCACAAAAATTGATCGCAACCGTACTCGGGATGAGTTGCCTGCAATTTTTGATCGGAGCGGTGGGGTTTTATATCATGAGATGAAAAAGGCTTCGGAAATGAGCATTTTTGCTTATTGCGAAAACAACAAAATTCAGCTCATTACAAACTCAAAAGGTCAGAAGGTATTGCGAGGCCGCGAATTTGTAATCGTCCAAGATAAATCTTGGACGAACACTAAAAACGGTCGTGAAGGTACAATAATTGATTTCGTGAAAGGTCACAAAGAGACAACCGAACTTGGTGCAGTTGCAATTCTTAACAACAATCCAAAGCTACTGCTGCTTGAGCCATATCTAGGGTCATATCAGAAAGGTGTTCAGTCTTTTTATTTTCCAAAACCAAAATCTGCAACGCCAGAAGTGGCGCAAAAGACGATGCAAAGTCTTTTGCGTTCGCGAGGTTTTAGTGAGTCTCATGCTGAATCAGTTCTGAAAAGCAAAAGCGTGCATGTTGGAAATGATAAAAGTGTTTGGCTCATGGGAAAAAAAGGCGAATCTGCGCTTGAGTTTAAAGAAGCTGCGAGCGGCCAGTGGAAAGCAAAGCGCCACGGAAAGCCTTCGGCTTCATTTTTTGAAAGTCTAACGAGTTCAAATAAAATGCTCGTTTACCGAGATCCGTTTGAGTTTCTTGTATTGGGGGTAAAAAGCAAAGCTTCTCATGCTAAAGGCGCAAATGTCTTTGTCATGTTTGACGAGACTTCAGAACATAGAATGTCAGAAGTTATAGCTCTGAATCCGCACATTCATGAAATCCACACAACGCCTTCTCATAATCCAGCAGAGAAAGAAAGGGAGAGCAGCTTTGCACAAAAAATGAAAATGCGTTTTAACCCATTTGATATTTTGGTTAAGGAACTCTCAATGTCCGATCTTAGCCATGACCTGAGCCGAGGTCCTGACATCGGTATATGAGCATTTAGCCTACAAGCAAAGCTTGCGGCGTAATTTTAAAATTAATCCTCTCCTACTACTTTAAAGCGGCGAGGTTTCACAAATAGGAGCACCTATTATGGAAACTTCAGAAGTTAAGAAAGTGGCAAAGCCCACAACAAAAAAATCAAATTCAGCAGCGATTCGCGTTTCACTGGAAACACGAAAGCGCCTGCTTTCGGAGCTTGCGAAAATCAACAAGAAACAATACGGAAAACGCGTCAAAGTCGACGCCCTCCTTCTTAAAGTTTTATCTCACATTACCGCAAAGGATGTGACCGAACTTCAGGAGGCAAGCCTCACCGGACGAGATCGAATGGAGCAGAGCTATCGTGCGTATTGTACGAAGTTCGGACAGATCACAATGGACGACTATTTGGCGCTTCTTCTTAAATCAGAAGGCAGCAAAATCGAAAGTCAAAATGCGACTAATTCATAGGGGAAATGTCGCATTTTGTAATCTTTAAAAACAAAATATTTTTGCTGAATATTCTTGATAAAAGACGAAGGAGAAAGTAACTTATGGTTAATAAAAATTCGTCTCATTCTAAGCTTAAAAACTTTGAATTGAGCGGAGCGCTCTTTGAAAATTTATTTGGAATTTGGAATCATCAAAATGCGTTGGCGCTGCGATGAAAAGGCATCCTTACTCTCAACCAAAGAATGAGGAGCCTGCGCCTCAAGAAGAATCTCTTAATTTAAGTTCTGGAAAAAGTACCCCTTGGCTAACGACAAAACAAGCCGCAGCTTATTTGGGAAAATTTCGCAGAAAAGATGGAGAGCCTTCCGAAGGTGCCATTCGCAATATGATTTATCGAAAACAGCTTATGGCTCGAAAGTTTTTGGGTCGTATTCTGATTGATCGGTTGTCATTGGACCGACTAATTAGACTTTCTCCGCAACTAGGAGGAGTTTAATTATGGCATATAAAGTTTGGGTAGAAGACGAAAAGGTCTATTATCAGGCGAGCGTAAAATCTAGATCTCGCGCTGATCGGTCGATTCAACCGCAGAGAAGCAAGACAGGAATCCTTCAAGGAGTGACTCCTGAACAAATTGATAGTCTGCCACCTGAAGCAATAAAAAAGCTTCAGCGAATCGAAATGCATCTTTACGGAGAAGCGCGGGCCGAAGTGGTGCAAAGAGAGGGCGCTGGGATTGTCTGGGGGAAGCTGATAACTCGTTGGGAAAATGAGGCGCTCTCAGATAGCGAGACTCTAGAGTTCTTGGCACTGAGTGAAAAGTCTGCAAAAGGTTATTTGACCGCTATTCGCGATCACACAGAGCGCTGGTTTAACAAACCAGCTTCAGAGATCACCTCAACAGACTTTGAGCTTCTGGTTCTTAGCATGAGAAAAACAGGCTATGCGAACAGCACGATTTACAATTTAAAAAGTGCGATCAATAGCTGTTACAAATGGGCTATCAAATCGAGAATGATCCCGAAGGTGGCAGTACCGCCAACTTATGGATGTTTGATTTCTAGAAAAAATAGCCGAAGACCAGAGGTTTTAAACTTCACTCAGATTTGCACTTTGCTTGAGGAAGCCGAAACAAAGAAGCATGCCTGGTTCCCGATCTGGAAGTTTATTCTCTACACGGGGTTTCGAAGTGGAGAAGCCTACGCACTTAAAGTGCGAGACATTTGCCGCGAAGAACGCCGGATTATGCTCGATACAAAGTATGACTTTGATTTGAGACGTGAGAATCAACTTAAGGATCATGAGTGGCGACAAGTGCCTATCAACGAAGAACTTTATGAGTTCTTGGGAGCGATTGGAACTTGGGAAAAAGGACCAGATGAGTACGTTCTACCAAGGATTCAAGCTTGGAAGAACGGAGAAGCTGCAAGGATCTTAAGGGCATTTTGTGAAGAGATTGGAATTACGTCGGTCTGCTTTCATACTTTAAGGGCTTGTTGGGCAACTCAGCTTTTGCGAAACGGTGTAGCTCAAGCCAAGGTCATGATTATGGGTGGCTGGGCTGATCTTGAAACCATGCAAGTCTATTTAAGACGTGCGGGTGTCGAAATTGAGGGAGCTACAGATTCGCTCAAGTTTGAGCGACGTGAACGCCCCGCAAGAGTGTTAAAACTGGTACTCGGATCGGATCTTAAACGTATTGACGATAGTGGTGATTCTGAATAATCTAAATAAACTGGGGAGCCATCTGGACTTCTGTCTAATAAACAGACCAGATGGCGACTTAAGGTGTTGAAATAGTTCAACTCCCTAATAACACCCCAATTTTCTTCTCATAGCCGGCAATAATCAAAAAGCGCATTTGTTCTAAGTCTTTGAAAACACATTAACCAAAAAGAGCCCTGACTCTTTGAAATGTCCTGAAGTTTCAGCAGATTTCTGCCGTAGATGACAGAATGATGACAAGTCTGATGACAGATTTTTTGTTCATCAAAACCACTCGCAGACTTTCGATTGTCTCAAAGTGATATATACTGCTCCCTCTTTAAGATGAGCTTTTTAAAACCGTCTTAGTATGAAGCAAACTCAATTACGATTCTCAATTTAGCCAATCGCTGAATGATTAAAAGTCTGATAATCTTATAAAAGTTCGACGATTTTCTTAAACCAATAACCAAAGAGGTATGTATGTTGAAAAGTATGGTTGTAATCTTGGCGATTTTAGGTTCGGTGTCTGCGCAGGCTAATACTGATATTGGTAACAACTACGCAGTTCAAGACCAGAAGGCTGTTGGCGCAGTTCCTGTTCATAGCAGTGGCGGATATGCAGTTCAAGACCAGAAAGCAGTATCACTAGATAGCCAAGTTGAAACTGCGCAACTACTTGATTTGAACGAAGGCTTTTAAGAAGCCCTTTCTGATATCAAAATAAATTCATATATAATTCAACTACAACGACTGTCCAAGTGGGTCAGTCGTTTTTTTCATTGAATGTCCGCGCGAAAAGCAACTCGGTCCTTTTCTTTGGTGGCGAGTTTCAGCCTTGCGAATTTTTAACAGTCCGAAACTCTCTTGGAATTGCAGCAGAAGCTAGTGCCCGGCTTAATATTTTACATTAAGCCGCAAGCCTTTCTTGGGATTATTTCAAATGGTCAAAAAAGTCTGAGGGGTCGTCGCTAGGCCTTCGATGTTTAGTGATACTGGGGCCTGCTGCTTACCGCCTCTGCGAAACAAGATCTTGTTAAACTGCCTTTTTCAAAATTTCGTTAATCAATGACTGATAAGCGATGCCTTTTTTCTTGGCCTTACTTTTCAGTTTAGACAGAACATCTACTTCAATCCTCACTGAAATTGCCTTGCGGTGACTCTCGCCAATTAAAGGTCGACCAACACGTTTGAACTTTTTAAGTTCTGTTGAAGAGAGTTCAGGCAGATCCGAATAGTCTATGTCAGAATCCTTAATCTTTCTGCCGGTAGACTTTTCTTTCATTTTTGTTTGCAAGTCTTGCGCTGATAATTCGATAGATTTCTTTTTCATAGAGTTCTGACCTCCGGTAAGTAAATGCGATAAATAAAACTCTCTTCTCGCTAGATGAGCCAATGGCAAAAAAGCGATCCTCTTGGGTCGAGTGAGACGTATCCGAAGCCGTCATGACATTCAAATCAAAAAACACAGCGGCGGCCTCAGTAAACGAAACGCCATGTTTCTTGAGGTTAAGCTGTGACTTTTGTGAGTCCCACTGAAAGTAAATCATGCTCATAGTTATGTATATACATAATTGGCTAGAAAGTAAAGTCCTGTTTCGTATTAAAAATGCGAAATGGCGGTACGTTTGCGGCAAACGGGATAGAGTCTCATTGTTGCGAAATTTCAAAAGTCCGAAACTTCTCCTCCCTCCGCCTTCTCCTCCTCCTCCTCCTCCTCTCTGTCTCAGGGAAGTCTCATTTGATAGTCGCAAAAAGAAGACTATCAGAAAAGATAGAGTCTCATTTTTGAGACTCTATTTTAAATTACTAATTCATTCTCATCCTTTAGATAAATTTACAAACTTCGCAAAAGTGTGTCCGGCTCTTGCATTTGTTTCGCACAGAACTTCAAATTTTTGAAAGGGGCAGTGACCGATGCAAGAAAATGAAACCCAACCCATCACCAACAACTCCGAACCCAAAGTTCGAAGAAAGCAGAACCCAAAGCTTGAGTGTTTAAGACTTCAGGAAAGGGATTATTTGGCGTTAAAACTCATCTGTGATTTTGGCTATCTCACGGCCGACCAAATTGCTCAGCACATATTTAAGAGTACAAATAAAAATACCAAAAGACGTCTTGGCATGCTTGAAAAGGCCGGATACGCTCGTGAGTTTGGAATTTCTGAGGTACTTCTGACCTGCAATGACGACAATTTGCATTCAATAAGAGTCATCGAAAAAAATGGGGGAGTGCTAAAAGATAGAAAGCTTCAGTATGAAGGTGGACCAATGAAGCGCTACTATTGGATTCAGCTTTAGCCTTTTAGTCGTCTCCAAGTCGGTCAATTTTGATTATATGCAGTGGTCGGCATATGAATTATTGGGCTATTGACCATTTGAATCTAGAAGGCTATCAGACGCTATGGAAAGTAAAAAACCAAAATTGTATGCGATGACTGGCACTATAGGATCAGGCAAAACGACGTACGCCAAAAAGTTATCTAGTGAGAAAAATGCAGTAGTCTTCTTAATTGACGATTACATTAGGCAACTTGGAATTCCCATAAAATCCGTAGAAGATTATGACAAATACTATTATGGAGTTAGAAATATTATCACTGACTGCACTCTTCAACTCCTACGGCTTAACCAGTCTGTCGTATTGGATTTTGGCGGCAATATAGGTCACTGGGAATGGCTAAGCTCAATTGCAGACCAAACAAGTGCAAATATTGAGATCTTTCATTTGCTTGCTCCACTTGATGTACGAAGAGATCGGGTTAGGAAACGAAACTTAAGTCCCAATGAATTCCACTTCTCGGATGAGGAGTTTGAGTCCATGCCAAAAGTGAGCGCGGCGCCTCAGGTGCAGAGAGAAGGTTTAAAGATTACCGTGATTGAGACGGCGTCTTAAAACCTTTTCAACCAGTTGCTAGATCATCATTAAGGTTCTGACTTCACGATCAATTCAAATATGAGAAATACCATCGAGGGCGCCATTATGAAATTCTGTAAAATATTCGTCTTTCGTTATTGTCAGCGCCAACCGGCCATACAAATGATATAAGTATTGCTCGATAAATCGGAGGATTTTGCGATGCTCATTCTATTAAATATTTTATTGGCAGCTGTTGTCGTTGTACCAAATATATCTGCGGCTCAAACCACGTCGATTCCCTGACTCGCGAAAATTGCAAAGTTGAATTCTTGGGAGATGGTAACGGGTTCTCAATTAAACTGCATGGCGAAGGAATTAGAGTTTCATCAATCTTTCATTGCGCTTTGCTCATCGGATCACAGTGAGCTATCAGCTCATTATCAAAAGTATTTAGCTTTGAAGGCAGTTTACCTAGCTGCGTTCGAAAAAGTTCGTACTTCAAAAGACCTACCCATCAGAAATTTGGCACTTCTAGACATGCAGGTAGCGGAACAGGATTGGAGAGGCAGGGGTTTTCGCACAGGGGAATTCGCAATTTCAGAAATTCAGTCAGTTCAATGAATTTAACTTGTGTAGGTCGATGAATGGGTCAATTTCATTCTCTAAATTCAATTTAAAACATTTTTTATTCACGAAATAGCTTTAAATATTCGTCAAATTCTTTGGAATTAAGATTACTTTCAACATTCATAGAAATACCCACTTGAAGTTCGCTTCCAATGTCAGATTTGGCAGTTGAAAATTGAGTCACTTCCGTTTTTAAATTTCTTTCAATGACGGTTTTTAATGACGATTTTAACGAAGAGTCTTTTTTTACCAAAGCAACAGCCATAGAAATCATAGCTTGCGTGATGCTTGTCTTATCTTCTAAAGATTTTACCGACTCAACTGGAAGCTGAGTTATGCTGGCAACATAGTAATCGTCAGGCCTTTCCACGATCAACTTTACCAAAATACCAATTATCATTTTTGCTCGCTCATTAAGTTCGTGATTTTTAAAATTTAAATATTGAGTTAATGAATTGAAACCTGATGAAACAAATTGATTTCGAATATCACTTTTTTGATCGGTTAATAATTTTTCTGTGCTATGCTCCAATGTGTCCACATCGGGATTCGTCACTTGCATCAACTTAAGTGACCAATACAATTGCCCTATGGAAGCCACATTTGAAGGCGTGAATTTACCTTCGACCTTTCTTAAAATTTCATTTCCTCTATCCACGCCACTATTAAAAAAGTAAGTCTCCTGACTTTTCTCTATTTTTGATTGCTTAGAAAAAAGTAAATGATTTACAAAGGATGCCGCTGACCCAAGCATCTCAGGTTTTGCTTGAGAAATTAATTGATATAAAATTGCACTTTTTATTTCTATCGGATAATCACTAAGAAACTCTGCTTTTGCTTCATTAAAAAGTGTGGCGCCTGTAGTCTCTTTGGTTTTTTCAAAAAGTATGGGTAAGAGGCCCAAGCTAAGTTCGGAGTTTTTTAATGACATGAGTGTTCTAAGACTTGCGCTTTTTCGCTCCAATAGCTCTGCGAAGGCCACTTTTGCTAAGCTATAATCGTTTAGATCAGACAAAAGCTCTTCTTTTTTGGCTTTATTAGGATATTCAGATTTAAAATTAGTGTTAAAAATCCGGTCCAATCGTCCTGTAATTTCCGTATTGCTGGGGAGGAGTTCTTTGCCGGCATAAATGACATCTTGACCCTTTTTTACTTCACCTAAGTTCAAATGACCAAAAAGGCGATGATCTAAAGGCGATTTGTTGGGATCAGTCCACTCCACCCCAGTATAAATATTAAGGTCTAAGTTTTTAGAAAGCTCAATAGTGACCTCTTCAATTAGTAAATAGTTTTTTCCATTCTCGTCAACTTTAGCAATGTTGACTTGCAAAGTTGGTAATTTATCTGGTCGATGCCAGATTTTTTTAATAAGCAAAGTCACTTTCCTTTCTTTTGAATTTATAGCAACTACTGAGCCTAAAATTGCTAATCCGGACATCTCAACAACCTGAAGAAGACCATAGTGCTCGGTAAATAGCTGACCTGCACAAGCCGGCGATGGTGAATAGGTTAGAAAAAAACATAGTATTAAAGCGAGGGGTAATATTTTATTTTTCATTTATAAATAGTCCTTTGGCAATTTGCAATACGATAAGCAACTTTCAATTATGCTTTAGGCATTTGAAGTTATGCAACAAATATCGGGCGAATTCATATTCTACACAAAGGCGTCACCTGATATTCACTACTCAAATTCGATGATTGAAAGTCTTTACCGATCACTCAAAAATAATTACCTTTATCATCAAGGGATTAACAGCATTGAGGATTTAGCTAGAAAGGCCGATTTCTATTTCCGCGAACACAACGACGTGATTCCGCTTGCAGCTCCGCAAGGCTTCCTCCATTTATTACGTAAAGACTTTTGTATGTACGGCGTAGATCGTGAATACGTATCTTTCGAAGCTCTGCTTTATCAAAATTGCGTTTGTGAAATCGTCGTATCTGATGCTCGTCGCAATTGGTGCCTTAATCAAAATCTTGTCCGAAGGCCGATCTTCCCTTTCGGGGAGTTATAACTTAGCCCCTATTCATCAGAATATCCATCTCCAAAAGTTGCACTCGGAAAAACAACGCCGTTAAATGACATGAGGCCGGCAGAACCAGCATAAAATACAACAGCTCCACCTGGATCAATTAATATTGTTCCCATTGTCAGACCCGAAGAGTTGCAGCAAACGGGAAAGTAGCCAGCCTTCAAGGGCCTAAACCCAAGGGGTAAATTGAACATGACTGTAGTTCCTGAAGATGGAGCTGATTGCCCATCAGGTAGCTTCAGTGCTCCGCTAAGATAGACCAAGCCCTCACGAGTTTTTCGACAACTTAAGGATCCGTAGATATTAGAATAAAATGGTACCCACGAGTTGAGTGGAGCCAAAGCCTTACTTACTCCCATTGTACCTTGGCCTGAGTCTTGGATCTTATTTGTAGTCGTACCGGCATTATAAGTTTGTCGACCGATAGCTACATCAACGCAATCAGGCCCCACAGAAATTGCATTCATTGCGGGATGATCAGAATTTAACACATTATTTTCTATCGATAGGCCACGCGCATTTCGGAGCCTTACTAAGCAATTAGCGGTAGTTTCGCCAAAGGCAGAAACCAAATTGCATTCTATGACTCCACCATACATCACACCATTAGCTCCAGAAATATTAATCACGGCGCCATCGTTCGAGGAGAGCGCATTGCCGTTTGAATTTTCAATATTATTTCTAATAATATTGTACCTACTTCCCGCATATATTTTGATAGCGCCAGCACTCGAAGTAATATTGTTGTCTATAATGGATAGAAGCGAAGCTGTGTCTGGGCTGCCGTTAACTAAATGACTCACCAAACTCGCTTCAATTCCGATTTGATTGCCTGTTATAATACAATTTCTTATGACAATAGAATCACCACTCTGACTGAGCATGACCCCACCCTGCAAAAAACAATTTTCTATAAGTGCAGCATACAATCCACCATTCCCATTTTGGGAGGTATCGTTGGAGTGATAAAATGCGCGGCCATTACCTTGCTGAATGTAGACATCTCTCATAGTGAATTTCGCCAACTGTTGCCCTTTCAATAAAGTCCTACAAAAAACTCCTTGGTTTCCGTTCCGAGCTCCAGCGTTTGGGTTTCCAATGAAAATTCCCTCAATAGTTGTAAATGCTTTATCCTCAGGGTAGTTTTGATCCGGGCTAAAAACCATAATCTGAGTTGTTGCAGCCACGCTCGGAAGCGGAAGTATAGCAGAATAAAATGGTCCATCTCCCAAGATGCGAATTGGATTTTTAAACAATAGACAACTATTTTCAGGACTTGCTAAGCTGCTTGCGCGCACGCCGTAAATACCTTTTGGAAAGTAGAGTGTGCCACCCGCGGGTCCACAGGCATTGATCGCACTTTGAATTGCGTCGGTGTCATCACTACCAGTTGTGTCCGCATTGCCAAGAGCGCCATAGCTTTTGACATTTATAAAGGTTGGTACCGCGCGCACTCCAGCCACAATAGTTCCAGCTATTGCGTTTTTAGAAGCAAGAAAAAGAGGGACCGAGCTCAGAGTAGCTGCTGACTTTAAAAAATGTCTTCGTTGGGTTTGCATATTTTTCCTGCCTTTATTTATTTATGCTTCGCTGAAGCTTTAGATTTAACTTGATTACAATTCAATTATAGTGCCACCTGTATTTTCGTTTTCGAAATCAAAACTAGCTGGATCTATTTAGAATTGACCATCTAGAAATGAGTCGCGCCTGCAATGATACTCACTATTAGTGCAGTAAAAACTCGAAGAGTTGTTTTTGCTGCACTTCTCTTAAGATAGATCAATAGTTAGACATTGACGTGCAGGTAGTATCGCCATTTTTGCAACCTCCACCTGAGCTTCGGTAGTTATCTGCAGTGCTTGAAATCGCTGCTCCCGCGTCTATAGCTCCTTGGCCCTGTTGTTGTTCATTGTAGCTGCCGTCCCAGGTACCAATATCCTTCGCTTCATTTCCCAGGAATGTTGCTACTTGGCCATATGTGGAGGCTTGGGAAAAACTTGCGTTTGCTTGGGCTTGATATTGATTAGACAACCATGTCAAGCCGACACTCGCCAAGGAGTTAGCTGTGCTCTGTTGACCAATACCTGTAGCCAATGCGCTTGCACCGGCTGAAATATATGTCTGAGCGTAACCCATATATTCACCGAATGATGTTGCGTTTGCATTTAGTCCATATAGAACGAAAAACATAGACAATAATTTCTTCTTTGAAGTTACAGTCTTGAGTAGGTTTGTTAAATTCATCATATTAATACTCCCGTGGTAATGTTGGCTTTCACTTCCCCGTGTTAATTCGAGGAAGATCATCAGAACACCATGCTCTGACTCAATTAAGATTAGCGCCCTATAGGTGAATTCTAAATGAACAAATTTGACGATAAGTTCTCTGAATAGCCAATCATTATGGGCTTCTATTCTTTTGTGTTTCAAGATGAGATACCACTATTTTGAGCTTTA